>NZ_JBHGAR020000012.1:0-126626 GCF_042611115.2 Sulfitobacter sediminivivens
AAGACCGTATCTGACAAATTGCCAATGGCTTCAAAAATGTCTTGCTTTGCAGGAGACATCCACACAGGACAAAGCCGCCGTTGACCTATTTTGTTTGGATGGCTGCTTTGCTCACCGCAGAAGTAAACTAAGATGCCCGCGCGAGGTGGTGTTTGGGGGAGCAACCAAATTTGCGGGAGTAGTCGCGACTGAAATGCGAGGAGCTCTCATAGCCGACTTCAAATCCTGCGACCGATACAGAAGGGACACCGCGCTCCAACAAGGCGCGCGCCTCGATCATCCGTAGTTCTTTTTGATACTGCAACGGTGAAGTGCCAGTCACAGACTTGAAGTGCTCGTGAAACGACGACTGGCTCATCCCCGCCACTTCGGCCAGTTCACCCACAACCAACGGCTCTCGAAAATTGGTCCTGATCTGTTGGATGGATTTGGCGATACGGCTGGCATGGCTATCGACCGACAACAGGTTCCGCAACATGCCGCCAATCGGCGACAACAAAAGACGGTAGTGGATTTCTTTCAAGATCATCGGACCGAGGACCTGCGCATCAAGGGGTGCGTCCATCAATTCCAGATAGCGCAGAATTGGATCGACCCATGCGGGATCAGCGACACTTGCCGAGAGTGACCTTGCATCATGCGCGTCAGACACCGCTTCACCGACCTGTTCATAAAGGCTGCGCAAAATACCTAAATCCAGTGACAGGATAAGTGCGCGGTATGGGGCGTCGGCACTGGCTTGTGTGATTTTCGACGTCACGGGCAAGTCATGGCTGACCAAAAGCGCATACCCTTCGCCAAGTTCAACGCATTGCTTCCCGACGTTCATTTCTTTTCGTCCCTGTAGGATCAGACAAATAACAGGGTTATAGACGACAGCCTCGAACGCTGTAATTTCGTCGCGTTGAAATATGTGCGCAGCAGGAAGGATTCTACCCGAACGTGCTGTTTCGCGGACTGAAAGCTCTGCTGACAGGTGCTGTAATCTCTCAAACGTCATCGGCGTCTCCTCTACCGATCCGTATCAGGAGTGTTCCGTGAGATCACGCAATTTCCCAACGATTCGGAGGAATCGGCAGAAATTCCGGAAAAATTGGCAGGACGGATCGTCGCCACGCACGTAGCTTCCTCTCAACATGACACAAGAATGGAGCACTGCATGTCTAGACCACAAACCATGTTCGCCCTGAACTCTGACACCTCAATCCCAACGGTCGGGTTCGGTACATATCTTATCTCGAACGACGATGCTGAAACCGCAATCAGTTCGGCAATCACATTAGGCTACCGTCACATCGACACGGCCTCTGGTTATCGCAACGAGGAAACGGTTGGGGCCGGGATCAGAAAAGGGCTTCAGGCCGAAGGGCTATCGCGTGCTGATCTGTTCGTCACGGCCAAGCTTTGGCCCGGAAACCCTGCCTGGGGCGACGCGCCCAAAACCGGTGCGCAAACCCTTGAAGAATGCGCCGCAAGCCTGTCGCGTCTGGGTTTGGATTATGTGGACCTCTATCTGATCCACGCACCCTACGGCGGCGACATGCGCCTTGAACAGTGGCGCGCCTTGCTGGAATTGCAAGCCAGCGGCAAGGCCCGTTCCATTGGCGTGAGCAACTTCAACGAAGGCCACCTTGACGAGATCAGCGCCGCTGGCCTGCCGATGCCAGATGCCAACCAGATCGAATTGCATCCTTGGTCCCAGAAACCCGGCCTGCTTGCCCATATGGCCCGGCACAACATCGCACCGATTGCCTATAGCAGCCTTGTCCCGCTTTCCACTTGGCGCACAGAGCCCGGTCAAGACAGTGCCAAGACGGATGACATGAAAGCAGATGGTGCCGTCTTCAAAGATATGGCACAGAAGTACGGCGTGTCTGAAGCACAGCTCTTGCTGCGATGGGGCGTACAGAACGGTTATGCCGTCCTGCCCAAAAGCCTGAATCCAGACCGGATGGCGCAAAACTTGGATCTGTTCGATTTCACCATCGACGATGCCGACATGGCGCAGATGGCGACAATGGATCGCGGTGATGGCGTGGCTTGGGCGACGGGTGACCCCAGCAAGTAGCCGCGGGGTCACCCAACACATCAAAAAAAGGAAACACAAACTCAATTGGAAGCACCATGAATAGTTTATTGCCCTACATCTCAACCGCATTTGCCGCCCCATTGCTTGCAATCGCGTTCAGCACACCATTGGCGGCAGACACGCCCTGCAATGCGCGTCTGATGAGCGGCAGCATCGCCCAACTCAGCCCGACTCATGCGACAGTCGACACATCGGCGCTTATTAATGCTGCCCCTGAGGATGTCTGGACGACCCTGACCGACTTCGACGATGTGGCAAGCTGGAGCACCGCGACATTGCAGGGCATGACCGGTGACATCCAAGACGGCGGCAGCGTGACCATCACCTTTATCTTTGGCACCGATGAGAACGGTGAACCCAATTTGATGGAAATACCTCACACGCTTATCTATGAAGATGGCCAATCATTCGGCTGGTCCGACCCGTTCCCCGAGGACAACGGCGGCGGTCACGACAACCACCTCTATCGGGTTGAAGCCTGTGGTGATCAGACCCTGTTCGTCCAGTCCGACGAGATCGTCGACAACCCCTATGCGGCGAACTTTGTGGTTCAGTTGTTGCCGATGTATCAAACCTTCAATGCGGAGCTAAAAGCCGCCGTCGAGAACTAAGCACCAGTGTTATGTGGCGCGAAGCTGTCAGATAGGTTTTCGCGCCACTTCGGTCAAAGTTGACCTTCACCGCGATGCAGAAAACTGGAGGTTTGGGCTCACCGCCGACATTCACCAGTTATCCCCAAACCCTGCAAACCAACACCAAACCTTGTATCAATCCCCCCTGAGCGCTAGACGAAACATGAAATACCAATACTAAGGACCCTGCCCCATGACCCTCACTGCCCAATTTCAAGATCGCATGTTGTCGCTGGGCCTTGCCCGCGTGTCTGAGGCCGCCGCGTTGGCATCGGCCAAGCTGATCGGTAAAGGTGACGAAAAGGCCGCGGATCAGGCGGCGGTCAATGCGATGCGAGAGCAGCTGAACCTGCTTGATATTGCCGGTGTCGTGGTGATCGGCGAAGGCGAACGCGATGAGGCACCGATGTTGTTCATTGGCGAAGAGGTCGGAACCGGCAATGGCCCCGGTGTCGACATTGCGCTGGACCCATTGGAAGGAACCACGCTGACGGCAAAGGACATGCCGAATGCCCTGACGGTGATTGCGATGGGGCCGCGCGGCTCGATGCTGCATGCGCCGGATGTGTATATGGACAAGCTGGCGATTGGTCCGGGATACAAGACGGATGTGGTGACACTGGATATGTCGCCGGGTCAGCGCGTCACGGCACTGGCCAAGGCCAGGAAATGTGATCCGGGCGACATCACCGTGTGCATTCTGGAACGCCCCCGCCACGAGACGATGATCGCTGAGGTGCGTGCCACGGGGGCGGCGATCCGGCTGATCACCGATGGCGATGTGGCCGGGGTCATGCATTGCGCAGATCCTTCCACGGGCATTGACATGTATATGGGCCAGGGCGGTGCGCCTGAGGGCGTGTTGGCCGCAGCCGCGCTGAAATGTATGGGCGGTCAGATGTATGGACGCCTGATGTTCCGCAACGACGACGAACGCGGCCGCGCCACCAAAGCGGGCATCACCGATTTCGACCGCATTTATCGTCGCGACGAGATGGTGACCGAAGATGTCATCTTTGCCGCCACGGGGGTGACGGATGGCAATCTGGTACCGGGCGTCAAACGCGAAGTCGGCTGGATGACCACGGAAACCCTGATCATGCGGTCCAAAACCGGATCGGTGCGGCGCATGAACTATCGCACACCGGTGGAATAACGCAGAGGCCGGTGGCTGCTGCATATGTCGGACGGTATTTGTAAAAGGGTGAAATGAGGGATGGTCATGGCGTATCTGGGCGTTGAGACATCCCTGACCGGGCGGCGTTGGGTTGGTCCCGGCGTCGATGTGGAACGCGCAGCCGAGGTGTTGGCGCAGCGAACCGACCTGCCGGAGCCCGTGTGTCAGGTGCTGGCGCGACGCGGTGTCGCCCCACCGGAAGCTGACGCATTTCTTGCCCCCTCGATACGGGATCTGTTGCCTGATCCAAGGTCGCTGAAAGACATGGAAAGCGCAGCGCGCCGGTTTCTGAGCGCCCTTGACGGGCGGCAACGTATTGCTGTTTTTGCCGATTACGATGTCGATGGCGGCTCTTCTGCGGCATTGCTGCTGGTTTGGCTGCGAGACATGGGTCACAATGCCACGCTTTATGTTCCTGACCGCATCGACGAAGGCTATGGCCCGAATGAAGAGGCCATGGCAGCCCTTGCAACAGATCATGATCTGATTGTTTGCGTCGATTGCGGTACCTTGTCCCATGGACCGATAGCAGCGGCAAGGGGCGCAGATGTGATTGTGCTGGATCACCATTTGGGAGGTGAGGTGCTGCCGGATGCGCTGGCGGTTGTAAACCCGAACCGGCAAGACGAAGATGGCGCATCTGCACATCTATGTGCAGCCGCTGTGGTATTTTTGATGTTGGTCGAGGCGGGCCGGCACCTTCGGGAGAGCGATCGCAAGGGACCGGACCTGATGGGCCTGCTTGATTTGGTGGCCCTTGCAACAGTTGCCGACGTGGCCCCTTTGATCGGTGTCAATCGCGCCTTTGTGCGCCAGGGCCTGCGGATTATGGCGCAGCGGGCGCGGGTCGGGCTTGCGGCGCTGGCCGATGTTGCGCGCATGGATACGGCACCCACATCCTATCATCTGGGATTCCTGCTGGGCCCGCGCATCAATGCAGGCGGGCGCATTGGTCAGGCCGATCTGGGCGCACGGCTTTTGGCGACGAACGATCCGCACGAGGCGGCCGCGCTGGCCGAACGCCTTGACGCATTAAACACCGACCGCCGGGATGTTGAAGCGTCGGTGCGTGCTGCGGCCCTGGCTCAGGCTGAGGAACGCGGATTTGACGCACCGCTCGTCTGGGCATCGGGGCCCGGCTGGCACCCCGGTGTGGTCGGCATCGTCGCTGCGCGGCTGAAAGAAGCATCAAACCGACCTGCGGTGGTGATCGGGGTCGAGGACGGCATTGGCAAAGGGTCTGGTCGGTCTGTTTCTGGCATCGACCTTGGTGCACCCATCCAAAGGCTCGCGGCCGAAGGGTTGCTGATCAAAGGGGGCGGTCACAAGATGGCCGCCGGGCTGACCGTGGCCGAGGACAAGCTGGACGCGGCCATGGCGCGCCTTGGCGAGCTATTGGCAAAACAAGGCGCGCATCTGGCCGGGCCATCTGAACTTGCGGTAACTGGTCTGTTGATGCCGGGTGCCGCGACGGTTGAACTGGTCGAAAAGATTGAGGAAGCCGGACCATTTGGGGCTGCGGCCCCTGCCCCGCGGTTTGTCTTTTCCGACATGCAGATCCGCTTTGCCAAACGGGTGGGCGAAAACCACCTCAAGGTCACTTTTGGCGACGGTTTGGGGGCCACGATGGACGCGATCGCCTTTGGTGCATATGATGGCCCGCTTGGCCCTGCGATGGAAAATCATGGCGGTGCAAGGTTTCATCTGGCCGGGCGGCTGGATATCAATACCTGGCGGGGCAAACGTTCTGTGCAGCTCAGGCTTGAGGATGCCAGTGCGGCCTGAATACAATTTCTGTCATCAACGGGAAATTTCTGCTTGCACCCTACGCGTCATTTACCTAAAGAACCGCTCACGACCAGTGGCCCGTTCGTCTATCGGTTAGGACGTCAGGTTTTCAACCTGAAAAGAGGGGTTCGACTCCCCTACGGGCTGCCACTTTTCCATTTGATCTGTTGTTTTGAATGCGCTTCTGAACGCAGGCTGCCCTCTATAGGCCATACCACTGCACATATTAGCGATGCTTGGGCTTTGTCCTCCGTCAGGTACTGCCCTGCCCATGTCAGTCATGCGCAAACAGGCTACTGCCTGACGCATACCCAAACCTCTGATCGTCCCGTGACATCCTTTGATCCATGAAAATAGAAGGACCACCTGCGATCTATCGAATAAAATTCATACTCTCATCAGCAATTCATACCGTCCGACCCATGCGGTCCTCAGATCATTCAATCAGCATCTGGCGATAACGGTGTTTCCGCCGGATTCGGTATGTGTCAGATCGGATTCAGAGCGAATTCTTCTTTAATCCCATAAACATACACGCATAGAGGGAATGCCTTTTGTGCCTTAGAAGAAACAGTTTGTTTCAAAGAAATTGCCTCAATTGCGGTCAAAAACTGTTATCAATGTGGCAGTTGGTCCAGTGAACTCGTGATGGAAATGTTCTCGATCACGAAATCGCGATGACAGGTTGACGTTAGGTTAACCATCGGAGTGAGCTGAACGTAATGTATAGAGCACGTGATTTGAGCTTCCGCTGGGTCACCGTTTCCGTTGTTGGAACTATGCAGAGCGCAGTTAGGATTAACGCGTAGTTGAGAGTAAAGAGTAGCGATACGCCCTGGAGGGGTTATCATGAATAGTTTTAAGACGAACCAACTGGGGTATGGCCAGTTTGAATTTGGCGCATTACCTGCTGATAGCAATCCCGCAATTCTAAGGTCTGAACGGTTTGCCGTGTCGTCGGTACGCCGCAGCTATGTCTGGGACGGTGCGGTTTCCCGCAAAGCCGAAGCGAGCGGTTTTTATCGTGGCTTGGTCAAACCGCTGCTGGATGGGCTTATCGTCCTTCTCACCCTGCCCTTTTCGATCCCGTTTATAGCATTTTGCGCTATTGCGCTTTGGGTCGAGGGCGGGTCACCCTTTTACACACAAGAACGTCTGGGAAAAAACGGCAAACGCTTCAAAATTCTGAAATTGCGCACGATGGTGCGCGATGCGGATGCGGTGCTGGAGGCCTATCTGGCTTCCGATCCGGCCCGTCGGCGTGAATGGGACGAATTGCAAAAACTACGGGACGACCCGCGCGTCACCCGCGTTGGTCACTTCCTGCGCGCCACGTCCATGGATGAACTTCCACAACTTTTCAATGTCTTGAAAGGTGATATGAGCCTTGTCGGGCCACGCCCGATGATGCCGGAGCAATTGTCCATGTACGGTGATTCGGACGCCTATTTCGCTCTCAGACCCGGCGTTACAGGTTTATGGCAGGTGTCTGCACGCGACAACACTCGGCTCTCTCATCGCAACGAAGTTGATGCGGAATATCTACGCGAAATTTCGTTCAATTTGGATCTTACTGTGCTCTACAAGACGATCGGTGTGGTCCTGCGCCGGACCGGATATTAAGGCGAGACTTATTGTGGATCAGTACAGATCAGGTGTAAGATTAACGCATGTCCAAACCGCCAAAGTGGGATGCAATGAAGGATAATTATCCTGTCGCTGAAACATCCAAACCATCGCAGGATGCGACGGTCCGAGGCAAAAGACCGCCTGCCTTTCTCAGCGGAATGCGCCACGGCATTCGACCTCGTCATATCAT
The DNA here is from genome assembly GCF_042611115.2 of Sulfitobacter sediminivivens. Taxonomy (NCBI): domain Bacteria; kingdom Pseudomonadati; phylum Pseudomonadota; class Alphaproteobacteria; order Rhodobacterales; family Roseobacteraceae; genus Sulfitobacter; species Sulfitobacter sediminivivens. The sequence goes on from NZ_JBHGAR020000012.1 coordinate 7,506, forward strand.
GAATGAACAGTCGCAAAGGCGACTGCTTGAACTATCTGCCGTAGCCCCGGAAAAGCCATCGTTTGTCAAATCTGCCGAAGATACGCGTTGGCAAGACCTGAGGCTCGAAGCGCCGGGCAGAAGTGGCACGCACACCACGACCAAAACCGCCATCGACGGCGATCTTGGTCATAGCGATGCCCATGCCTTTGATGTGCTGCGCACACGTCTGCGCCAGACCGCGCAGGAACATGGCTGGACCAACATCGCCGTGACCGCCCCGACCACCGGATGCGGCACGACCTTTACGGCAGTCAATCTGGCGCTCAGCCTGTCGCGCATTACCGGGTCACGTTCAATCTTGATGGATTTTAACATGCGAAATCCCGGCGTCGCAGCAGCCGTTGACATACAAGCGCGTGGTCCACTGCAGAGGTATCTGGACGGCAGCACCGCGATGGCCGAGCATTTGGTCCGATGCACTGACACATTGGCGCTCGGACTGAGCAGTGGACCACATGAACTTGCCGCCGAAACACTTCAGAACGCAACCACGATACGGACGTTGCAACAGATGCAAACAGCCTTGCAGCCCGAGATTGTGATCTATGATATGCCGCCGATGTTGGCTTTTGATGATGTGTCCGCCTTTTTGCCCCATCTAGATGGCGTTTTGCTGGTGTCAGACGGGACCCAGACAACCGCACGCCAGCTGACCGAATGCGAACAGATGTTGGATGGGCAGGTGCCTTTGTTGGGCGTTGTATTAAACCGGGCGCGCCGTTCAAGCATTGTCCGGTACACCTGATCCGCCGTCTGAACCCCTGTTGGAAGTATGTAGGAAGCACTATGATCACCGGATTGCTATGGTTTAAACGGGTCAAAACCGGGTCTTGCGGGTGCGTGCACCCGAACTCATCGATATTGGGATACGCAGGCTGATGGGTCCGATCTATTCGCTGGATGACTTTCTGGATTTGTTGCGCCGCCGGGCGCGGCTGATCCTAAGTGTGATCTTCTTGGGATGCATCGTTTCTGTCGTTTTTGCCCTGATGCAACAACATATGTATCAATCCGCCGAAGTCATTCAGATTGAACAGCCCACAATCGCCAATGACCTCGCCCCATCAACGGTCGAAGGCTCATCTGCGCGCCGCCTGCAGTTGATTGAACAACAACTGATGGCCCGCGATAACCTGATCGGGATGATCGATAAATTTGGCCTTTATGAGAACGCATCGGGGCTACGGCTGTCCGAAAAGGTGGACTTGCTGCGCAGCGCGGTCACGATCACAGGCGTTGCCGCGGCACGGGAAGGGTTTGCTGATGACGGCACCATTTCCGTCCTGACAATCACTGCCGAAATGGACAGCGCCGAACAGGCGCAGGCGGTGGCTCATGAGTTTGCCAACCGGACCCGCGCCCTGTCCGCCACCCAGCGCGAGGAACAGACCCGCGAAACCTTGGAATTCTTTGAAAGGCAAGAAGCCAACATTGTGCGTGACATCGCCGCACTTGAGCAAGAGCTCCAAGCCTTTCGGAGCAAAAATGATCTGTCTATCGAAGGCAGCCTTGCCTTTCGCCGCGACGAAATTTCCAGTCTGAACACTGCGATACTGGCTCTGGACCGCGACATCATTGCGGCCCAACTGGCGCGCACCCGATTTGACCCCTCTGCGCGGGCGGCCACGGTCAAACGGCTGGAAGACGAAATTGATGCGCAGCTTGCCAGCCTGACATCACAACGCACCCTCCTGAATGAGCGGCGCACAGCCCTCAAGGAAAGCCTGCAAACCTCGCCCGAAATTGACCGCACATTGGCCAGTTTCGACCGCCGGATGGATCAGCTTCAGGACCAGCTTGAGGTCATATCGACCCGCCGTAACGAGGCAGAGGTTGGTTTTTCGCTGGAGGCCGCCGCGCGGGGTGAGCGCCTGATCACCCTCGAAGAGGCGCAAGTGCCGGATTATCCGTACACCCGCAGTCGGAAAATCGTGGCGCTTCTCGGTGGCATGGCTTCGGTCATCGCGGCGATTGCCTTGGCATTCTTGCTTGACTTACGCCATCCCGTCCTGCGCACTGCGCGCCAGATGGAACGGGAAACCGGGCTGCGCCCTGTGATCGTGATTGCCGAAGCTGTGAAACTCAAGGGGCGAACCGCCCGCATGGCACGCAAGGCGCAGGCAGCCAAAGCGTAACCTCGCCCGGAAGTCGCCAACTTACCCGACGCGCACCGTGCACTGCGACCGGACAAAGGATCGTCTTTTGAAAATCGCCTACATCCTCAACACCTACCCGCAACCTTCACATAGTTTTATTCGCCGTGAAATACGTGCGCTCGAAGCCGCTGGTCACGAGGTGCTTCGGTTTGCCATGCGCGCACCCACGGACGCCTTGGTTGATCCTCAGGACAAAGCCGAGGTTGGCAAGACAGAATACGTACTGTCCCAAGGGGTTGGCGCAATTGCCGGGGCGGTCTGGCAGATGCTGCGCAAAGATACTGCTGCCTTCTTTGCGGCGGTTCAGGTGAGCTGGAAAATGGGCCGCGCGTCCAATGTGGGCGTGCTGCGCCATCTAGTTTATCTTGCAGAAGCCTGTTATGTTGCGGGGCGCTGCGAGGCCGAAACCCTGTCTCATGTCCATGCCCATTTTGGCACCAATGCTGCCGCCGTCGCGATGTTGGCGCATTTGCTGGGGGGACCGGAATATTCCTTTACAGTGCACGGTCCCGAAGAGTTCGACAGCCCGTTGGCGTTGTCCTTGGGGACCAAAGTGCACCATGCCGCCTTTACTGTCGCGATAAGTCAATTCGGCCGCAGCCAGCTGTGTCGCTGGGCCGATCCCGATGACTGGGATCGCATCGAAGTCGTGCATTGCGGGATTGAGCCGGACCGTTTTGACCAGACAGAACCCCTGAAAAAAGGCACCCGCCGCCTTGTCGCCATAGGTCGGTTTGTTGAGCAAAAGGGCCAGCTGTCGCTGATTGACGCTGTCGCACAAGCTACCAGCAAGGACATCCATCTGATACTGATTGGCGATGGCGAAATGCGCGGACAAATCGAAGCCTTGATTGCCAGTCACAGGCTTGCGGATCGGATCACGCTGACCGGATGGGTGGATGAAACGCGCATTCGCGCGGAACTCGACGCAGCACACGGGCTGATCATGCCAAGCTTTGCCGAAGGGCTGCCGATGGTGGTGATGGAGGCCATGGCCGCCGCTCGTCCGGTAATTGCCACCTATGTGGCGGGCACACCCGAACTGGTGCTGAATGGCAAGACCGGATGGCTGGTCCCGGCGGGGGATGTACACGCGCTAGCGCAAGCGATTGATGACTTTGCGACCGCACCGCTGACCAGGCTTTCAAAAATGGGCGCAGCTGGCCGCGGGCGGGTCTTTGAACGCCACGATGCGGGCAAAGAAGCCGCCAAGCTTGCGAACCTCATTCGCCGCTAACGCCCGCGCGCCCATTTGCTTTCACTGCGCAGGATCGGCATCCGTGCGACGCCGCGCACAATCATGAACACGGCAAAGGCAACCGGATCACGAAAGGCACGCAGCCACAGCGGTGCACCACCCCTCTTGGCATCGGCATTGATCATCAAAGCGGGATACCGTTCGGCAATCTCCGCCACACCCGCGTCCTGCCGCCGACGCACCTGCACCAATGCGGCAAATCCTTCGATCATTGGCCAGTCATAGTGCGCCGATACCGACTTCCGTTCTTCGGGGGTAAAATTGAGCCGGGCAAATGTATCATCCGAGATGATATCGGGCCACGCCGCCCAGCGCGCCCTCCCTGCCCGGTTCATCGCAAAGACCCCAAATCCCGGCACGCCCAATGTCATAAACGGCACCGTGCGCCAGAACCGCATATAGTGGCGCGTGACAACGCTTGTCCCAACTGTCACGTTCGGCTGGCCACTGGCATAGCGCGGCATCCCGGTGTCCAATACCTGTGCCAATTGCGCAATCAACGGTGGCGAGACCTGCACATCCGCATCCAGATAGATCAGCACATCCCCCTGCGCTGCCTTGTCGCCCGCGTTAAGTGCGATCGCCTTGCCACCCTGGGCGATGTCCAACACCACAAGCGCCCAGCCTTTTGACATGAGCCGTTCTTTGAACGTTTGAGCGATCTTGGCTGTGTTGTCGGTACAGCCGTTGGCAATCACGATCACCTCGACGGAGAGGTCGACCAGATCCGATGCCAGCAGCGCCTCAATACAATCAGGCAAATACCCCGCCTCATTATGCGCGGGAATCAGGATGCTGAGCATCTTCATTGAACCGCGACCAAAGCATCCCATCGGGGATTTTCATCATCCAGATGCCGCAAGCCCCCCCATGATCCCCACTTGGTCGGCGCATAGACATCCGAATAGGCGACGAATAACTGCCCGCCAATGGCCTGCCATCCCGCCAACAGCGTTGCGTACAGCGTCCCCATCTCTGTCGAATAGTTGATATGTTGGAAGAACGCCGTCAGATCAGCATCATCAACCTGGGCACCCAGACCCACAACGTGACTGCCGCCCTCATAGACAATCAAATCCAACCCCCGCGCACGCGCAACGGCCGCATGATAGGGCCAAACACGGCCTATCAAATCCGCCACAGTGTCATTGACATCATCACTGACCGCCCCGTCATAAAGATCACGGCCCGCAAGTGCCGTGGCATGATCAAACCGATGAAGCGCTACATATTCCTGCGCCGTTGCGCCCGACAGTCCTTTGGTCTTGGCGGCTGCCCGTGCGCGGGTGCGGCTTTCATCCAACCAGTCTTTCACCACCGGCTGTCGGTCATCGACACCCAATATCCCACCAAAATATCCCGTCACCGCATAGGCATCGAACGCATCTGCCGGGGCAGCAAGCCCTTCGGCCTGAACCAGCGGCGCATCAAGTGCTTCGGTTTCCAGACCGAGCCACCCCGTCTGGCTGGAGATCAAATTGACCAATCGCGCGTCGCCCTGATCGCCAAAAACATCGGACCAGATCCGCGCTACCTCGGCTGCACGCAACCCGTAATACTGCATCCATTTGTCTTTTTGGTCCCATCGCGCCAGTGACTGCACATCGGCCCAGACTGCCTGATCAAATTGCCAGTTCCAGACCTCGTTCGAAAACTCGACATAGGTGGTCAGTTTGGGGTCCAGATTGTCCCGCACATAAGTTGCAAAGCGGCGGACATAATCATCATCCGCCAGATGCGGCATGTTAAACCAAGCGTCCGTTTCCAACTCATTGGCAAGGGCCACCATCACTTCGACCGGCACACCAGAGGCAAAGCTCACATCACCGGGTTCCGGCCGATCCGCCCAAGTTGATACGGTCGCATTGTTGGTCTGCATCCAGTCCATAAACCGCAGCACCCGAAAGCCGCCGATGCGGGCACTCCATGCCGGGTTGAAAGTCGCGCCTTGATCAAGGCGCGCGGCATTGTCGAGCTTGATCACCGAGATATTGCGCGGCGGGTCGGTCGTGTTGATCCGTTGCACGCGGATATCGACACTGCCGGGGCCGGGCGTGTAATCAAACGTCACTTCGCCCGCGCCATACCGAACGTTTTGCGCGCGCCCCGCCACCTCGATCACGCCGGTGCCGTCGAACCGCAAGAGGTAACGACCTTCAAGCGATACCGCCGCTTCTGGCATGTCAGTCAAGATCAACGTCCCGATGCTGCTGAGGTCAGGCGGCATTCTGACCGGCCAGCCATCGGGGTTCAGATAGCCGCCGGCGACCAGTTCGGCATATTCCATGCCGCCGTATGCGCCGGGTCTATGCCCAAGCCAAGACCGTGCGGTTTTCATCACGTCGATGAAGGGCTGCTGGGTGCTCCAATCTGCGATGCTGGCCAGTCCGATGCCGACGTTGCCACTGCCCGGCGCGGCACCTTCGGGTACTTGCAAAATATTTGCGGGCGGGCCCGTGGGCGCGCCCGGCGCACTCGCCGCCCGTGCAGGTGCCTCAGATGGCTGGGGTGCCACCACAGCACCGTCATAGCCGCGTACCGCGTCCCATGCGATACGTTGCAGATTGCGGGCCAAAACGGGGCCGGGCGCGTCAAATGACTTGCCCCAGCGGTCATTGAACGCATTCGTCAGGCCCTGTGGGCTTTCGCCGGTCAGGCTCGCATATTGCACCATCGCCACAAAGTAGTGGCCCAGATCATTGAGGTGAATATCATCGGCAAATAGCGCGCCGATGTCGCTGATGCCCGGCACCCTGTCTGCAGCAATTTCATCGTAAAGACGTGCCATCGCCTGTCCTGCCGGGATCAGCGTGATGCTTGCGGTTTCGGTCCGATTGCCCGCCGCAACCGATGTCACGATCCCTTGCCAGACCGGCAGATCCTGATCCAGACGCGCTCGCCAAGGCACATGGGCCTGCGCGTCGTCATCAACCGCGACGCCGGTGCCACTGTTCCGACTGTGCCAGGTTTCCTGCAAATAGACCTTGGTGGCTGGGTTCGCCGACACAGCCAGACCAAAAAACGCCTGTGCATAGACTTCCGTATCAGACCACCGGGTGTGATTGGCCAGTGGGACAGCCTCTGTCAAAATCAGATGAGATATGCCGCCTTCGGGCAACAACGCACGCGCATCGACGCCTTCGGCATTGGCTGATTGTTCCCAGTTATAGCGCAGCGGCGCGCCGTTTATGATCTGCGCCTGAACACGCCCCTGGCCCTGCCCTTCGCTGAGCGCCGCTTGCAGCATATCCGGACCAGCACTCCCAAACAGGCTGTGACCCACCATCAGGATCGACAAAATGGGGCCAAGACCGCTCATGCCGCAACGCCGGTTTCGGGGTGACGCTGGATGACATCCCAGACCACCTGCTGCATCAACTGCGCTGTCTGAGGGTCGGGCGCATGCGCGTTGGTGCCATCCGCGCGCAACAAAGCGTAGGGCAGGCCCACAGGATTGCGATGATAGAGCACGGCGAAATGCGTCAACGCGACCAGATACGCCCCCAGATCGTTGAAATGGATCGTGTCGGGCGTGCCATCGTCCCGCCTGGCAAACAAGTCATGCAAAGTGGTGATCCCCGGCGTCCCACCCGAAGCCTGTGCCGCCCGCACAAAAGCGGCCATGACCTGCCCCGCCGGGATAAGATGGATTGGTGCGTCTGTGCGGGTCAAAGCCGGATATTTGACCTGCCCCAGCCAGTATTTGCGCAGATCCCTATCGATCCGGGTCAGCCAGCCATTGCCATCATCAGTGTGGTGCCAGGTCTCGTAAAGATAGATACGGGTGCGCGGGTTTGCGTCCCACGCCAGCTCTGCCCAGCGCGCAAGATAGGTGGCGGCATCGTGATAGCGGATCGCATCGGCAATCTCGACCATTTCGGTGACCACCACCGCATCAAACGCACCCGACCCGATCGCCTGTTTGGCTGCGCGGAAATGGGGACGCTTGTTTTCTTCTGCAAATCCGTTGATGACTTGGTCCGGTTCCCAATGCTGCTTTAGCGATGTGCCCCATCCCAACTGACTTTTGTAGGTATGCTCAGGCCCCGCAAGTTGCGCCAGCATCGCAGGCATATCACGGCCCACAAGCGAATGGCCGAGGTGAAAGACCTTCAATGCACCAGCGGGCTTCATCAAAGGTTGAGCATAAAGCGCCCGCGCTTTTTCGGCGCTGATATCTGGACGGGATTGCCACGCAACAGCGCCCGCGCCCGCAAGCGCAAGCCCCAGTCCGGCCACAGCAGAACGGCGCGTGAGATGCAACATATCAGGCTCCTTCGGGCATACCCTGCCCAATCGTTACCGCAGTGACAAGGTGATCTGCCACCTGCACAAACCGCCCCGGCAGGGTGTCACGAACCGCGAATGGTGGCGCTGGTTTGAGGAAGGTTGCCACGAAAGATCCCGCAGACGGATCAAGTGAAATATCGAGGTGATCATAGCCCAATAGCATGCCCGTCAACGGATACTGCGCCTTATAAGCTGCTTCCTTGGCGCTAAAAATAATCTTGGCAAGACGACCCAGATCCGGCCCTGCGACCTGCGCCTGCTCTGCAGCCGAACAGATTGTTGGGATCAGATCAAAATCCAATGGCGTCGCAGGTTCCGCATCTACACCCAGACTGCGGATGTTTGTGGCGGGGGCAACCACGGCAATGCACAATTTGTCCGTATGTGTGATTGAGCCGATCACACCCTTTGGCCAAACGGGTGCTCGGTCGGGGCCTGCAGGGACCGGGCCGGGCTCGATCCCAATTTGCGCCATCGCCGCACGCGCCGCCGCGCGACCTGCGGCAAACTCGGTTTGCCGCGCCGGGATAGCCCCTGCGACCGCAGGCCGTTCAACTGCCTTCAACGCAGGCTGCCCGCGTGATGGGTCTGTGACCACAACGGCAACAGACCCGTCAAACAACGTGATAACAGCCGCGCGAAGCTGATCAAATCGGTCAGATGGTGCGGCCATCATGCACCGGCTTTCCTGCGGCTCGCGCGCATCAAGCGGCGTTTGGCCATGGTGTCAGACTTGGCTGGATCTGGCGCGACAATGACCGGCTCTGCGCTGCTCCCGTTGGTCCTATCAATATGGCCCGCCAAACCTTCGAGCGTCGGAAAGCGGAAAATGTCAGTGATCGACAAACTTGCCGCGCCCAATGCCGCTTTGATGTCCCGGTGCGCCTGCACAGCCAAAAGCGAATGCCCCCCCAGCGCAAAGAAACTGTCCGCGCCGCCGATGTCAGACACGCCAAGTATCGCGGACCAGACGGCAGCAATTTTGGCCTGTGTCCCGCTGGCAGGTGTCGGCGCAGCCACCAAACCTGCTGGTTTTCGCGTTTCCGGGGCCGGCAATGCCTTTCGGTCGATTTTCCTGTTTGGCGTCAGCGGCATGGCGTCAAGCGTCACAATGGCACTTGGCACCATGATATCTGGCAAAACTTGCGCCAGTTGCACCCGTATCGCATCGCTATTCAAATGGATCTCTGCGGTTACATAGCCCACCAATTGCGCGCCGCCAGGTGCAGCGCGGGCAATGACAACCGCTTGGGTGACACCTTCAATTTCGGACAGACGGGCTTCGATCTCGCCCGGCTCAATCCGGTGGCCGCGTATTTTGATCTGCGCATCGGCACGGCCATTGAATTGCAGAACGCCATTGGCGTCCCATGCGGCAATGTCGCCCGTCCGGTAAAGCGTTCCGGCACCAAACGGATTGCGGACAAAACGCTCTTTGGTCATCGCGTCCCTGCGCCAATATCCCTGCGCAACACCATCACCCCCAATCCACAATTCCCCTTGTGTACCACTCGGTTTCAGGCGCATCTTTCCATCAAGGATGAACACTTGCGTGTTTGCAATTGGCGTCCCGATTGCGGCGGTGTCACCGGGCACTGCGTCCAACATTTGCGTTGTGGACCAGATTGTCGTTTCGGTCGGCCCATACATATTCTGGATCGTCGCGCCCGTGCAATCACGCAAGGCGTGCACCAATGATCCCGGCAGCGCCTCCCCCCCCACCATCAGATGTTTGACGCGCGCCAAGGCATTCTGTGCCTCATCATTCGTGACGAACATCTGCGCCATCGACGGCGTGCATTGCAGGTGGCTCACGCCGTGCCGCACGATCTGCGCGGCGAGCGAAAAATCATCGTCGGCCAGTACAAGGGCTTGATTGGACTGTGCCAGAACTTTCGCCAGCGGCTTTAGCCCGGCCATCACCGTGTCTGTGGCGATACCATAGTCAATCAGGCAGGCGATTTCATCAACACCGATGCGCTTAAGCTGCTGGGCGCGCGCCACGCCGTCAGCCACGGTGCCAAACATGCCGCTGTCGTTGAAATAGCGTTGAAAGGCGAACTCAAGGATCGCGTCCATCTCGGCCTCTGACAGCGCACCCAGATCGACCTCAAACGGATTGGTCACGCCAGCAGGCTTTTTGAACGCGGGAAAGGCCCAGGCGTATTGTTTGATCAGGCCCGCGGCAGAGCGTAGATACTCCTTCATCGGTTCGCGTGCCACTTCTTCGGCCCGCGCGCGGGTGTCTGCCAGATAGGTGTGCAACATCACCGTGACTTTGTGATGCGCCGGATCATGCCCGGCCCCACTCAGCGCCTCATGGTAGATCTTGATCTTTTCCGCAACCTCATCCACCGATTGACCCAGCAGGTGTGTCAGCACATTTGCACCGATCTCGCCCGCCTCTTTCCAGGTTTGGGGGTTGCCCGCAGTCGTCACCCAGATTGGCAGGTCCCTCGACACAGGTCGGGGCTGCGTGACAACGGCAAAGGGTGTGCCGTCTTTGGTCGGGAACGCCACCGCATCCCCCCGCCAAAGCGCGCGGAGTTGATCTATTGCCGCATACATTGCAGGTTTGTTTTCCGGCGGCGTGTTTTGAGGGCGCAGCACAAAATCATCGGGCTGCCACCCGCTGGCGATGGCCAGCCCAACGCGCCCGTTGGTGAGATTGTCGATCACAGCCCATTCTTCAGCGATGCGGGCGGGATGATGCAAGGGGGCCACGCAGGACCCTGCCCGCACTTCCAGATTTTGCGTCACCGCCGCAACTGCGGCCCCGGTCACCGAAGGATTTGGATAGGGCCCGCCAAAGGCATGGAAATGCCGCTCGGGCGTCCAGACCGCGTTAAAGCCGTGGGCATCCGCAAATTTGGCACCCTCCAACAACAACTGGTATTTTTTGGGGCCAACGCCGTCATCGTTGCCCCAGTAGAAAAGATTGAAGTCAATCTTGCGGTCCGACGTGCCAATTGGGCCGTTCGACACAGCAGTGCGCGCAGCGTCCCCCGCCAGAACCAGCTTGAAGCCACGGCCAAGGGTCCAGAAAAGCTCAAGCACCGAAATATCGAATGACAGGCTCGTCACGGCCAACCACACCGCGCCTGCAGCATGATCAATGCGGTCGTCCATCCCGGCAAAGAAATTGGCGACATTTCGGTGACTGACCATCACCCCTTTGGGCGTCCCGGTGGAGCCGGAAGTATAGATCAGATAGGCCATGTCGTCCGGCGACGCATATGGTGCAGGGTTGCCCACATCTGCCGCGCCAAGTCGGGGGTCGTCATCCAGCTTCAGCACCTGCGACTGATGGTCGGGCAACTGGTCCGCCAGATCGCTTTGCGTCAAGATGATCGGGGCCGCGCTGTCGCTGATGTAATGCGCAATGCGGTCTGCCGGATAGGCAGGGTCAAGCGGTACATAGGCACCGCCCGCCTTCAGAATACCCAGCGCGCCAATCATCAAATCGACGCTGCGCGCCGTATAAAGGCCAATCGGCCTACCGGGCTTTGCCCCCATATCGCGCAACACATGAGCAAGCTGATTGGCGCGCGCGTTCAGCGTGGCATAGCTGAGCACCTCACCCTCAAACACCAGTGCCTCGGCATCCGGTGTTCTGGCGACTTGCGCCTCGAACGCGGCGTGGATCGGTGTGGCGTCATAGTCTTTTTGTGTGGCGTTCCAGCCCTGCAAAAGCTGATGGTTCTCTGCCGGGGGCAAAGCCCAGACGCTGCCGCAATCCTCAGCAGTTGAGACTGCTGCGAAGGCCGATTGAAACCGCGCCGCAAGGACATCTATGGCCTGATCGGAAATACGGTTTGCGTCATAGATCAGCTTGGCAGCGCCGCCTGCAAGGGACGCCGTAACGCAGGCATCTGACACCGCATCGTCAGTGAACGTCAATGCAATATCGGGGCGCTGGCCCGTTTCAATCCTGGGATCGCGCAGCGGCAGATCACAAGCAAAACCCGTAGTGGTTTGCGCGCGGGCCACTTGCGGCGCAATGCGGGTTGTGCATTCGGCGACACTTGTCACATCGGTGGCGTCAACATTCAGTGGCACCCAATTAGCCAGCGTCCGATCAGGTTGTGCGAGCGCAACAGCCAAATCGCCTTTCGCCATCCCCGCACTGCGCAGCGCGATCAATGCAACAGCAACGACCTGATGGGAGATGCTCAGATCCGGTGGACAGATCATGGCCCGTTCTTGCAGGTCAGGTGCCGTGTGTGATGGCTTGGCCAAGGGCACGGTCAATGGCTCCATCTGCTGCAAAGCGCTTCGCCAGTATGCTTCATCCTTGCTAATCAGCGGGGCGGCCTTGGGCCTGTCCAGAACATCGCCAACCCGTGCCATCGTCCTTGGATCAACGGTACCACCGGCCATATCCGCGAGACCGCGCAGAACAACTGGCTTGGTCGCTGTGCCTATGGTGATCTGGTCCGCCAAAACACTGACAACCGCGCCCGGGGCCGCAGCGTCCTGATCAGAAACCTCAAGCGCCCCAACGCACAAAATCGCATCACCCAAAACCAGTTTGGCTGTGGTCAGTGGGTTCCAATAGGTCCCGAAATCCAACCCCCGAACCAATGCGCAAAGCGCCTCTGCATCGCGGGTGAAATCCAAAATGCCCTCTGGCCGCTGATCTTTTGCGAAGTAAGTGCGCAAACCAAGGTCCTGTGGGGTACGGTCAGGCGCGCCGTTTTCGAGGTGCTGCAAAACTGTGGCAAAGCTTTCCAAACCCGCGGCGTAGCATTTGGCATTGAGGCTGAACGCCGTTTCATCCGGCGCGATCTCAACGGCGACCTGCGCCAACAGATCGCCTTGGTCCACGCCGCCTTCGATCATGTGCCAGCTTACACCATGCACCGTCTCGCCGTTGATGATCGCCCACGCAGGGGTGTTCAGCCCGGCATAGCGGGGCAAAGGTCCATCGTGAAAATTGACTGCGCCCTTGACAGGCAGCGCCAGAACCGCATCCGGGATCATGCGCAGGTTCGCAATACTCAGCAGCCAGTCCAATTGCGCTGCAGCGTCCAGCAGATCATCAGCACGCGCATAAACCGGTACGCTCTGCCCTTCGGCCCAGCGGCGCACCGCAGCGTCCTGTGTCACCACGGCATGCAGAATATGCCCAGCCGCCAAGACCAGATCACCACAGGCAATGGTCAGGGATTCATCTCCCATCAGAATGGCTGAAAACGCGGCAGGCGGAAAACGCACGGTCATGGTCTGTCCTTCATTGCGGGGCGCGTTGTGGTGCCGATTGTCCCCCCTGGGCCAAACCCAAGGCCATGCCGCAAAAGATCACGTTGGAAATGGGGTGGATCCTGAGGTTTCCGGCCTGAAATTGCGCAGCGCAATTGGTGGATCATCCCGCCCGCAAAGCGCGCGGACCATGCGAGGGCCGCATAGACGCGGCCATGATTTTTGACAAAATAATGCCGCCGAGAGGCGAACCAATAGGGCGGCATCCGCTGCCATTCTTTCATCCCGGTTGATACCGACCCGATATGCACAACACGGGCCCGAGGGACATACCAGCATTCCCAATCCGCCCGCGCAGCGCGTTTGCACAAATCAGTTTCCTCAAAATAAAGAAAAAACGTCTCATCAAACGTCCCGATGTCACCCAGCATTTCAGCGCGCAACAGCATCGACGCACCCGCAACCCAATCAACGCGGGTGGCATTCTGTGGCAAAGGCGGTGCCACAACTGCGCGGTGCAACATCTTGGAAATGAACCCGGTCCGCGCCGCGCCTTCAAATTCACCTGCGATTGAGGGAAATCGAAACGCTGTGCAATGAGCGACATCATCGTCCCCACGCACATGGCTGCCCGCAATCCCGGCCTTTGGATGCGCGTTAAGATGCGCCAGCAACGCACCGATACAGCCGCGATCGGCAAAAGCGTCTGAGTTCAGAATATAATAGAAATCCGGGGGTGAGCCATCTGACATCCCCGCGTGCAGACCGAGGTTGTTGCCCGCACCAAATCCGCCGTTGTGATCCGACAAGATAAGCCGCACGCGGCCCCCCGCATCCCAGCCGCGCTCCGTTATGGCGGATTGCAAAACCTCTGCGGACCCATCGTGCGAGGCATTGTCGATGATGATCATTTCCGCGCCGCGATCAGGCATGTCCGCCAGTGCCGCCTCGGCGGCGCGCAATGTCATCTGCGCCGTGCGGTAATTGAGCACGATGACCAGCAGGCGGATGGGGGCCGCGTCACTCATTGCGCCGCCGTGGCATGCGGCATATCGAGTTTGTCATCTGCCTCCAACGCGGCCGCAATCACCTCGCGCAATTCCTGCGCCAAAACGGTGACACAGGGGGCCAAGACCATGGAGACGTGATCGCCCGGCACTTCCACAACCTTGATCTGCGGTGCATATTGCCGCCAATCATTGTCTTCAAACGTATATTCCCGCTCTGCATTGACCCACCGGCCATGCGACACCTGCCAATGCCGGTCCAGTGGGGGCCGGAACAACGTAAGCGGACCGTTCCATTTGGGCGTCACGTAAGCGCCCGCAGCGGTCAAAAAGGCCTGTTCGATTTTGTGGTTGTTAAACTCGGCACCCGGAGTTTCGGCAACCTCCCCCCGTCGCTCTGCACGACATTCCTTTTCCCAGGCTATGCGGTCTTTGGCCCATTCAATCAGATACATTGGGCCTTTCCGGTGAAATTCGTGCAGCTTGAGCAATGTCTTGTCTTTTCTGCTCAGCGGTGGTCGCACAGGCAACGGGGTGTCGAGCAGGGCCAGTACGGCCACCTCTTGCCCCCTATCGCGCAGCTGTTGCGCCATTTCATAGGCCGTGATCCCGCCCCCCGAATACCCTGCCAACAGATAAGGGCCCTGCGGTTGCAGTGCCTGAATTTCAGCCAGATAATCCGCCGCCGCGTCCCGCATGTCAGTGTGCGGTGCGGTGTCACCAATCAGCCCACGGGCCTGCACCCCATAGACAGGCCGTTCACTGCTGAACGGCATGGCAAGATGGCGCAGGTTCAGAACATTGCCGAACATGCCTGCCACGATGAACAACGGCAGTGCCTGTTTTTGGGACGACTGATTTAACGGTACAAGATAGTCGAACTTTTGAACGTGCGTGTCATTGGCGGTGCGCTTACCCAATGTGCCGGCTTCGCCTGTTTGTTCGGCAATAAGCGCCGCGCATTTGGCAATTGTCGGGGCCTCAAACAGGACTGAGATCGGAAACTCCACCTTGAATTCGCGCTTCACACTGGCAAAGAGCCGCACAGCGATCAGCGAATGGCCACCAAGGTCGAAAAAGCTGTCTTCGACCCCAACCGGGCTGACACCCAAGAGGTTCTGCCACAGTTCGGCCAACCGCTCTTCGATGGCGGTGCGGGGCGCAACGAAACTGTCATCAAGATCAGGCCGCTCAAAACTCTGTCCCGCTGCCGCTGATTTCTCGGCCGGTTGATCGGCCTGCGCAATCAACTGATCAAGCAGCATTGATGATACAAATACCTGCGAACGCCCCAAGGCAATCGCCCGGCGCAACGCATCTGGCCCTTCGGATGCACGGATGCCTTGGCTGACCAGATAGGCCAGCCGTTCTTCTGCTGGGGTACGGTGATCTTGCGTACCCGCAAAATCCTCAAAGCGGACCTCACTGGCATTCAATGGCACCGATGCGGCAAATCCACCCTCAAGCCGCTTCATCGCAAAATCGCTGATCTCAACCAGCACGGTGCCCCGTTCATCACAAATGGTCACGTCAAAGCGGGCAAACCCGTCCCCTGCATGACCCTCGGACAAACGCACCCAGGACTTCACCTGCGCTGGCAGCGGGCTATGAACCACAAGGTGGCCATAAGACACCGGCACCCAAAGGTGCTGCGCGCCATAGCCCGGCACCAGTGCCATCGCCCATCCTGTCGCCATATCCATCAGACCCGCATGCAGCAGATGACCAGCGGCCAAATCGCCACGGACATCGTCAGGCAAGGCCAGTGTTGCCAGCCCTTCACCCTTGCCCAGCCTGGTTTCACGCAGCACATGCCAGCGCCGCCCAAATTTCAGATGCGCCTCTTGTGGTGAGCGAAGCCTGTCTTGTTCAGACGCGGTTTTCAAGTGCAAACATCGTGACGATATCGCTTTAATATCAATATCTTGCAGACTATTATTCACCAAGCGCGTTAACGTCGCCTGCGCATGCAATTGCCAACCGGGCTTGCCATTCAACACGCAATCGCTGCGCAGTTCAGCAGCAAAGCCATCCGCCTCTTGGCGCAGCGTGACTTGTATCTGCCGGGGCGCGCCTTTGTTCACCGGCAACGCACGCAGGAAATACAAATCACGGATTTCAAAGCCACCGGTCATCCCTTGGGCCTGCGCCGCCTCAGCCAGCAGTTCAACATAGCCGGTTCCGGGCATCACAGCCTGACCCTCTGCGGTCCGGTGTTGATCCAGCAACCAATCGGCATCTGACAATGTGGCCGTAAGGACCATTTCACCACCCGCGCCCGCCCCAACTATGTCCAGCAAAGCCGCATCAACCGGCCTTGCTGGCAAAGTATGGCTGGCCGCCCCCCCGGTCGCGTGAGCCGCCATGCCAACGTCCGCCCAAACACCCCAGTTGATGGCATAGACACGGGTCGCAGCACCCCGGCGTGCATTGGCAAAAGCGTTGAGCCATGCGTTTGCGGCAACATAATCAACCTGCCCCACAGCCCGCGTTGCCGTGCTGGTCGATGAAAAAAGCGCCATCCATTCGAGCGTGCCATCGGGTAGCAATTGGTCCAGCACCCGCAGCCCCTGCACTTTTGGTGACAGAACCGCGTCAATCTCTGCATCACGTTTTGCCAGCAACGGGCTATCATCAAGTGTACCGGCGGCATGGATCACCCCGGTCAGCCCGCCGTGCCGCACCATCAGGTCGTCGGTGACCCGACGCATCTGCGCCAGGTTCGCCACATCGGCTGCTGCCACTTCGATCCGGCCACCCCTTGCCTCAGCAAGCGTTTCGAGGCGCATCACGGCACGGATGCGCAGGGCGGTGGTATCAGCGGCACCATGGCTTTCTAAAAACCCCTCCCACGCCTCGCGCGGCGGCAAGGGTTCACGGGTCAACAGCACCATCGTTGCTGCGTGATTTTCCAAGATATCAAAGGCCAACGTCTGGCCGATGCCGCCAAACCCACCGGTGATCAAATATGTGCCACAATCGCGAAAGGCCGGTTGATCTGTTTCGGGCAATGGAATGGACTTATACCCCATCTCAAGCCGCCTCGTCCCCCGGTAGGCAGCAATGACATTGCCAGGGCTTGCCATCAGTTCCTCGATCAAACGGGCTGTAAGGTCGTCCTGGGGCACCTCAGTGGCCCTGCGCGCAAACCACCATTTTGCCGCTGCCGGTTCAAATTCGGTTTCAAGATCAATCTGCGCCGCCGTGACACCCGGCATTTCGCGTGCAAAGACACCAACCGGACCACTGATCAACGCTTTTTCTGGGTGCTCCAATGGTTCGTCTTTGACTTGCGCTTCACCCCGCGTGAAAACGCTGAGGTGCAGCGGTTTGTCCAATCCGGCCTCTGTCAGTGCCTGAGCGAGCCAGGTCAGGCTCCAGAATCCCTGTTCTATGTTGCGGTCAAAGGTGCTGCTGCCGGGGCGCGGTGCCTGTGCGTCATCGGTCAGCCAGAAATGTGCGATACGGTCCGGCATCTGGCCCGCCGCTTGCAAAGCCGCAATCAGTTGATCATAGCCTGCGCGCCCCTGTTCTGCGGCAAGCGTATAGCGGTCCTCGGCCAGCTTTGCGAAAGCATCACCTGCGCGCACGGAAACGACCGTGTGCCCGCTCGCTGCAAGCTGTGCTTTGAGCGGTGCCGCAACGCCCATATCGTCAGCAAAGATCAGCCACGTCAGTGGTGTCGCCGCCAGATCGGTGATCATGTCCACATCCGCATTGGCAAAGCGTGGCCGCCAGACCGGAACAGCCCCCCAATCCGCAATGTCGTCCTGACGCACAGGCAAGGGCGCGGCAGCCGGCACCGCCGCCTTGCCCGGTTCGATGAAATATCTGCTGCGCTGATACGCATAGGTCGGTAGCACCACGCGGTTGCGTCTGGCCTCGCCCCAGATCTGTGTCCAATCCGCCTCGACGCCACACGCCCAGAGCCTGCCAATCACAGCAATGAAATAAGCATCATCCGCGATACCGTCATCCGGGTGGCGCAGAGTTGAGATGACCTGACCTGCAGCCACACCGTCGTTCATTTGTGCAAGCGCACTCAGCGCTTTGCCGGGACCGACCTCCAGGAAAACACGCTTGCGCGGCGCACTCAGGTTTGTGATGCAATCGGCAAAATTGACGGTGTTGCGCAACTGGTCAACCCAATACTCCGGGTCGGTGGCCTGTGCATCGGTGATCAGGTCGCCAGTGCGGTTCGACAGGAAGGGCATCTGCGGTGCCTGAAGGTCGAGCGTTTGCAGGAACGCACGGTAACGGCCCAGGATCGGTTCCAGCATGCGACTGTGGGCGGCGATGTCGATGGCAATGCGCTGACACTCAATGTCGTGTGCCGCCAGCCGTTCCTGCATGGCATCAAGGGCGGTTTGAGGGCCAGATACGGCAATGAGTTCCGGCGCATTCACGGATGCGATATCCAGATCATCGCCAAGCAACAGCGCGATGGTTTCCCATGTCCCTGAAATGCTCAGCATGCCGCCGGCTGGCACCTCGTCAAACAATTGCCCACGCAATAGCACCAGATCGATCAGACCCTCAAACGACATTACACCTGCAAGGCAAGCGGCGACATTTTCGCCCATCGAATGACCAACCATCACCGCAGGTTTCACGCCCCAGTTGAGCCAAAGCTGCGCCAGCGCGTATTCGACAATTGCAATGAGCGGCAATTGTACCGAAGGCGTCTTGAGCCGGATTTCGGCCTCAACCGCCTGCCCCGCCTCAGGCAACCAGAGCGCCCGGATGTCATAGTCAAGTTGCGGCTGTAAATGATCAAGCCCACGGTCGATCCAGTCGGCAAATACCGGCTCTGTCTCATAAAGATCCCGCGCCATACCCACATATTGCGCACCACCACCGGGAAACATGAAAACCACCTCGGGCTTGTCGCCCAAAACCTCGTGGGTGAACACGCGCCTGGTGTCAGCAGCCTCAAGCAGATCGGCGGCCTCTACATGGGTTTCCGCCACAACGACGCGACGTTTTTCAAACCCCCGCCGCCCGTTTTTGAGGGTAAAGGCAACATCGGCCAAAGGTTTTTCAGGATGCGCGCGAAGGTGGGCCGACAGCGCCGCGGTATTCGCATCAAGTGCTGCCTTGCTGCGGCCAGAAATGCACAAGGCGTGGAAGGGCCAGTCGCTTTCATCCGATGTTCTGGGTTCAGGTGCTTCTTCGAGCACCATATGGGCATTGGTGCCCCCAACGCCCAGCGCATTGACCCCGGCGCGGCGCGGGGTTGGACCCTCGGGCCAATCGTGCAGTTGGTCGTTCACCGCAAAGGGCGACCCTTCAAAAGCAATCGCAGGATTAGGGGCCTCATACCCAAGCGAGGGTGGCAATTGTTTATGGTGCAGTGCCAGCGTAGTTTTCACCAGTCCCGCCACGCCAGCCGCCGTATCAAGATGGCCGATATTGGTTTTGACCGACCCGATGCGACAAAATTCTGTGGCGTCTGTGGTTTGGCGGAAAGCGTCGGTCAGGGCTGCGACCTCAATTGGATCACCGAGATATGTGCCGGTGCCGTGGCATTCGATATAGCCGATGCTTTGCGCCGCAACCCCTGCTGCATCGAGCGCCTGGACAATCGCAGCGGTCTGACCATCAACCGATGGGGCAAGATAACCCGCCTTTGCCGCACCATCGTTGTTGACGGCGGAACCTTTGATCACCGCCCAAATGTGATCGCCATCCGCAATCGCATCCGCCAACCGACGAAGTGCCACACAGCCCGCACCAGAACCAAAGACAGTGCCCTGGGCGCGGTGATCAAAAGCATGGCAATGGCCGTCAGGCGACAGAATCTCGTTTTCTTTGAACACATAGCCACGCCCATGGGGCAACTCGATTGTTACGCCGCCAGCCAGCGCCATGTCCACTTCACCGGCACGCAACGCCTGACACGCATAGTGGATCGCCACAAGCGAGGTGGAACAGGCGGTTTGCAAATTGATCGACGGGCCCTTGAGGTCGAACACATGGCTGACGCGGGTCGACAAGAAATCCTTGTCGTTGCCAGTGTGGCGCAACAAAAACATGCCGACATCATCGACCAGATCGGGGTTTGAGCAGATGTTGAAATAGAAATAGCTTCCCATGCCACAGCCCGCATAAACACCAATTGGTCCGGGAATGGTTTCGGGCGGATGCCCTGCCTGTTCCATTGCCCCCCACGCCACCTCCAGGAACTTGCGGTGTTGCGGATCAAGGATCGAGGCGTCTTTGGGCGAAAAGCCGAAAAAATCAGCGTCGAATGTGTCAAAGCCATCCAAGACGGCCGCTGCGGGCACATAGTTCTTTTGCGCGATTGCCTCAGGTGCCTCACCTGCAGCACGCAGGTCTTCTTCGCTCAGCCGGCGGATGGATTCGACCCCGTCGCGCAGGTTTGCCCAATAGGCATCTACCCCCTGCGCCCCCGGCACGTCGACATTGATCCCGACGATAGCAATATCATCGCCAGAAAAGGTGCGGTTATTTGCAGTATTCATCCGAACAAATTTTTCCCATGTCCCGTCCCAATACGGGTATGAGCCCCAAAACCAACATAGCTATCTATGGACCTATCCAACAGAAAAAACTGGGTTTTTGCCATTGTTTTTACCATAAAATCAAACCCGCAATGGGTTGGGGCAAATACCCTGTAACGACGATACCTTTCCCAGCATGACAAAACCTGACCAGCGTGAGTATTTTGGCTGCATTGGAAACAATGCCGCCATATTGTGGGATCACTGCTGGCGATGTGCGATTCTGCAATCAGGCCTATAAAACCGTGCGCTTGCCAGATCGCACAGCAGGCTTGCCCAAAACCACATTACGACCAATTGGATGGCGCGGCCCGACACGGGCATGCGGCATCAGTTTTTCCGCATGACCCAGTATCGCACCCGCTGTCAGCCACGTGAACGGCGTTAACGTCGCATTGAGCAACATGTCCATCATGGTGACCCCAAGGATCACCGTAAGAGGCGCTACAAATGGTGACAAGGCTGTGTCACCATGCCGGTGGATGTAGAGCCCCATTAGGAACAGCGGCAATGCCAGCAGGCCAAATTCACATATGTATCCAAGCCAGCCGAAGGTCCCAAAAACGATGATCCAGCGACCATCCGGGACCGACAATATCTCACCAGTTTCGGGATTGTGGACCAAACTTCGGCCCCACCCGCCCCAGCCAAAAAGCGGCTTTTCCGCGGCTCGGTCCAGTAACTGATCCTCGTGGAAAAACCGATAACCCAGCGATTGCGCGCGATCGGCGCTGATGGCCTCAGCTTGCGCGAGGATCGCATCAAGCGGCAGCACGTCGAAATTGCGCAGCATCGGGTAAACAATTGCAACAACAGCAAAGGCCACCGCCAGTCTGATCTGCCAGCGCGCCGGGACAAAAAGGATAACAGGCAGCAAAACAGCGCCATACATCAGTGAAGCCAGACTTTTGCACATGACCAGCAAGACGGCGAGATACCCCACCAGCAGCAACATTTTCCAACGGTCAACAGCTTTCGTATGTCGCGCCAGTGCCCCGGCAGACAACAATGCGGTGCACATGAACAACGCCAGCCAGAGCCCATGCGGCAGGAAAACGAAGGGCCTGTAACCACCCGCCCGAATGGCCTGTTCAAACGAGTGTTGAAAAAATCCATAAATCCAGACATTCAACTGTGGACTCAGCCGAACCTCGATCAATGACGGGACCGAATAGATCAGCCCCCCGACCATAAGCGCAAGCAGTATTTCACGCAGTCCTTTTTCGGACGCCAGAAATTGTCTCGCCAGCAGGAAGGGCACCAAGGTCAGCATCTGACCGATCAATACCGACCCCACATCACGAAGTGACTGCCCCGGCAATTGATTTGTCACAAAAACAATCGGATCGGAGGTGCTGAGCACTTCAAACAAGATGGGATCACTGTTGGACAGCACAGTGGGGATCGCCGACAGAATAAGCCCCGCAACCAGCCACTGCGCCGCCCGCGATTTCGGGAACAGATCCACCCTTTGATTCATCGCAAAAGCGAGGATCACCAGCACACTCAGATTCGGGATCGACACTTTGTCCAAAGCGGGAACAAACGGCAGGTTGAATTCGGCCAAAGGGGGTAAGAACAGATAGCCCCCCAGGATCGACCAGATCAAAGCACGCTCCAACTTCAGGGTACGGAACAGGACCAGCGACACAAGCGGCCAGATCATCAACATCAGATATGCAAAACCGTTGGGCATGTGAATCCTGTGTCTGACGGGTCTATTTTGATCTGGCGAAAATTACCATCTAGTCTGCGCGCTGTCATCCCGGTAGATTTAAAGTGTACTTCATGTTTTAGGTTAACTTACTGTCATATGTATCTGAAATTTATAAATATACGACCCAGCATAGCATTCTTTTCAGATGTAATGCCGGGTGTGGCCATTGGCGGGTACTTGTGAAATTCGGTGCCGGCGCATCCCAGATTGAGGTCAATTTTGCCACCCAGGCAGCATTGTTTCGCGAGATCAGAAAAAGATTGCAACAAAGAATTGGATTCGCACTCGCCACACTGAACCTCGACCACCTGTCAAAACTGCACCATGATGCGGCATTTGCCCGGGCTTATGCCGCCCACGACATTGTGATTGCGGATGGCCGTCCAGTCGTCTGGCTCTCGCGGATTGCCCGCAGCCCTGTTGCGTTGATGCCCGGTGCAGATCTGATCTTGCCGCTATGCGCCTTGGCCGCCGAGACGGATGCGCCCATCGCTCTGGTCGGCAGCAGTGACGCGGTGCTGCAGGGGGCAGCAGATGCGCTGTTGCAAAGCACGCAGGGGCTGAAGATTGTCTACCAGCATGCCCCTGCCTTCGGGTTTGACCCGACGCAGCCTGAGGCAGATGCAATTTTTGAGGCACTTTCGCAAAGCGGTGCAACGATTTGTTTCATTGCCCTCGGCGCGCCAAAACAAGAGGTTTTCGCAGCGCGTGGGCGCGGCCAAGCGCCCAATATCGGTTTTGTATCCATCGGTGCAGGGCTAGACTTTCTGTCCGGGCATCAGGTGCGCGCGCCCCAAATCATGCGAAATCTGGCGCTGGAATGGCTTTGGCGCGCGGCACAGGAACCGCGCCGAATGGTGCCGCGCTATCTCAAGTGTTTTGCGGTCCTTCCAGGGTTGGTCGCGCAGGCCTTCGGCCAGCGCTAGTTCCTGATGTCGCTTCGGCGTTATTTATATTCAATAAGCCGGGTCTTACCCCCGCGGGCACGTAGCCAGTAAAAGTGCAGCGCCCCCATGGCCTCGGGGAACTTGCCCAGCACCGTGAAAAACGCCCAGGCGAGATTGCCGCGCAGCGCCAGCCGGGCGATTTGAAGGGCGTAAATCGCAAAAAGCAGCAAGGCGACCGGGTCCGTCACAAGCGCCAGCACGACGATGGCAGTGGGCAGAATTGCACCCCACAGAAGTGCCCGCCGGGTCTCAGCGACCCAGTGGCATTCGGGAGGTGACCCATGCAGAAAGGCCCCTTCGGCAAAGGCGTGACCGGCGCGCCGACTGCGCCGCCACCATTGTGCAAAGCGCGTGATCCGGGCGTCATGCCACGTCATTTCAGCATCCAATCGCCAGATTTTCCACCCCACCTGCCGCAGCCGCAGGCAAAGCTCCGGTTCCTCCCCCGCGATCAGATCATCGCGGTAGCCACCAACGTCGCGCAACGGTTTTATCCGCATCAACGCATCCCCACCGCAGGCAAGCGTTTGTCCGACAGGCGTGTCCCATTCACGGTCAATAAGGGCATTATAGACCGACGTCTCTGGATGGCGCTCGCGCCTGCGCCCGCAGACCACCGCAACATCCTTGTGGGCCTGCAAAAATGCGATGGCACTGCCTATCCAACCTTCGCGCAGCACACAATCACCATCGAGGAACTGAACGAAGTCGACATCATCACCCACGGCCGCCAACCCTGCATTGCGGGCACGTGCGGCGGTAAACCCCTGCTCGATTTCGAGTGCGATAACAGTGGCCCCAAAATCCGCAGCAGCCTTTGTCGACCCGTCAGTTGACCCAGAATCGACATAGATCACCTGCCCAACCTGCCCTTCGAGCGCCGCCAGACAGGCGATCAGCCGCGCCCCTTCGTTGCGCCCTATGACAACAGCGGCAATCATCACTTATCCGCAGTCGCGATATGCGCCGTATAGTCATCCGAGCTGACGAGAAACCCCGCGCGATACAGCAACTCAACCCGGTTCCACCGCCGTGCATCCAGAGAAAACAACGATATATCCGTCGCTTGCGCCATCACCTTTGCACGATTTGCATCTTCACCGTGGGCAACGTCACCCGCCGCCAGTGACGCGGCATCGCGGCCCTTCGGGTCATTGGCAAATTTGTAATGCTTGATCACCGCTGTCACATCCGCGCACTGCACACCCATCGACAGATGCGGATGCGGCGCTGGCGTCACCCCCGGTCCGTTAAAGATGAGCGGATGTTTGGTCAGACAGCAGTTTTCGCCAAAGACCTTGGCGCGCACCCCGCCAAAGCAAAACTTGATCTCTGCATTGCTGATCGTGTTGTCCTGCAAGAGCGCTGAAAACTCTATGTCCGCGTCGTGATAGTCCCGTTTTTCGACCGCGCTGAGGTCAAAATACAAAAACTCAAGAAGTGCTTGTTTGAACGGCACATCTGCGACGGCGTTCAGCGGCCCTTTGGGAAACATTTCCAGCATCTGGGCGACCATCGCGGTAAACCCCCGCGCCTCCAGATACCCAATCAGGCCACTTATGCCAACGGTTGTGCGGCCCTCAAAATCAAGGATCTCGTCCATATCGGCATAAAGGCACCATCGGTTCTGGCCATAGGTGTTGGCCGGATACTGTCGGATCAGGTCCTCGTATCCTGCCAACGGCAATTTGCATTGGTCAATCACCGTGCCTTTTTCACGTTTGATCCGTGCAATCGTATCATCAGTCGACCCGTTGTCGATGAACACGAAATGCTTGACCCCCATCGCCCGGTAATGGCGGAAAAACCCGTTCAGATAATAGCTTCCGTTGCGCACCAGCGCGATCAGGACAACATCACCAGCGGCCACATCCAGCACTTTTGGCCCATGCAGATGATGCAGGGACGCGGCAAATCGCGCGTGGCGTCGGGCCTCGCTGATGCGGTGCCACAAACGGCGGACAATATGAACGGGACCTTTCATGGCATGGGTGATACGACAGAGCGCTGCAGCGGTCCACTCAAAGCGCCCGCTATTCGGCCCCTGCGCGCCATTCTTTGTAGCGCAAATAGGCATTTGCCCCCCAACCGGCAAAGGGTTGCGGGGGCAAAGGCTTTGGGTCGTCCTCTTCCGCAAAGTGATCGACGATGGCAGAGCGTTGGCCCATTGCCAGCTCCGCCGCCGCGATCCCCGTCAATGTGCCGCGCGCGGTGCCAAGGCCGTTCTGCACACAGGCAGAAAAGACGCCGCTTTCCACCTGACCCGTCACCGACACACCGTTGCGCGTCAGGCAAAGGTGCCCGGCCCATCTATATTGCATTTCAAGCCCGGCCAATTGCGGAAATCGCGTGTCAAACTTTGTTCGTTGCACACGGGCTGCACGGGCCACATCCGCCGCCCCTGCCAACATGCCGCGGCGCAAGACGGCACACGTCCTCGTGATAATCCGGTTGCCCCCTTGGGCACCGTCGATCCGGCGCATGGTGGTGCCCATGGGATCAGACGGGGTGACCCCCCAACGCGGCGTACCGCCCAGCACCGCAAGTTGATCGGCTGCAAGTTCAGGGGTCATCGAGGCAAAAAGAAACAGCTGCATCAGCCGCCCCTTGGCGATGCCAAAACTCTCCAAATGACCATTATTTGCAAGGATAACACGCGGCGTGGTGATCTGACCCTTGTCGGATTTGACAAGCCAATCGGCACCTTTGCGCTCGAAACCGAACACCGGCGACGTCTCAAACACCTTGACCCCCGCCGCACTCAGCCCCGCTGCCAGACTTCGAATATACCCGGCGGGTTGCAGCATCAAAGTTCCGGGCGTGTAAAGACCAGAACGGTAGTGGCGGCTTCCGGTCAGCTCAAACATCGCCTGCGCATCCAACCGTTCTGAGCGTTCATCAAGGGTGGATAGGTGGCGCGCATAGCTGCGGTTATGGGCATCGCCCGCCTCTGATGCGGCCCCGTTCACCTTGCCCACAGGGTCGGCAAAGGCTGGGTTAATCCCATATTCCGCAACTGCCGCGCGCGCGAAAGCAATGGCCTCGCGGTTCAGGCCGATCAACGCCCGGTCATCGCCACCGCCCGCATAATCGTCTGACGCCAAGTCATGTGGCAGATCAATCATAAAGCCCGAATTGCGGCCGGCAGTCCCCTCGCCCACGCGCAGTGCATCGAGCACGGACACCCGCAGGTTCAGATCAATCTGGCGCAGCCTTCGTGCCGCAGACAACCCTGCAAACCCTGCACCAATGATCACCACATCAGCGGTTTGAACATCGCATAAGTGACGCGGCGCGTCGTATCCGCCAAGTATCTCGGCCCAGGCTGCGGGGCTGTCAAAACGCGGGGTCCGGGCAGCAGTGTAGCGGCTCAATCCACCACCTCATCTGCATCATCGGAAAGGTCGACCCAGATGGTTTTGAGCTGGGTATATTGGTCATGCGCATGCAGCGAATTGTCCCGCCCGCCAAAGCCCGATTGCTTGAAGCCGCCAAAGGGTGTCGAAATATCGCCCTCGCCATAACTGTTGAGGGTCACCGTACCCGCGCGCAGCATCCGCGCGCCCCGCATCGCGCGTTTGCCGTTGGCGGTGAAAATCGACGCACAGAGCCCGTAGTCCGTATCATTGGCAACGCTGATCGCTTCGTCAAAACTGCTGACCTCAATCACGCTCAACACCGGGCCAAAGATTTCCTCACGTGCCAAACGGTGATCATTACCGGGCACCTCCACCACGGTCGCCTCAACAAACACACCGCATTTGGTACCACCCCCCACACGTGGTTTAGGAGCATCTTTCAAATAGCTGGAAACTTTATCAAAATGGGCTTTGCTGACCATTGCGCCCAGCCGCGTTTCAGGGTCCAGCGGATCGCCCACCGGCCATTCACGCATATGCGCCTCGATTCTATTCAACAGCACTTCCTTGATGGATTTATGCACAATCAGCCGACTGATGGCACTGCAATTTTCGCCCATATTCCACAGCGCGCCATTGGCGATATGAGCCGCCACCCGGTCAAGGTTTTCGGCGTCCTCCATGACCACGCAAGGGTTCTTGCCGCCCATTTCGAGCACGACCTCCTTGGCGTTGCTTTCACCCGCATAGCCCAGAAACCGTTTACCCGTGACGGTCGATCCTGTGAAACTGACCATGTCTACATCCATATGCCGACCGAGCGGTTCGCCCACGTCCGCGCCGCCCCCCGGAAGCACGTTCAATACGCCACGTGGCACGCCCGCCTCATGCGCCAGTTCAGCAACCCGCAAGGCCGTAAGCGAGGTTTCCTCGGCTGGTTTCACAATCATTGAACACCCCGCCGCCAACGCAGGCGCGATTTTCCATGCCATCATCAGCAGAGGGAAATTCCACGGCAGAACCAACCCCACCACACCAATCGGTTCACGCACCACCAATGCAATGTGATCATCAGACGCAGGTGCCACCTGATCATAAATCTTATCAATGGCTTCTGCGTGCCACTTAATGCAATGGATCGTCTCAGGAATATCGACTGTTTCACAATCGAAAATTGTTTTGCCGCTGTCGACACTTTCCATGATCGCAAGTTCACGCGCATTTCGGGTCAGCAGTTTGGCAAACCGGATCAGCACATCCTTGCGCTCGGAGGGATGCAGGCGCGACCACCGGCCATCCTCAAAAGCCTCACGCGCTTTGGCGACCGCAAAATCAACATCCTCGGCCCCGCAGGCGGCAATATCGGCCAATTTGGCACCTGTCGCGGGATTCGCCGTTGCAAAAGTCTTGCCCGAAGCGGCAGGGCGATATGCGCCATCAACAAAGGCCGCGGTTGGGAAATTCAGTTCAGCAGCAAGCGATGTGTATTCTTCTTTTGTGAGCAATTCCATATTCTTAGCCCTCTGCCTGAATGTGTGCGATGGTTGTTTTCAAAACGCGCACAACCTGTTCCAGGCTGCGTTTGTCATCTTTGTTCAGCGGTTTGAGCGGAGGCATCATGCCGCCGGTATCAATGCCAGCCATTGTGGTGCCGTGTTTGACGCAGGCCACGAATTTACCACCCTGTTCGAGCACCCGCATCAGCGGCATCATGGCGGACATGATGCGGCGGCCTTTGGCAAAATCCCCCTGCACCGCACAGGCCTCGTAGAGCGCCACATGTTCGTGCGGCAAAAAGTTGGACCCGGCACAAACCCAGGACCGCGCGCCCCATGCAAAGAACTCAAGCGCCTGATCGTCCATTCCGCAGGACATTTGAATATGTGGATAATCACGGGCCAGCAGATGCACCCGGTTGATATCGCCGCTGCTTTCCTTGATTGCGCAAATATTGCGGCTGCGCCCCACCCGATCGAGGAATTCCTGGCCCATGTTCACGCCCATGCGACCTGGGTAATTGTAAAGCATGGCAGGCAGGTTCGCAGCCCGGTCAATGGCCAGTGCATTAAGCGCATTTTCGCGTTCTGTGGGCACCGAATATGGCGGCGTGCCAACCAAGATCGCATCCGCCTTGATGTCGCGCGCACCAGCCGCCAAAGCCACCGAGTCAGATGTGCGCATCGCACCGGTCCCGACAATCAGGGGCAAGCGGCCCTTTATGCGCTCCTTGGTGAACTTTGCCAGCGCCAGCCTTTCCTCAACCGTCTGGGCATAGTTTTCCCCGGTGGAGCCGCCCGAAATGATGCCATGCACTCCCGCATCAATCAGGTGCGCGACCTGTTCGGCCAACGCATCATGGTTGAAGGTACCATCACGGTTCAGCGGCGTCACAATCGGGGTATAAATCCCCTCGAATTTGAATATCGGCGTCATAGCGTCCTCACTTTAGGCGGCGTGGCGGCACCCAGTTGCAGGTCAAGCCCGCTGGGCATGACAAATTGTTCGATCCGGCCACGCGACAGGTTCCAATGTTCGACTGCAAGGGCAGCTGCGGCGTCTTCATCGCCTGCCTCAATCGCGGCGATGATCGCGTCATGCTGCTGGCTGGCGAGGGTCAGGTTCTCCGCCATTTCACTGTCTTGTGGGCGAAAGAACGTCATCGAAATGCGGGCATGGTCGATCAGCAGGCGCTGGAAGCTTGGCAGCAGATAAATATTACCCGCCATCTGTCCGGTGATTTCATGAAAATGATTGTTTGCCAGTGCACGTGCGGCAATGTCGCCCCCGCGCAGGGCCGCCCTAAACGCGCGCTGCGCATCTTTGAGCGTGCCGATCTGCAAATCCTGCGCGTTTTGAGCGGCCAGTCTCAGCACCGCACCATAGATCATCGGGGCCGCCAGAAAAAAGTCGCGCAAGGTGCGATGGCTCATCTCAGAAACCCGTGCGCCACGATTTGTGCGGATATCCAGATATCCCTCGCCAGCAAGCTGACGCAACACATCACGCAAAGGCGTGCGCGACAGGCCCCATGTCTCGGACAGCGTCGCCTCATCCAGATCGGCACCGGGGGCCAATTTTTGGGTCAGGATCGCGTGCCGCAAATAATGCAGAACGTCAGATTTTGAATGTTTGGGTGTCACGGTCATCCCCTGCCATCAGAAAACCGACTCAATGGATGAGTCTGGGCAGGCTTAACATTGAATACAATTTGTGTACAATATTTATTTAGTGTTCATTGACCCTCTCACTGCGCCCAATAGGCGGGATGCCAGCGTTGGCAGAGTCACGTAGTTCCGGGGAATATAGTGTCTGACGCGCACGGCCTGCATGTTTGGACGCATAAAGGGCCACATCCGCATTCGACAATAGCGCCTCCATTGACGGATGATCGCCAGATTGTATCCAGACGGTGCCGATGCTGGCCGACACGCGGCACTCTTGCCCATTAAATGGCATAGGCTCTTCGAGACGGTCGATAATTCGACGCCCCACACGACGCAAGATATCGTCACTGCGCACATCAGGCAGAATGACGGTGAACTCATCGCCGCCCACCCGGGCCACCACATCCGTTTCACGGGTTTCCTCAACCATGATCCGGGCCACGTTCTGCAAAACGTGATCACCCGCCGCATGGCCAAGCGTGTCATTGACCGCTTTGAAATAATCCAGATCAATGTGCATCACGGCAAAAGATGAATTGCCCGCCACCAGACGCGACAGAATCGTGTCCATTGCGCGGCGATTTTTCAGCCCCGTCAGGGTGTCCGTAAATGCTTGTTCCTCGGCGGCAATCTTGGCCCCTTGCAGCCGCAGGTTTAACCGGCGCGACGCTTCCATCGCGGCGGTCTTTGCCTCAACCAGATAAAGCATCTCGATGGCAAGGTCGGTAGCTGCAAAATCCGCGTTGGTCAGTGAATAATCCCGCACGCCATCAAGGATTGAGATGCCAAAGGACAGATTCACAATCATGCTGCCATCCGCAGCAGAGGTCGGCACCATGATACCTTTAAGCTCTGTTCGGGGTGCATCGCGCAGTTCAAGATGCAGCTTCAGATCGGTTGCCTGACGCAAATCATGCATATTTGCGATGGAACGCGGTCGTTTGACGACAAAAACCTCCAGGAAGCGCTGCCCTACCATCGGCACATCCGCCCGCATTTTTTGGATGGTCGGCCCGGCGTGAGTGATATGCCCCGTTGCATTCAGCGTCAGATGCATCGGGCACAATACGTCAAGCACGTCGGTACATAGCAACGCACTCATCCGACCCGCGCCCCCAGATCAAATTGGCGCCCCCGGGAGAATTCCGCTTCAATTAATACAATTGAAACCGTTTCGATGCCTTGCCCGCTGCCTGTATGTTCCAGCAAGGCCAGTGCGCCGTAATCATCAGCCATCACACGCAGAATACCCATCATCACATGGCCATAGCCCGCCACAGGCGCGTCACAGATCAGGCTGAATTGCCCTTCTCCGTGTTCGCGCAACTCAACCCGCGGCAGATCCAGATCAGAGACCGCCAGACGCGCCCGGTCGGGCAGATCATCCAGCGAATGAAGAAAATCTTCAAAATTGACGCCACCAAATCGCAACAGCCGGCGCACAGCTTCAAAGCTGGGATGCGAGACGAGATAGGTGCCGATGTCTTCCATCACTTCACCACGCGGACGGCCCAGCACCTCAGACACAGTATCCAGAACCAGCGGTGTCAACGCATCATCATAAGTCAACATCGCCTCGAATTCGACAAAGTCGAGATCGGCCCGTTGGATCAGATCAATCCAGATGTCTGTCCCGTAACTGTCGCAAACAAAACTCTGTATGCTGCGGTTGATAAGCCCGTGCATGGCTGCCTCATTCCCAATTTTCCCAAAGCCAGAATGGGGCGGTAGGGGTTAAGATAAAGCTGACATATGGGATTTTAGATATTTTTGGGGGCGGCGCATTCCAATTGGTTCAAGTCCGCTGAGCGCCCAAAATGCCGACTGCTGCAGACCGCATCAATGTCTGCTGTGGTCCATGTGTCTGGAAAGAACTACTGGCGTCCCAGACGTTGGATTTCACAACGTGTTTGGTTTGCTTCGGTGCGGAGCCATGCCGCAAATCTCTCAACTTGGGGCCTTTTTTCAACGCCGGGGCGAATTTTCAACCTGTAGGGATATGGTGCTCCAAGGTGCTGAGACGCAGGGAACGGATTGACGATGCTCCCGTCTTCCAATCCGCTCAATACCAATGACAAACCACAAACCAAAAATCCCACATTCTGCCGAACTGCCTGCAACGCAACCCGGGCATTGGGATAATGAACGCCGCGATCTGGACCCTTTTCGCGATGACCGAATTTCTGAAACCACTCTACCCATCCGGGATGATCAGTACTTTCGCGCTGAACCTTAAGGTGCAGCAGTGGCATGCCTTCCATCTGAAGGACGGGATCCCAGTCTGCAATACGGCGCGGGTTGTCAGGCCCGGTAACCGGCAGGAAAACATCGGTAAACAGCGGCTCACCGGGCCCGCCGCCATAATCGATACGCAGGTCAGGCGCGCCCAACCGCAGAGGAACGTCACCCGCTCCGTTGATACAAAACAGAATATTGGGGTGCGCGTCGCGAAATGCGTGAATACGCGGTGCCAACCAAAGTTCGGCCCAATCTGGGTCTGCGACAATCTGTATTTCGCTAACCCGCTGGAAGTCGAGTGTCTGTGTCACCCGCTCAAGCGCGGCAAAGGCCAGCTGCAAATCGGCCAGAGCATGATCAAGCTGGCGCGTTGGCCGCAGTCCAGATCGCCCTCTCAGCAAGAGATCTGCACCTAGAAAGTCCTCCAGGGCGCGAACGCGTTGACCTACAGCTGCAGGCGTAATGCCCAGAACCTCCGCCGCCTCTTTCAAAGAGCCCATGCGAATGGCCAATTCAACGGCTTGAAGAGACTTCAGATGGGTCAGGACAACCATTGCTAAAGATTACCTTTACCAAGAAACATGTAAATGCCTTACACTAAAGAAAACCTTCATGATGCTAAAGAAAATTGAGTTTTGAGTTTGGCTGGCTGTCATGCAGGCTTTCCCCATGACTTCATAAACGACAACCAAGGAGACCAATAATGAAAAGGTTCATTATCGAACGCGACATTCCCGGCATCGGCGATTTTTCCCTGACCGAACTCTGCGGTGCGGCTCGGGCATCAAATGCAGCTCTGGCTACGATCGGTCCCGGCATTCAATGGCAACATTCCTACGTCGCAGCAGGAAAGACGTTCTGTGTCTACCTTGCTGAGAGCGAAGCTGAGATCAACAAGCATGCCGAATTAAGCGGAATTCCTGTTTCGAAGATCACCGAAATTTCTCAGATCATCGATCCCCTGACTGCAAACAACTAGGGGTTCGAGATACTGTTGATGCCGGCGACCATTCCAGTTGCTCGTCGGCAAGCCGACCGATTGCCAGATCAACTGCTTTTGGCTCAAATGCGATCTTATGGTTAGGTGACAATGTCGCTAGCGCCGTCAGATGGCCGCTTTGTCCGCATTTACGACCAAACCCCTCCTTCCCAGACCTCTCTCAGAAATCCGTCGGCGCGCCGCCCTCAGACTTCCGGCGCGCGACAAAATCCGCCAATTCGTCGCGGATCGCGATGTCCATTGGGGGGGCCTCAAAACTTGCCACGATCTCTTTGAACATGTGATGCGCGCGCTCGGCTGTCCAGATGCCGCCTGCGACCTCCCAGCCTTCAAAGTTGCGCCAGTCGCTGAGAAACGGCTGATAGAATGCGGTAGTATAGCGGTCCTGGGTGTGCTGGATGCCAAAGAAATGCCCGGCATTGCCAACGGATTTTATCGCGTCCAGTGCAATCTCATCCGGACCCGTTGCGCAGATCTCGGGCTGCATATAGCGTTGGATCTGTTGCAAAACCTCGCAGTCCATGATGAATTTTTCCGGGCTCGCAATCAGCCCGCCTTCAAGCCATCCCGCCGCGTGATAAACCATGTTGGTGCCAGACTGCACTGCGGCCCAAAGCGAGTTTGAGGTTTCCCACATCGCCTGCCCGTCCGGCACATTGGCCGCACAAACACCAGATGACCGCATCGGAAGGTCATAAAACCGCGCCAATTGCCCGGTCATCTGGGTGGCGCGCATGTATTCCGGGGTCCCAAATGCGGGCGCGCCGGATTTCATATCGACATTTGATGTAAACGTGCCAATCGCACAGGGGCAGCCGGGCCGCACGATCTGGGCCAGGACCACCGCGCAGAGCGCCTCGGCCAGCGATTGCGCCACGGCACCGGACATCGTGACCGGTGCCATCGCGCCCGCCAGAGTAAAAGGTGTCACAACCAACCCCTGCCCGCGCCGCGCCATCCGTATCCAGCCATCCATCATCGGATAGTCGTGTTTCAGCGGTGAGGTCGAATTTATATTGGTATACATCGACGGCGTGTTGTCGAATTCTTCATGTGTTAAGCCATTGGCGATACGCACCATTTCCATCACGTCTTCGACGCGCTCTTTGCCAAGCGAATAGGCATGCATGACCTTGTCGGTAAGGGTCAGCTTGTCAAAAAGCACATCAAGATGGCGCACGGACGCATGCACATCCACCGGTTCCACCGGATAGCCACCCGCAAAGTGGATGCAGTTGAAATACTGGGTCAGGCGCAGCAGATC
Organism: Sulfitobacter sediminivivens; assembly: GCF_042611115.2. Classification (NCBI taxonomy): domain Bacteria; kingdom Pseudomonadati; phylum Pseudomonadota; class Alphaproteobacteria; order Rhodobacterales; family Roseobacteraceae; genus Sulfitobacter; species Sulfitobacter sediminivivens. Next base: position 41,674 of record NZ_JBHGAR020000012.1, read on the forward strand.
CTTGCACATCTCACGGGTGCCGGGGACCTTTTTGCCAATTGCCATGTCGAAGTAATTCGGCGGCGAGGACACGTTGCCAAATACAAGGTTCTTGCCGCCAATGGTGATCTTGCGCTCCTTGTTCCGCGGGGTCAGGGTGAATTCTGACGGGGCTTTGGCGATCCATTCCATCACAAAATCCCGGCCCATCCGCACGTTTTCACCGTTCACGGTGCAGCCTTCTTTTTTCAGGATTTCAAGCGCCTCAGGGTTTAGGAATTCAATCCCGATCTCTTCCAATATCCGCATTGCGCCATCATGGATCGCCTCAACCCCTTCGGGGCCCAGCGGTTCTGTCGGTCGATCGATGTTGATCGGCGGGCTCCATGGCATCTGTTCGATGACCGCACTGCCACGTCGATCCTGGGCTCCTGCGCGCCCGCCGTGACGTGTTCTGCGTTTGGGTGCATTTGCCATCTGGTGTCCTCCTGAAACCTGCCACCAGAAGGCCTTACACCCGCGCGACTGACATTTCTGTATGCGACGGCACGTGTCGCTTTCCTATCAGGAGGGACGATAATATGCGAAGTTGGTCTAGTGGCCCGCGCCGTCCAGCCACGCGGGAAGATGGCCGATATCAGGCAATACCGCATCCGCATGGGGGGCAAGCTCTGCTTTGGTCGCAAGTCCGGTCAGGACAGCGACGCAAGTCATACCCGCCGCCCTGCCCGCGCGCAGATCATGGGTGCTGTCGCCGATCATGGCAATCGTGTCGGGGCGCAGTCCGGTCTGTGCGGCAAATGCCAGCAACTGCCCCGGTGCGGGTTTCGCACCATGCCCACTGTCAAATCCCGCGATAAAGTCAAACATCGGTGTGACGTCCGCTTGATTAAGATGGGCGCGCGCGGGGCCTTCCGCGTCGTTCGTGGCGACCCCCAGCTTTAACCCACGCCCCCTCAGATCCGTTAACAATTTCATGAGCGGAACGGCCTCGCGTTGCGGCGCTTTTTCAGCCTCGTCGTTTAGCATTTCCAGCAAACCGACATCAGAAAAGTTTGAAAAATGCGGCTTGAGCGCGGCGGCAACCTCGCCGGGTGTGCCGGCGATCACCACGCTGTTGCGGTCAAACTTCTGCGCCTGAAAATCAAACCCGATATGGGATCCCACATGAATTGCGCGATCAGTGTCGCCCTGTGCCGCACGCAGCAGAAACGCCACCGCCCACGCCTCCCACGTGGCTGCGAAATCGAACAGGGTCCCGTCCTTGTCAAAGATCAAGCCTTTGATTTCAAGCCTGTCTTTGATCATGTCCAATTCACCTCATCGCCGCCCGGTAACGCCGCGCGCGCCTGCATGATCCGATCATAGGGCAGCAAAACACCATCGCAAAATGCGATCACCCAAGCGTCGTCCATCATCAGAAAATCAAGCACCGCCCCCAGAAAAACCGGATCTGCCGCCCGCGAACGCAGATCATTTTCGGACGCCCCCGTGCTGGCCAGAAATGTTGGCAACAGGTCATCGTTTGACGCCAGCCAACCCAGCGCCTGCAGCGCCAGAGTCTCGGCGGAATCCCGCGTATATGTCATGTTCTCATTCCGTTTTGCGAGGGGTGGAAACGCTTTGTTAACCAATAGGCGCAATTACAGAAGCATGAAATGTAATTTTACAGCGTAAGGGTGACGTCGTGCAGGGCAAGATCCTCATCGTCGATGCGATAGCAACCAACCGGATCGTTCTGAAGGTCAAACTGGCCTCGGCATTTTATCAGGTTGTGCAGGCATCCTCGGTTGCTGAGGCTGTCGACCTGGCACGACAACATGGCCCTGAATTGATCATCAGCGCACTGTCCCTGCCCGATGGAGGTGCGGCCGAACTCTGCGGTGTCTTGCGAAAATCATCGCTGACCGAACATATCCCCATTATGGCCATCGGCTGCCGCGCGAACACCGATACTCGTATGACCACACTTGAGGCAGGTGTGCATGACGTGATTCTCAAGCCCGTCGATGACACGTTGTTGCTGGGCCGCGTACGCAGCTTGATCCGGGCGCATAATGCCGCTGCGGAATGGCAAATGCGCGAGGATACGAGCCGGGCATTGGGTTTGGCAGAACCGTCAACTGAATTTGAGCCTATGGGCCATTGTGTTTTTGTCAGTTCGGATCAGGCCAGTACCCTGGGCTGGGTCGCGCAATTGCGACCCTTGATGGGGTCCAGACTGATCTGCGCCACTGCCAAAGACGCCATGCAAACAATCGAGAAAGAGGCGATACCGGATATCTTTGTACTGGTCTTGCCGCAGGACCACCAGGAGGGGACGACGGCGCTGAACCTCATCTCGACACTGCGTGCAAATGCCAGCACCCGGCATGCAGGCGTGCTGGTCATGCAGACCACGCCAAATCCCGCGCTGGCCACCAATGCTTTGGATCTGGGTGCTGATGATCTGATGACAGATGGGTTTGAACCTGCGGAACTGGCGCTGCGGCTCAAGGCGCTGTCGCGGCGCAAGCGGATGGGCGAACAGATGCGCGCCACCGTGCGCACTGGGCTGAAAGCGGCCGTGGTCGACCCCCTAACCGGCTTGCACAACCGCCGCTATGCGATGCCGCATCTGACCCGGATTGCCGAACATGCCCGTAGCACCGGACGCCCCTTTGCGGTGATGGTGGCCGATCTGGATCACTTCAAACGCATCAATGATCTTTATGGCCATGCCTCAGGTGATTCCGTTCTGGCCGAAGTCGCGCACAGGTTGCGCGGCTCGATGCGCGCAGTTGATATGGTCGCCCGTATCGGAGGCGAGGAATTCATGATCGTGATGCCCGGCACCACACTTGCGGATGCGCGATTGGCTGCCATTCGTATTTGTAACAATATCAGCCAATGCCCATTTGATATCCCCGGCAGCAATGAACCCATCGCCGTGACAATCAGCATCGGCATGGCCATTGGGGGTGTATTGACCGGCGACGACCAACCTCTTTTGGACAATGGAGAAACCCTTCTTGATCATGCAGATAAGGCACTTTATTCAGCCAAAATGCGCGGCCGAAATCAGGTGACATTGAGCCGCCCTGCTGCATAGATCATCAGTTCCAGACCTGGCTTCGCAAGTTCGGCCAAGACAGCTGGATCGTATTTTGGCAAGTTATGTTGCCCAAATTTTCGCGAGGATCGACTGAATAACCAGCCATCGCGGGCAAACAATTAACGTCGGATTAACCGCCGCAACCAAAGGTTGCAAACCATTAACGCTCGCATTAGCGTGGCGTGATGACCCATGACAGACCAATCCTCGGAATCGCCCTGATGTTGGGGTTTTGCATTGTGGCCCCGATCGGGGACGCCATCGCAAAGATGTTGGGCACGTCGGTCCCGTTGGCTCAGGTTGTGCTGATCCGCTTTGCGTTACAGGCCGTGATCCTCATTCCCGTGGTATTGGCGACAAGGCGGTTGTGGCGCATGCGTGGGCGCATCCTTGCTCTGACTTTCTTGCGCACATTGCTGCACATCTTGGGCATTGGCGCGATGTTCACAGCGCTAAAGTATCTGCCGCTTGCCGATGCAGTCGCAATTGCATTTGTCATGCCATTTATCATGCTGATCCTTGGCAAATATGTCTTGAACGAAGAAGTTGGATATCGCCGATTGCTGGCCTGTATCGTGGGGTTCAGTGGCACATTGCTGGTGATAAAACCCAGTTTTATGACAGTGGGTTGGCCGGCTCTTTTGCCTGTTTTCGTCGCGGTAAACTTTTCTTTCTTTATGTTGATCACCCGGCAAATTGCCAAAGAAACCGACCCCATCGGATTGCAGGCCGTGAGCGGCGTGATGGCCGTTGCAGTGATGGTGCCGCTGATCTGGATCGGCGGTTGGGTGGACATTGCGGCGCTTGATATGATCGTGCCAAATTCACAGGAATGGGCGCTGCTTGTGGCAATCGGCACTCTCGGCACGGTCGCGCATCTGTTGATGACCTGGTCTTTGCGCTATGCGCCCTCGACGACCCTGGCACCGATGCAATACCTCGAAATTCCGTTTGCAACGCTATTGGGTTTCGCGATTTTCCAGGACTTGCCGGATCCGCTCGCCTCTCTTGGTATCCTGATCACAATCGCCGCGGGCCTTTACGTCATTATTCGCGAACAGGCCATCGCGCGTGCGCCTGCCGTGACAGGTGTTCAACAACCGGCTGAATAAGCCGCCTTGGTACGATCATCAGCATTCCGGGTCCATCCATCTCAATGCGAACCGTCCCGATCGCGCGATTTGACGTCCCACTTTGATGCCCCGGTTTGAACACCAACCCGTCAATCGGCCACTCCAACCCGGTGCTGCGTCCAGAAACTGTTGCCATTGGAAACAATGAAATCGTGTCGCCCCGACTACTGGGCAGCGTCAATTCCGGTGGGGCCAGGAATATCAGCTCATCCTCAGCCAGCAAAACGCAAGGCTGGTGTGCGAACTTGACCAATGTGTGAAACGCGGCAAGCTGGTGATCCACACGCGCGCCGCAGAATCCGACACCCAGGATCAATGGCGCGTCGATCCGGAGCAGCGCTTTTTCGAAATCTGTGCTGTCCTGCTCTGCGATGTGGTGTTGGCGCGCGCGCGGAACCTGTGCAAGAATATCTGCGGGGATTGAGTCGAAATCACCGATCACAGCGGCCAAATCGACCCCTGCCCTGAGGGCCAAAGCAGCCCCCCCATCTGCTGCCACACAAAGCGGCGCAAAATTCAGTGAAGTATGCAGGTCTTCCGGCGTAGCCTGCCCTCCACCCACAAGAGTGATTGGATGAAGAGTGTGAACAATCGGCGCGATATCGTGAACAATGGGCTTAATCATGGCAAATTACTGCCCTTTTCGGAAACAGATCACAATGTCGCCACGAAATGATACGTTCAAGGGCACAGATTCGGGCCGCTTTGGTCTTGGACAACGTGGTAAACGATACACTGCAGAACCGCAGAGGACGAGCATCCGATGATGAGTAATAATAAAATATTAACAGTATCCTATGGCACCTTTTCATGCACTTTGGAGGGGTTTGACGATTCTTTTGGCACGATGAAGGCGATTGCGGAATATTTCCGTGGTCTGTCCTCGGACGCCCCGTATTTTGGCGCAGAACCCCCGCAACCAGATGCAGAGATGCTGGCGCGGATTGCGCAAAAAGAGATTTCACGCCGGGTCGAAGCGCATCAGCATGATGGCAAAATTCACTTGTCCGCGATCGAAAACCGATCCGAAGAGAAGCCAACAGCGCCTCAGGCCCTTTTGCGCGACGAGGTCGAAAACGACCCCATCGCAGACACCGCCAATGTCGCAGCGGCTGTTGCGGCATCAGTCGCACGTGACGCAGACACAATGCGCCATGCCGAAGTTGACCTCAAAGAAGACGACGCGGACGACAGTGCCGCGCCAGATATCCAGACCGGCCAAGAGGCGGATGAGCCCAGTGTCGAGGCTGCCAAAGTACCCGTGGTAGAGGCTGATCTGAATCAAAAAGCTGTCGCATCAGCCCCCGTCGAAGATCACGATGACGTTGCAGCGGGTCAGCCCGATACAGATGCTGAGGCTTTTTTCGCAAATTCCACTGACGCCCCCGGGATCGAAGATGAAGATGAGGATCTTGCGGCAGAACACGTTGCGCCCTATCCAGACCAGAAGAACACCCAGAACAATAGTATCGCAGCCAAACTTCAGCGCATCCGTGCTGTGGTGGCCCAACATGATGAAATCAACGATGAAGACGGCTTCGTCGAGGATCAGCATGCCGACGACGAGGGTGCATCGCAGGTTGAGCCTGATCATTTGATGGCAAATGTCCGCCGCGATATCGAGGATGCATTGGTCGCAGATGATGCCGCAGACTTGGCCGACCAGGACATCGACGACGAAGACGACGATGACGACATTTCTACCATCCTTGGTCGCCTGGACGCTGCAGAGGCCGCGGAAACTGCAGAGGCAGACGAAGATATTGTTGCTGTCTCCCAGACTTCAGATGACACATTGAACAATCTGTCTGAAGAAAACGGTCCCGACGCGGATGAAACTGACGGTGATACCCTTGAGGACGATGATGTTGAGGTTGTCTCTGAAGACGCGGAGGAAGCTGACACTCTCACTGACGAAGATAATTTCGATGACGATGACGATGAGGCACCCATGCCCCGCGCACGGGTTATCAAGGTAAAGCGTGCCGATCTTGAGGCCGCTATCGAAAACGGTAATCTCGAGGAATATGACGACGAACAGGATGACGAAGGGGACCGTCCGTCATTGGATGACATGGCTCCCGCCAAAGCGGCAAAATCCTCATTGTCTGCCGAAGACCAAGCCGAATTGGCCAACGAATTGGCTGAATTGGAAGCGGATATGTCACCGGAAAACACACCACTTTCTGACGCATTAGACGACGAGAATGAAGCCGAAGATGCGCCCGCTGCCGCAACAGCGCGCCATGTGCTGCCTTCCATCGACGACGCCAGAAGCGAGGACATAGATCGGTTGCTGGCCGAAACGGATCATCAAATGGATGAGCCGGAAAGTGCCACACGTCGCAGTGCCTTTTCCCATCTGCGCGCGGCCGTCGCCGCCACAAAAGCAGATGTAGCAATGGGGGCGTCCGATGATGATGATGCCAAGGACGACGACGCATACCGCAATGACCTTGCTGATGTTGTGCGGCCCCGCCGCCCTGTCAGCAGCTCATCTCGCACCGAGCGCCCCGGCGATGCGCGCCCCGCGCCGCTGAAACTGGTCGCAGAACAGCGCATTGATATCGACAGGCCGCATCAGGCAGGCCCGGTGCGTCCGCGCCGTGTTGCAGCGATGGCGGAAACCACACAACCAGCCCCTGAAGGCGAAAGCTTTGCCGATTATGCCGCTGAAATGGGCGCGACGAAATTGCCACAGCTGCTTGAAGCAGCCGCCGCCTATATGTCCTTTGTCGAAGGGCGCGAGCAATTTTCACGTCCACAACTGATGACAAAGGTGCGCCAGGTCAATCCTGAGGATGGTTTTAGCCGCGAAGACGGGTTGCGGTCATTTGGTCAATTGCTGCGTGCTGGCAAGATCGAAAAGATCAAAGGAGGCCGCTTTACGGTATCGGAGGACATCGGGTATCGCCCCGATCACCGCGCAGCCAGCTAACGCTAAGCCATATAGGTATGAAGAAAGACGGCGCAGTTTGTGCCGTCTTTCTTTGTCTCAGCCCCCTGAAATCAAAGGTCATTGGGCGTTCAAAAAACCAATTTGTCCCCACTCGGATAAATGCAACGCGCATTCATCTTTCTTCACACCCATGTAAAGTCGCGTGTCAGTGGTAGAACGGTGTTCAAACACCAAATCAAAGCCAAGGAAATCAAGATAAAAGGTGCCTGTTGCCGTCTCATCAAAGCTGCGCAAGATGGGACCGGGCGATTTTATTTTTTCTCCGCATCCGGCTCAGCCTGACCGATCCCCTTGAAAATAAAACGAAATGGGATTGCCCACAGGATGCCAAGGCCCAGATAAATCAAAAGCTCCAGCAAAATGCCGGGCCGATCAAACAACGCCACCACATTCAGCGCCACGACAATATAAAGCGGCAAACCAATCAACAGAATGATCAGCGCCCAGCGCCTGCGAGCGTTATAGCTGAGTGCCATCCGGTATCCTTTGTTCAATCTGCGAACGGGTCGGTCACCAAAATGGTATCCTCGCGCTCCGGTGACGTAGAAAGTAGGGCGACCGGGCAATCGATCAACTCCTCAACGCGGCGCACGTATTTGATCGCTTCGGCTGGCAGGTCCGCCCAGGACCGCGCCCCTTCGGTTGATTCAGACCAGCCCGGCATTTCCTCGTATATCGGGGTGCACCGCGCCTGTTGATCAGCCGCTGTGGGAAGATACTCAAGGCGCGTGCCATCCAGATCATAGCCAACACAGATTTTCAACGTTTCAAACCCGTCCAGCACATCAAGCTTGGTAAAGGCGATGCCATTAACGCCGCTGGTCGCACAGGTTTGGCGGACCAATACGGCGTCAAACCACCCACAACGGCGTTTGCGGCCTGTCACCGTGCCAAATTCATGACCGCGTTCACCAAGGCGCTGACCGTCGCCATCATGCAGCTCCGCCGGAAACGGCCCCTCGCCCACACGTGTCGTGTAGGCTTTGACAATGCCAAGAACAAAATCGATGGAACCGGGGCCGATGCCGGTCCCGGTCGCCGCCTGCCCTGCGATCACGTTGGAAGATGTCACAAAGGGATAGGTGCCAAAATCGATATCCAAAAGCGCACCCTGCGCCCCTTCGAACAGGATCCGCTTGCCCGCTTTGCGTTTTTCATTGAGGACTTTCCAGACCGGGGCGGCATATTCCAGCACGGATGGTGCAATCTCGCGTAGTTGCGCCAGCAATGCTTCGCGGTCCACAGGGTCAAGGCCCAGCCCCCGGCGCAGCGCATCATGATGCACCAGCGCGCGGTCGACCCGCAGTTCCAGCGTTGCCTCATCGGCCAGATCGGCAACCCGCACCGAACGCCGACCGACCTTGTCCTCATAGGCCGGGCCAATGCCGCGGCCCGTAGTGCCGATTTTCGCAACCGAAATCTGCGCTTCACGCGCGCGGTCCAGTTCGCCGTGGATCGGCAGGATTAGCGGCGTATTTTCTGCAATCATCAAGGTTTCTGGGGTGATCGTCACACCCTGCCCGCGCAGGCCGGCAATTTCTTTGACCAGATGCCAAGGGTCCAGCACCACGCCGTTGCCAATCACGCTCAACTTTCCGCCGCGCACAATGCCAGAGGGCAGCAGGCTTAGCTTGAAAACTTCACCATCGATGACCAGCGTATGACCCGCATTATGCCCGCCCTGAAAGCGCGCGATCACATCAGCACGCTCAGACAGCCAATCGACAATCTTGCCTTTTCCCTCGTCGCCCCATTGCGCGCCGACTACTACGACATTGGCCATACTGGTATTCCTTTTCGAGACAACCCGCGCCCGTATAGCGGGCCTGTCGCATGGGCGAAACTGCAAAAAGACCAGCACGCAGATTAGATGCATAAAGGCCCATAGACTTCTTGCCTCCGGTGGGGATATTTTTCCCCAAAAAGAGGCAAAGGAATTTTCAATGGGCTTTATCTTGCGGTGGCTGTGCGCATTCTTGTTGCTGGCGGTGACATTCAACCCCACCGAATACAACTATGTGAATTGGGTACGCGACTTTGGCGGGATGAACATGTCGATTGCTGTGTTGCTGGGGCTGCTGCTGGTCATCGGCTACATCATCTATTTACGCGCCACGTTGCGCTCAATCGGCGGGTTTGGAATGCTGTTGGTGCTTGCGGTTGTGGCCGCGGCACTTTGGGTGCTTTACGATCTGGGTGTGCTAAGGCTGAATAATTCCAGCATGAATGTCTGGCTCGCCTTGGCGGCCCTCAGTTTCGTTCTGGGCATCGGGTTAAGCTGGAGCCACGTGCGCCGGGCGTTATCAGGTCAGGCCGATATGGACGATGTAGATCAGTGATCAATCCAAGGTGACAGGTGCGCCGTGCGGGGTGCTGAGATAGGCGGCTTCCCATTTATCCCGCAGTAGCTCAACCGCATCTGCGTTGGTCATCCCAAGCTCGGACAGAAAGCTTTCCAGCGTTTCAAGCCATGCGGTGAAGTAATCATCGCCTCCATTGAGGTCACGGGCCACCCCATGGCGGGCAAGGGTCGCGCCAAAGCGTGTGGCCCAGTCAGCCCATGCAAAATGTCCCTCCTCGTTCAGATGCACGGTCAGGGCAAAAACCTGCGCATGCCAGGGGGCTTCAAATACCGGGTCCGGCGCGTTCATGGCTTGGACAGATACGATTGCCACAGGTCCAGCACGACCTCATCACGCGGATGTTCAGGGTGCGCCCAAAGCTCTGCTGCGGGGAAAGCCACCGCATAAAGCGGCTCGGGCGCTTCGCCCATGCCATGCGCGTTGCTGTCAGGCAAGACGTGGGTGCCATGCAGACGCAGAATGCGACCCTTGGCCCCGGCGGCATAAGCAGGCAGGCGTGTATGCCCTCCGGCGACCAGCACATTTTCTGCAATCCTGCGGGTGGCAACCACATCGCCAACAGCAAAGGCAGGTGTCACATTGCTGGGCCGATCTGCGGGGCCGCCTTTGGCCAGAACTGCCGGAACCTGGCTTGCGGTGAGTGCCTTGGCGGCCAGTGTGCTGGGCGTCGGGGTGGCATATCCAGCAAGGTCATCCGGGCTTACAATTCCTTTGTCGACCAACAGATCGGCAAGCCCGCCCATCCATTTTTCGTAGTAAGAAAAGCGTGCATAGTCTTTTGGGGCCAGACATTCGCGCGCATGGCGCGACACGTCGATGTTCCATTGGCCAAGATAGTTGGCCGCCAGAGTCACGGCCAAGGCGCGCGGATGCCAGTCGGCGTGAAATTTCACATCCTCAGGTTCCGGCACCACGGGACCATCGCCAAACCGTCCGCCCATGTCGTGTACGCGGCTCAAGGCACCCTCGCCAATCCGGTGCCGATCATGCTGTCGCGCGTGACCAGCGCCATCAACGCTTCTTCGTCCATGCCATCCGTGCCCGCAGGGCGTTCCGGGATCACCAGATAGCGCACCTCAGCCGTGGAATCCCACACGCGCACAGCCGTATCCTTGGGCAATGCGACACCAAATTCCGCCAAAACCTTGCGCGGTTCACGCACCACACGGGCGCGGTACGCGTCCGATTTGTACCATCCCGGCGGAATGCCAAGCAGCGGCCAAGGATAACAGGAACAAAGCGTGCAAACGACGATGTTGTGCACACCGTCTGCGTTTTCAACGGCAACCATATGTTCACCCTGACGGCCAAAAAAACCCATGTCGGCAACCGTCGCCGTCGCATCCGCCAAAAGCGCCGATCGGAACTCCTGATCAGCCCAGGCCCGCGCCACGACCCGCGCGCCGTTGCGTGGGCCGATCTTATTCTCATAAGTATCAATGATCACATCAAGCGCCGCCGGATCTATCAGCCCCTTTTGGGTCAACAATGTCTCAAGCGCCTTGATCCGCAACGCCGGGTCCGGCGGCAGCAGGGCGTGAGGGTGATCGTGGTCAGAATGATCATGAGGCATTTTCGCATGCTGCCCGACCGAAAGGGCGTTGTCTATGGCCTGCCTGCCCAAGTCCCTCATTTTACGGATGATTTTTTGCGCGAAAAAAACCACAGAATATGATACACTCATGACACGAAACGAGTCTGATCCACCTCAATTCCAGGATAGCCCTTCTATAAGATGTGGAAGCACCGTTTCAAAAGACCGCCGTCCCCATACGGCGGTCTTTGCTTGTAGGGATTGGCAGGCAGCGGCAATCCTCCCTTGCCCCCAAAGGCAAACATGCCTAGATACCCGCAAACAAATTCGAAAGCACGCACCCCATGGAAAACGTCGTCCTGATCATCCACCTCATTCTGGCACTCTGCCTGATTGCGGTAGTCCTTTTGCAACGCTCCGAAGGGGGCGGTCTGGGCATGGGTGGCGGTGGCGGCGCAGTGTCGGGCCGGTCTGCGGCAACGGCACTCGGCAAATTGACCTGGCTTTTTGGCATTTGCTTTTTGATAACCTCGATCACCCTGACCATCATCGTTGCAGAAAAATCCGCCGGATCGTCGGTCATTGATCGGTTAAGCGCGACACCACCCGCGTTGAATGATGCACCCGCACTGCCAGAGGGAGAAGGCCTGCTGCCGCCTTCGGCAGATGACACCACGCCCCTTGTTCCAGCCGCCGACTAAGCACTTGAGTGCATAAAGAACCACAATAAGTTGAGGTAATGCCGATTTTCGCAACATCATGTTGCGTCCGGCCTTGCCTTGATCATCCGAATCCTGTTAGGCTTAAATCCCGTGGTGCTGCGGTTTTCCGCAGCGCATTTGGCTGGTTTTTGTCACGCATCAAAACAACGCTCGAAACCAAAACGCGGGGGAAATAACACAAATGGCGCGCTATATCTTTATCACCGGTGGTGTGGTTTCGTCGCTTGGCAAAGGTCTGGCATCGGCGGCCCTGGGGGCGTTGTTGCAGGCCCGCGGATATTCGGTGCGGTTGCGCAAACTTGACCCCTATCTCAATGTTGATCCCGGTACGATGTCACCGTTTGAGCATGGTGAAGTGTTTGTGACCGACGATGGCGCGGAAACAGATCTGGATCTTGGACATTACGAGCGCTTTACCGGGGTTGCGGCACGCAAAACAGATTCCATTTCTTCAGGCCGCGTTTATTCCACCGTATTGGAAAAAGAACGGCGCGGCGATTATCTGGGCAAGACCATTCAGGTGATCCCGCATGTGACCAATGAAATCAAAGACTTCATCGCAATTGGCGATGATGAGGTTGATTTCATGCTCTGCGAAATCGGTGGCACCGTGGGTGACATCGAAGGTCTGCCGTTCTTCGAGGCGATCCGCCAGTTTTCCCATGATAAACCGCGCGGACAGTGCATTTTCATGCATCTGACCCTGCTGCCCTATCTGGCCGCGTCCGGTGAATTGAAAACCAAGCCGACGCAGCACAGCGTCAAGGAACTGCAATCCATCGGCATCGCGCCAGACATTCTGGTCTGCCGATCCGAACATCCGATCCCCGAAAAGGAGCGCGAGAAAATTGCGCTGTTCTGTAATGTCCGCAAAGAATCCGTTGTGGCCGCCTATGATCTGAAATCGATCTATGAGGCACCCTTGGCCTACCACGCGCAGGGCCTTGATCAGGCGGTTTTGGATGCCTTCAACATCTCCCCCGCGCCGCGCCCCGATCTGGCCGTCTGGCACGACGTTTACGACCGCATTCACCATCCCGAGGGCGAAGTGCGTGTGGCGATTGTGGGCAAGTACACCCAGCTTGAAGATGCCTATAAGTCAATTGCCGAGGCGCTGACCCATGGCGGCATGGCCAACCGCGTCAAGGTCAAGGTCGAATGGGTGGATTCCGAGATTTTCGAACGTGAAGACACCGCGCCCCGTCTCGAAGGGTTCCACGCGATCCTTGTACCGGGTGGATTTGGGGAACGCGGCACCGAAGGCATGCTCAAGGCCGCGCAATACGCCCGCGAACACAAGGTTCCCTATCTTGGCATTTGTCTGGGCATGCAATTGGCCGTGATCGAGGCACTGCGCAATGTCGTGGGCTTGAAATCTGCCGGGTCGGAAGAATTTGACCACGAATCCGGGAAAAAACGATTTGAACCCGTAGTTTATCACCTAAAGGAATGGGTACAGGGCAACCATAAAGTCGAACGCAAAGTCGGCGACGACAAGGGCGGCACCATGCGTCTGGGGGCCTATGACGCGACGCTGAAAGACGGTTCGAAAGTCGCGCAGGCCTATGGTAGCACCACCATCGACGAACGCCACCGCCACCGCTATGAGGTTGATATCGCGTACAAAGACCAGCTTGAGAAAGCGGGCCTCACCTTCTCCGGCATGTCCCCAGACGGGAAATTGCCGGAAATTGTCGAATGGGCAGATCACCCGTGGTTCATCGGCGTGCAGTTTCATCCAGAGCTGAAATCAAAACCCTTTGACCCGCATCCGCTGTTCAAGGACTTTGTGAGGGCAGCAAAAGAGAATTCGCGGCTGGTGTGAGGCGGATGACGGCTTTGCGGCCCATGTGACAGATGCCGCAAACGGCACAGGTGACCGCAAAGGTCGCGATGCGGGCATTTTTCGCGCTGGGTATCAAGGAGTTCGCTGCGGACGGCGCGAGCTTTCGCTCCGCTTGCACCAACGACCGCTTTCGGGTACCACCGCCTCGCTTGGTCTGACGGGAGCCAACTTTGCCTTACTAACCCAGGTCTTCAGAATGCACCCGAACACCTGATGTGCTGCGGCGCGTCGGGTGTCTTTGTTCGCGTGGTCGCCATTTAAAGACCTGACCGGCACTCCCACGACGCACGGCTGACACGCCACGCTCCTTTTTCATTGCTGGTCTGTTTTTTCACCTCGGTCAACGGGGTCGTTTCGGTCGCCATTGCGAACTTCCGAACGGAAGACCAATCAAATGACCGAGATTATCATGGCTGAGTGGACGATTGTGCCAAAGGCCACTCCAAAACCTATTCGTCATTGCTCGACCTGCGCCAAACAACAACCTTTCGTATCCAGTGGAAAGATCCGCCTTAACGCGAATGGCAAGAAATTGGACGCTTGGCTGATCTACAAATGCCAAGTCTGCGATCAAACATGGAACCGGCCCATATTAGATCGACACCCCGTTAGCCGCATAAAACCGGCAGAGCTGGATGCAATGCAGCACAGCTTGCCAAGTTTCGTTGCGCGGTATGAATTCGACGTATCTGAGTTGAAGCGCCAGTCCTCGCAAATTGACCTCGGCTCTGAGTACTCAATTGAAAAGAGCGCTTTCAGAACTCATGGACCAAATTGGTCTGAAATCAGACTTTGTTTACGAACGAATGTACCAACCAGGGTGCGTGTAGATCGACTGCTGTGCGAGGGATGGCAGCTATCCCGTTCCCAACTCAAGTCTTTGGTTGATCAAGATGGAGTGACCATTCAACCGAACACGAGGCGAGAGTTGAAGAAATCGTTGAATTCTGCAGTGTCGATTATAGTTTACGCACGCGTCCTGCCCGAGGGCACTCGCAACAAGCTCAAACAACTATCAGGTAGTTGCGCAGAATAATGGAAAGTTGACACTCGAACACCGCGCAGCATCCGGTGCTTTGGGCTCTATGCGACTATTGGCTGCGCTTTTTACCAAAGTCCGGTTTGGGCGGCCGGAAGCACACCGCAAGACATCTCTCTGTTCGGCCTTTTGCTCCGCCAAGGCAACCTTGACCGTCCGGAAACAATTCCCCCCGGAACGCCGCGTTAAACCACGTTCATCACGGCAAAACCCAATCCCCGCCCCGACGTTATACCGACAGTGATTCAAGGCCGCTTTGCCCAACAAACAAAAGCGTTAACCACGATTTCGCGCATCGCGCCAAATTTGACGTATTAACCGTTGCGTGCGCACCGTGATCCGCTACACCCGTTCCATGCTCAGCTATCAACACATTTACCACGCCGGAAATCTGGCTGACGTTCATAAACATGCCCTGCTAGCGTGGATGCTCGAATACCTCACCCGCAAGGACAAACCGCTGACCTATATGGAAACCCATGCCGGGCGTGCGCTATATGATCTGACGGATGTGGCGGCGGTCAAAACCGGTGAGGCGAAACAGGGAATTAAAAAGGTTGATCAATGGTTTGACGCTGATCATCCCTACGCAAAGGTTCTTGCAATAACCCGCGCCACTCATGGCCCAGACGCCTATCCCGGTTCGCCCCTTTTAGCTGCATCGTTGCTGCGCCCCACCGACGCGATCCATCTGGCCGAATTGCACCCACGCGAACACAGCGCATTGGATCTGGCGATGTCGCCCTATCCCGTCAAATGCCACCTGCGCGACGGGTTCGAGATGGCGTTTGCCCTGACCCCGCCAACCCCGCGCCGCGGGCTGATGCTGATCGATCCGAGCTATGAAATAAAGGCTGATTACACCGATATCCCGCGCCACATTGGCAAGCTTGCAAAGGCTTGGAATGTCGGAATTATCGCGCTGTGGTACCCCATCCTGACCAGCCGCGCCCATGAACCGATGCTGAGCGCTCTGAGCGGCGCGCACCCGGATGCGCTGCGCCATGAGGTCCGCTTTGCCCCTGCCCGTCCGGGGCATGGTATGGTTGGCTCTGGCCTGTTTGTGATCAACCCACCTTTTGGGCTGGCCGGGGCGGCCAAGATGATAGCCAATTTTTATAACACTTTGAATTAGAGGACCGCATAATGGCCAAAGGATATTGGATTGCAAACATGGATGTGCGTGACCCGCAGGTCTATGACACGTACCGCGCCGCAAATGCGAAACCTCTCAAGGATTTTGGTGCCAAATTTCTGGTCCGCGGCGGCACACAGAACGCCGTAGAAGGACCCGTGAAAAGCCGAACCGTCATCATCGAATTTCCAAGCTATGCCGATGCGCTGGCCTGTTATGAAAGTGCCGACTATCAGGCCGCCAAATCCATTCGTTTAAATGTTGCTGATGGAACATTGATGATTGTTGAGGGATACGAGGGCTGAAAAATGTGCTAATCTCCGCTTTATGTCGGTTTTGCGCGCTCTGATACTTGCCCTCATGCCCACAGGAG
Organism: Sulfitobacter sediminivivens; assembly: GCF_042611115.2. Lineage (NCBI taxonomy): Bacteria > Pseudomonadati > Pseudomonadota > Alphaproteobacteria > Rhodobacterales > Roseobacteraceae > Sulfitobacter > Sulfitobacter sediminivivens. Next base: position 57,851 of record NZ_JBHGAR020000012.1, read on the forward strand.
TTTTGGCCTGTGGGGCACCTGTGTGTCTGGTCAATCCAGAAAGCTTGCTGCTGCCTCAGATCATCACATTTGACGATATTCAAAGTGGCGGTGGGCCGGGGTTCAAGGTCGACGACATACTGCCCCTGCCCGGTGCAACCTTTGGTGAACGGTTTGCCGGACAAATGGTCACCACTGCCGGGACCCACGATCAGATAGAAGGTGCGCCGTTTGGTCCACTGACGATGATGCCGGGGGCCGCCGGGCAAAACCTGTCTGTTGTCCGATTTGGGGGGACGACAGTGTTGAACGGCTATGGCACAGCCGGATATCCCAAACGCGAGGCGCAGGGCGAAGGGGCCATTGCGGTCTTGTTTGATGAGAATCAGTCGGCGCTTGCATTCGATCTGCGCGGTGGCGAGGCCGGTGTCGCCATGGTCAGCTTTATGCGCCGCGATGGGTCGCTGATCGGGGTCGTTCCGATTGATCCGACAGGTGAATTCACCGTTGCATTTGCCCGCGACCGCGGGATAGACGATATTGCTGGCATAATTGTCACAAACACAGACCCACAAGGCCTGGCAATAGACACTTTGCGCTTTGGAAAACCGCCCGAGATAAGTTAAAGCTGCGGAATGTTTGATCGCCTTTTTCCCCGCCGTAAACCCGCACCGAAACCCCTGCCACAGCCCAATGCGCAGCTTGCCCTTGGGGCACTTTTGGTGCGCGTGGCTTTTGCAGACAATAATTATCAGGCCTCGGAAGTTGGCCAGATTGATCGCATCCTGTCACAAACCTTTGGCCTCAAACCACTGGAGGCCGCAAAACTGCGCGCGACCTGTGAAGCACTGGAACGGGACGCGCCCGGCACGCCCGAATTTGCGGCAATCCTGCGCGAAGAAGTGGCCTATGCCGACCGCAAGGCGCTGAGTGATGCGATGTGGGCAGTCGCGTTGGTCGATGGAAACCGCGACGAAAAAGAAGAGATTCAACTGCTCGCGATTGAAACGGCCCTTGGTCTGACGGATGCAGACATGCAGGCAGCGCGCGAGAATGCTCTCAAAGCGATCTGACTTGGCCTTTCGCCACAACCGACCTATATCCCGTTCATGTTTGATGATCTCTTTAAGCGGCTGATACAGCCTAACCCCGCACCGCTGCCCGATGCGGATGCGCGCCTTGCGTTGACTGCGCTGCTGGTGCGGATCGCGCGGTCCGACAACGATTATGCGCCGCGCGAACGCGCGCTGATCGACCAGATCGTCCAGCAGCGGTATGGCCTTGATCCGGCAGCAGCCAAGAAACTGCGCGCAGATGCCGAATCCGTCGAATCAGAAGCACCTGATACCGTCAGGTTCACCCGCGTAATCAAAGATGCTGTTCCTTATGACGACCGCCTCGAGGTGATCCAGGCGCTTTGGCAGGTCGTGCTCGCCGATGGCACCCGTGCTGAAGAAGAGGATGCACTGTTGCGACTGGTGGCAAGCCTGCTTGGGGTTTCCGACACCGACAGCGCGATGGCGCGCCGACGTGTTGAAGCGCAATATAATTAAGCGCTTACCTTAGGTTAAGACAGCGATTTCAAAGCCTGCGAAAACTCTGCGTTGCAATCGGAAGGGAATTATTCCTTTATACCGCATTGAAACGAGAAAAGTGATCTTACCACCGTGACAGAACAGACCCCGGTTATCCAAATCAACGACCTGCACAAGGCGTACGGAGCACTAGAAGTTCTCAAAGGTGTCAGCGTCACAGCGCCACGCGGCCACGTGATTTCGCTGATTGGATCATCCGGGTCTGGCAAATCGACATTGCTGCGTTGCTGTAATCTGCTTGAGGACAGCCAGCAGGGCGATGTGATTTTCAAGGGCGAACCGGTGCATTGGAAAGGCACAGGCCATAACCGCCGCCCCGCAGATGCCAAACAGGTCTTGCGCATCCGTACCAACCTTTCAATGGTGTTCCAGCAATTCAATCTCTGGGCGCATATGTCGATCTTGCAAAATGTCATGGAAGCACCGCTGACCGTGCTGCGCCGCGACCGCGCCGAGGTCGAAGACGCTGCGCGTGGGTACCTCGACAAAGTTGGGATCGGCGACAAATGTGATGTTTATCCTGCGCAACTGTCAGGCGGCCAACAGCAACGTGCGGCGATCGCGCGGGCGCTGTGCATGGAGCCTGAAGCGTTGCTTTTCGATGAACCGACCTCTGCGCTGGACCCGGAGTTGGAACAGGAAGTGGTCAAGGTAATCAAAGATCTGGCCGCCGAAGGGCGCACCATGATGATCGTAACCCACGATATGAAACTGGCCGCTGATGTGTCAGATCACGCGGTGTTCCTGCATCAGGGGTTGATCGAAGAACAAGGGCCGCCAGAGACATTGTTTGGCGCGCCCAAATCAGAACGACTGCAAGGGTTTCTATCGGCAACCCAAGCCTCGTAAACAAAAACAAAAAAGGGAGACTACCACATGAAAAAGATCTTACTTGCCTCCGCAGCACTGGCGATGACCGCCGGTCTGGCCATGGCTGATGGTCACGGCAAAACCATCCGTATGGGCACCGAAGGTGCGTACCCCCCCTACAACTTTATCAACGACGCCGGCGAAGTTGACGGGTTTGAGCGCGAATTGGGCGACGAGTTGTGTCTGCGCGCTGAGTTGACCTGTGAGTGGGTCAAGAACGATTGGGACAGCATCATCCCCAACCTCGTATCCGGCAACTATGACACCATCATGGCCGGCATGAGCATCACCGATGAACGTGATGAAGTCATTGATTTCACACAAAACTATTACCCGCCAACCGCTTCTGCCTATATCGCAACTGCCGAAGGTGTTGATCTGGCAGGCGGCATTATTGCGGCACAGACGTCCACAATTCAGGCCGGTTATGTAGCCCAAAGCGGTGCCACATTGGTCGAGTTTGCGACACCTGAAGAAACCGTCGCCGCCGTACGCAATGGTGAAGCGGACGCGGTTTTTGCAGACAAGGACTATCTCGCACCAATCGTCGAGGAATCATCCGGTGAGTTGATGTTTGTCGGTGACGACGTGCCTTTGGGTGGCGGCATCGGCCTTGGCCTGCGCGAAAGCGACACCGAGCTGAAAGAAAAGTTTGACGCCGCCATCTCCGCGATGAAGGCCGATGGGTCGCTCAACACGATGCTGAAAAAGTGGTTCGGCGAAGAAACCACAACCTACTGAACCAACCCTCAGGCGCGCCCGCAATGGCGCGCCTGACTTTGCCGCGCCGGGGTCATCCCCCGACGATCTGACAGGGCTATATGTTCTCATTCTGCGCCGATCCTTCCATACTTGAACGCCTGCCATGGCTCGCATGTTATCTGACAACTGGCGTGCATATGTCGTTCTATGGCTCTTTCATAAAAGTGCTGCTGCTGCTGGCGGTGACGGCACCTGTGGCATTGGGCTTTGGGTTTGCCGGTGCAATGGCGGCCCGGGCCAGCTTTTTCTTCGTCCGCTGGATTGGCAAGGCCTACATCGCGTTGGTGCGCGGTGTGCCGGACATTGCATTCTTTCTGTTCTTTGTAATTGCTCTGGATCAGGCCATCGAATTTACCCGCCACAAGGTGCTTTGCCCCGACTGGGAACTGCCCGTCAGACAGGGCAATGATTTTGTCGTCTGTCAGGCCGCCAAGATGCCGCTTGGGAATGCATCGCAGTGGGTTCACGAAAGTTATGGCTTTTCGCTGGCGGTCGTGACCTTTGCCATCGTGTTTGGGGCCTTTGCAGCGAACGTCCTATTTGGTGCCATGCGCGCCGTCCCGCATGCACAACTTGAAACAGCAGAGGCTTATGGCATGTCGCGGCGTCAGACATTCTGGCGGGTGATGGTGCCCCAGATGTGGGTTTATGCGCTGCCCGGCCTCAGCAATCTTTGGATGGTGCTGATCAAGGCGACACCGCTGTTGTTCCTGCTCGGCGTCGAAGACATCGTGTACTGGGCGCGCGAACTTGGCGGGACAAAGACATCGCGCTTTACCGATTATCCGCATGGTGACTGGCGGATGTGGTATTTCTTTGTGCTGTTGATCTTTTACCTGTGCTTCACACGCGTCTCCGAAATTGTGCTGGACCGGTTGATGAAGCGTCTCACACGGGGTCAGGCGACCACGGGCGGCGAAGCGCAAAGGAAAGCCGCATGAGTTGCTTGCAAACCATTCAGGATTACGGGCTGCGCTCAATTGGCATTGGGGAACGTCTGCTTCCAAAGGAAAATTTCACTCTGTGCGAACAGTTCACGCTGATTGGTTCCGGCATGATCTGGAACATCTATTTTGGCGTTGTCGCCCTTGTAACGGGCTTTGTGCTGGCCACAGCACTCGGCGTCGGCAAGACGCAGGCAAATCCCTGGATCCGCAAACCTGCGGAATGGTTCATCTTTATTTTTCGGGGCTCGCCGCTTTTTATTCAATTCTTCTTTGGCTATTTTCTGTTTCTCAGCCTCAAGTCTGTGAACCCGTTCTTTGATGCCTTCACCGCCGCATGGTTGGGTGCCCTGATCGTTTTGTTCCTGAACACCGCCGCCTATACCGGCGAGATTTTTTATGGCGCGCTACAATCCATTCCCAAAGGTGATGTCGAGGCTGCAGATGCCTATGGGTTGACCGGCTGGACCCGCTTTCGCCGGGTAATCTGGCCGACGTCTCTGCGCCTTGCGTGGCCTGCCTATACCAACGAGGCGATCTTTCTGTTTCATGCCACCACATTGGTTTTTTTCAGTGGCTTTCCGGCATGGCAGCAACGCGGCGATGCGCTTTATTATGCGAGCTATTTCGCGGACAAGACGTTTAACCCCTTCGTGCCCTATCCCATCCTTGCGGGCTATTTCATTGTGTTGACGGTTTGTGTGATCTCGGTGTTTGGATTGATCAATGCGCGGCTGAACCGGCACCTGCCCCAAGCACAGCGCCGAAAAATTAACTTGCGTCCCAATCTGATACGGTAGTATCCAACATTTGATCAAATTATCCGGCGCGTGGGCGACGGATGCATTTTGGCTCTCGACAGAGCCAATCGGCTGACTTCATGCCCACCGCCAAATCAGGTGAGTTATGAACAATTGGCTACGCAAAAACCCTCAGGTCCGCACCATCCGTGTGGCCGCCGCTGATCTCAATGGTCAGGCGCGAGGCAAACGCATCCCCACACGCTTTGCCGATAAAGTGGCAACTGATGGCACCCGGTTTCCGGTATCTGTGCTGAACCTCGACATCTGGGGCGAGGATATCGACGACAGCCCGCTGGTCTTTGAATCCGGCGATGCGGATGGCGTCCTAAAGCCAACCGAACGTGGTTTTATGCCGATGCCCTGGCTCGATGCGCCCTCTGCTCTGTTGCCGATCTGGATGTTTCGCGAGGATGGCCGCCCCTATGCCGGTGATCCACGTCATGCGTTGCGCGCAGTTCTGGACCGGTTCAAGGCCCATGGGCTGACCCCTGTTTGTGCAGTGGAGCTTGAATTTTTCCTGATCGACGATTCCGGGCGCAAGCTGCAGGTGCCCATTTCACCCAGATCCAACAAACGCCGCAAGGCGGCGGAAACGCTGTCGATCCGGGCGCTGGACCAGTTTGATGTGTTCTTTACCGACCTCTATGACGCCTGCGAAGAAATGGACATCCCTGCCGATACCGCGATTTCCGAAGCAGGCCTTGGCCAGTTTGAGATCAACCTGATGCATTGCGACGATGCCCTACGCGCCGCTGACGATGCCTGGCTGTTCAAGATGCTGGTCAAAGGGTTGGCACGTAGGCACGGATTTGCCGCGTCGTTCATGGCCAAACCCTATGAAGATTACGCCGGCTCCGGTCTGCACACCCATTTTTCGGTGCTCGATCAGGACGGCAACAACGTCTTTGACGATGGCGGACCCGAAGGCACTGACGTGATGCGCCACGCGGTTGCGGGCTGTATGAACGCGATGGCAGGCTCGGCGTTGGTGTTTTGCCCCCATGCCAACAGCTTTGACCGGATGGTGCCGGGTGCGCATGCGCCAACCGGCATTTCATGGGCCTATGAAAACCGCACCTCGTCGATCCGCATCCCGTCCGGCAATCACAAGGCACGGCGAATTGAGCATCGAGTCTCAGGGGGCGATGTGAACCCCTATCTGATGCTGGCCGCCGTGCTGGGTGCCGCCATCAATGGCATCGAAGACGGCATCCTGCCGCCCCCGCCGATCACCGGCAACGCCTATGCCGCCGAGTTGCCACAAATTCCGACCGATTGGGCCAGTGCCATTGATCTGTTTGAGAAGGACCCGCAGGTCGCGCGCATTTTTGCGCCTGAACTGATCCGCAATTTTGTCCTGACCAAGCGGCAAGAGCTGCATTATATGCAAGAGTTGACCCCGCAAGAACAGGTCGAGATTTACCTTGATACGGTGTGAGACATGAAAATTGGTATCCTGATCACTGGCCACCCCCCGGAAAACATGATGGACGGCGGGACTTATGACAAATATTTCGCGCGTCTGCTGGGGGACGATGCGTTCACCTATCAGGCCTGGGCCGTCGTGGACGGCATTTTTCCGGACAGCGTGGATGACGCAGACGGCTGGCTGATCACCGGGTCAAAACACGGTGCCTACGAACCGCACGACTGGATACCGCCGCTCGAACAATTTGTCCGTGACTGTTACGAGGCCCACGTTCCGATGATCGGTGTGTGTTTTGGCCATCAGGTGATTGCGCAGGCGATGGGCGGCAAGGTCGAAAAATTCAAAGACGGCTGGTCAATCGGGCGCACAGAATATGACATCAACGGGCAGAAATTTGCCCTTAATGCATGGCACCAGGATCAGGTCGTCAAACGCCCGGAGGCAGCAGAAGTCATCGGATCGACCGACTTTTGCGAGAACGCCGCGTTGCTTTATGATGACCGGATCTGGACCATCCAGCCGCACCCTGAATACGGTCATGACTTTATTGAAGGGCTGATCAACACCCGTGGCAAGGGTGTGGTACCGGATGCCCAGCTTGCAGCGGCATTAACGACGCTTGGCGCCCCCCTGAACAACACCGACATCGCTGCTGAAATGGCGGCATTCTTTAAGAAAAAGAAGAAAGAGAGGGCCTGATGGCCGACTGGACCGCAAACCTACCAGCCTCCGCACGCAAGTTCCTTGAGGGCAAACGCCTTGACGAAGTGGAATGTATCATTCCCGACCTGCCCGGCATCGCGCGCGGCAAAGCGGTGCCTGCATCAAAATTTGCGCGGCAGGAGTATTTTCATCTGCCCGACAGCATCTTTTATCAGACCATCACCGGCGAATGGGGTGAGGCCGCGGGAGAAGATGGGTTTACTGAACGCGACATGGTTCTGCGTCCCGATATGTCCACGGCAACTGCCGCACCCTGGACTGGCGACTGGACCTTGCAAATCATCCATGATGCCTTTGGCTCCGATGGTGAACCGGTGCCGTTTTCACCGCGCAATGTTCTGAAGCGGGTTGTCGATCTTTACACTGCCAAAGGCTGGGATCCTGTTGTGGCACCCGAAATGGAATTCTTTCTGGTGGCGCGCAACCTTGATCCCGCACAAGAAATAAAACCGATGATTGGCCGATCTGGGCGTCCCGCAGCGGCGCGGCAGGCCTATTCGATGACGGCCGTTGACGAATTTGGCCCCGTGATCGACGACATCTATGACTTTGCCGAAGCGCAGGGTTTTGAGATTGATGGCATCACCCAGGAAGGTGGGGCCGGACAGTTGGAGATCAATTTGATCCACGGTGACCCCGTTCGTCTGGCCGATGAGGTGTTCTATTTCAAACGCCTGATCCGCGAAGCGGCGCTGCGCCATGAATGTTATGCGACCTTCATGGCCAAACCGATCGAGGATGAGCCGGGGTCAGCCATGCACATTCACCATTCAGTGCTGGATGCAAAAACCGGCAAGAATATCTTTTCGAATGCCGATGGGTCAGAAACCGATGCCTTTATGCATTTCATCGCGGGCCTGCAGAACCACATGCCTGATGCGCTGGCCGTGATTGCGCCATATGTGAACAGCTACCGTCGCTATGTGAAAGACCACGCCGCCCCCATTAACCTTGAATGGGGCCGCGACAACCGCACCACCGGCATTCGAGTGCCGCTGGCCAGCCCGAATGCGCGGCGGGTCGAAAACCGCCTTGCGGGAATGGACTGCAATCCTTACCTCGCCATCGCAGCCTCGCTGGCCTGCGGCTATCTCGGCCTGGTCGAGGCCAAGCAACCCAAAAAAGAGTTCAAGGGCGATGCATACGATGGTGATGGCGACATCCCGCGCGTTATGGGTGAGGCTCTTGATCTGTTTGATGAAGCCACCGCATTGCGCGAGGTTTTGGGCCCGGAATTCGCGCGGGTTTATGGCATCGTGAAACGCGCCGAATATGACGAGTTCCTGCAGGTCATTTCGCCGTGGGAACGCGAGCATCTCTTAATGAACGTCTGACCCGGCTGCGCGCGCAGCGCATCGGTATTAAAAAAAGGGTGAAGATGTGAACCTGCTTTATGCCAATGACCGACGGGGCCAATACCCGGAAAGCTGGTATGCGGCAACCGCCACACCGACTGAGCGGTTTGCAGTTCTCAAAGGCGCTGTGAAGGCGAATGTCTGCGTTGTGGGCGGTGGATATACCGGCCTTTCGGCAGCGTTGCATCTGGCTGAAGCGGGCCGCGATGTGGTGCTGATTGAGGCACAACGCGTTGGGTTTGGCGCGTCGGGGCGCAATGGCGGACAATTGGGCAGCGGTCAGCGCGTTGAACAGGACGGATTGGAAAAGATGCTTGGTGCCGACCATGCCAAGCGGCTGTGGCAGATGGGTGAAGACGCCAAAGATCTGGTTAAGTCGTTGATTTCGAAACATAGAATTGACTGCCATTTGAAGCCCGGTGTCGCGCACACAGCGTCAAACGCGGGCGATCTGCGCCATCTGCACGCTTATGCCGATCACCTGCGCACCCGCTACGGCTATGACCAGATTGAAACGCTGGACCATGCAGCGTTGCAATCGGTGTGCCCTTCGCCTGACTATGTGGGTGGCACGTTGGACATGGGTGCCGCACATCTGCATCCTCTGAATTACGCACTGGGTCTGGCACGCGCGGCCAGCGCGGCGGGTGTGCGGATATTTGAGACCAGCCCCGCACATCACATCGAGACCGGGAAAAAGACCATCGTACAAACGAACGCCGGGCGCATTGAGGCGGATCATGTGATCCTTGCCTGCAACGGCTATCTGGGCGGGCTGAACCGCAAAGTGGCTGCAAGGGTCATGCCAATCAACAATTTCATCGCCGCGACCGAGCCTTTGGGCGATCGGATCAAGGATGTGCTGCCGCGTGACGTGGCCGTTGCCGACAGCCGTTTTGTCGTGAATTACTTTCGTTTGACCCATGATGGTCGCCTGCTTTTTGGCGGGGGGGAAAGCTATGGCTATAAGTTTCCCGCTGACATTGCCGCCAAGGTGCGCAAACCGATGTCGGTAATCTTTCCGCACCTGCGTGATGTCAAGATCGACTATGCGTGGGGCGGCACGCTTGGCATCACCATGAAACGCCTGCCCTATGTGGCGCGTGTGGCCGCCAATGTCTTGTCCGCTTCGGGGTATTCCGGGCACGGCGTCGGCACCGCAACGCACGCCGGTATGTTGATGGCGCGTGCAGTTCAGGGCGATGCAGACGGATTTGACACAATGGCCAGCATCCCCACCCTGCCCTTTCCCGGCGGTGCGGCGTTGCGCAACCCGATGCTGGTGCTGGCGATGACGTGGTATTCTCTGCGCGATCGCTTGGGCGTTTAGACGGTAACGTCGCGAAACATGCGGATCCAAGAGCGCAAAAGCACTTGGTTTACACATCATCTTAATTTAGATTTTCGAAAACAAACATTCGGAAATCTGAAATATGAACATGCCAAACCTTCACCAAGCTGAGGCTATCCCTGCAGAGGCCCGTGCTGCGATTGACGACCTTCTGCAATCCGGTGACCTGTTTCGCTATACCGCTGCTGCGGATGCGCCGGTGTCCCTGCTTGAGGGGGAGTTTGCCGAGATGATGGGTGTCAAATACGCCCTTGCCGTCTCGTCCTGCTCTGCCGCACTTTTCCTGTCTTTGCTTGCACTGGGATTGCCGAAAAACGCCCGCGTGCTGATCCCGGGTTTTACGTTTGCTGCCGTCCCATCCGCTGTCGTGCATGCCGGATATCTGCCGGTCTTGTGCGAAGTGGGCGACAATTACCGTATTGATATCAAAGATTTTGCCGCGAAATTGCCGGACGTGGATGCGGTGATCGTCAGTCATATGCGCGGCCACACATCTGACATGGATGCGATCATGACGCTTTGTGATGCCGAAAATATCCCGGTGATCGAGGATGCAGCACATTCGCTTGGCACCCTTTGGCAGGGCCGCAACATTGGCACCATCGGACGGGTTGGGTGTTTTTCATTCCAGTCCTACAAAATGATCAACGCGGGCGAAGGTGGCATCATGATCACCAACGAGGCGGAACTGGTAGCGCGTGCGATCATCATGTCGGGTGCGTATGAGCACAACTGGAAGAAACATCCGGTCCTGCAGGACGCCTTTGCACGCTGGCAAAACCAGCTGCCGCTCTACAATCTGCGTCTGTCGAACCTTGCCGCGGCTGTCATCCGCCCGCAATTGCCACACCTGTCGCGGCGGGTCTCGGACGGGTTGCGCAACCATGATTATGTTGCTGCAAAACTGTCAAAGTCGCCATTCATTGACGTGCCAGCCCCGCTCAAGGGTGAAACCCGCGCACCAGATTCGATCCAGTTCAATTTGCTGAACATGGATGATGCTGCCATTCGGGCCTTTGCAGCCACGGCTGATGCAGGCGGCGTGAAGGTGCAGGTTTTTGGCCAAAGCACCGATAACGCCCGGGCCTTTTGGAATTGGCAATTCCTGACGGATTTGCCCGAACTGCCACGCACCCGCGCAATGTTGATGCGTGCCTGTGACGTCCGTTTGCCTGTGCAACTGACGACACAGGAACTGGATCAGGTGTGCAAGGTGATCCTGGCCGCGCTGGAAACCACAACCGATGCGCAAGCCGCCTGAGCCTGATTTTTAGCGGTGGATGCGCGGTCGGAGTCTTACTTTAACTTTGAGAGCTTGCTCTGCAGATCGGCCAATTGCTTTTTGATCGCGTCCAGATCTTCGTTTTGATCTGGCTCCTCTTCTGGTGGCTCAGCAGGTTTTGACGTTGTGCCGCCGGCACCCCATCCGCCTGTCATGGCTTTCATGAACGCTTCTTGTTGCGCTTGCATCACGCCCAGGCCGGGCATCTTTGCCATCGGGTTCATCGCCGTCATGTTTTCCAACACGCGCGACTGACCATCCCTGAGCATGTCAAAGGAGGTTTGCAGGAACTGTGGCACCACCGACACGTCGCCCGACATATAGCTGCGGACCAGGTCGTTCAGCACCGATATCGGCAACACAGATTCGCCACGGCTTTCGTGTTCTGCAATGATTTGCAGCAAATATTGCCGGGTCAGATCATCGCCGGATTTCAGGTCAACGATCTGGACCTCACGGCCATCACGGATAAACCCCGAAATGTCCTCAAGCGTCACATAATCACTGGTTTCAGTGTTATAGAGCCGCCGAGATGCGTAGCGTTTGATCAACAATGGTTTGGATGCGTCCGCCACGGTGTTCCTCCCAGATGTCACGTGCTGCAGTGCAGCTTATTGCAGGCTCGCACAAAAAGAAAGGGCAGGCTCAATGAGCCTGCCCCGCCCTCACACTAATCTGGGAGGAAACAATGTGAGATGCGTATTCTTACTTTGCTGTTGCTTTTTTCGCAGCAGCCTGAACGTCGTCTGTGGCTTTTTTCACGGCAGCAGTTGCGTCTTGCTGCATGTCTTTGCCTGCGGACATCATCAGTTCAACTGTGTCCATCTGAACTTTTTTCGCGATTTCAGCGAACGCGGCCATATGCTCGGCTGCAACTTCGGCAGAGGCAGATGTGAAATCTGTCATTGCTTTTGCATAATCAGCAGGCTCTGCTTTGGCTTTAGACATGTCGGCCAATTTCGCCAGGGTGTCTTTTGTCCACTTGCTTGAGATGTCTGCAGACTTTTCAGCAGCTGACAGCGCAACGCCGGACAGTTTTTCGTTCAGCGCGGTTGCTGATTTGAAAGAACCTTCCATTGCAGATGTGTCTACTGGGAAAGAACCCATTACGTCTTTGAACATTGCGGCCATATCTGGTGTCTTTGTCATTTTATCAATCCTTTGATGCTTGGCGGAACATCCACCATTTCGCTTCTGCAAAAGGATATACATGCTGCAGTGCGGCATTTCAAGTTTTTTCTGCACTGCAGCATAAAAATTTTCAGTATCCTAAAGGCACATGAAATCAAAGCTTTGCCTTCTTCGCCACGTATTCGCCGGGTGCATCGGCAAGAATTTTCCAATCATTATCACCGGGGAATCGCGCCTCGACCTGAGCACCGGACTTCTTTTTGAGCCATGCTTCCCAGCGCGGCCACCATGAGCCTTCGGTAAACTTCGCCCCCTTGAGCCAATCTTCGTGGTCCAGCGACAGGTCGTCATTGGTATAATGGCCGTATTTGTTCTTGGTCGGCGGATTGACGATGCCCGCAATATGCCCTGACTGGGTCATGATGAACGTCTTGCTTTTTGACCCCATCATTTGCACACCGCGATAACAATCCTTCCACGGTGCGATGTGATCGGTTTCGCAGGCGATGGCACATAACGGCACCTCGATATCACCCAAATCCAGATGGTGCCCCATCAGATCAAAGCCGCCAGCGGCAAGCTCGTTGCCCTGACAGAGCCCACGCAAATACTGCATCGCCATCTTTGCTGGCAGGTTCGCGCCATCACCGTTCCAATAGAGCAGATCAAAGGCAGGGGGCGTTTCACCCATCATATAGCTTTTGACCGCCGGACCATAAACCAGATCATTTGAGCGCAGAAAAGAAAACGTCCGCGCCATGATGATTGAGGGCAGTACACCTTTATCGACGGTTTCAGCTTCAATCCCGTCGATAAAATCATCCGTCAGGAACGGCTGAAATTCCCCTTGATCCGAGAAATCTGTGAGCGCGGTAAAAAATGTGGCGGATTTTATCGACGTATCGCCGCGTTGTTTCAGCAACGACAGCGTCAGCGACAATGTCGTACCGGCAATACAATAGCCAATCGCGTTTACCTGTTTCTCACCGGTGATCGCCTTGACCTCGCGGATCGCGGCCAGATAGCCATCGTCGATGTAATCCTCCATGCCGACATCGCGGTAGGTGGGATCAGGGTTTACCCAAGACACCATAAACAGCGTATAGCCCTGGTCCACGACCCATTTCACCAGGCTGTTTTGCGCTTTGAGATCGAGAATATAGAATTTGTTGATCCACGGCGGAAACACCACCAGCGGCGTCTTATACACCTTTTCTGTGCTCGGCGTGTATTGGATCAGTTCGAACATCTTGTTGCGATACACAACCTTGCCCGGCGTCGTCGCAATGTTACGCCCCAATTCAAACGCTGTTTCATCGGCAAGCTTGACCACCAATTCGCCGTTGTTGGCCTCAAGATCGCTGATCAAATTCTCCAACCCTTTGATCAGGCTCTCTCCTTCCGTCTCGACAGCGCGTTCAAGCGCATCAGGGTTGGTCGCCAGAAAATTGGTGGGGCTCATAAGGTCGATGATCTGTTGGCTGAAATACCCCAGCCGCTTTTTCTCGCGGGGGTCCATGTCGGTGACATTATCCACGGCGGTTTTCAGGGCCTCGGCATTGATCAGATATTGCTTTTTGACAAAGTTAAAATAGGGATGTGACTTCCAAAGCGGGTTGGAAAAGCGGCGGTCGTCGGTGCTTGTGTTGTCCTCTGGCGCGCTCAGATCGCCCTTCGACATCGCCTGCTGCGCTTCCATGAAGTGGGTGATTGTCTTGGTCCAATACCCCATCTGGTGCTCCATCAACTTGGCAGGATTCTGCATTGCCTCGGACAGATAGGATTGGGACGCTTTGGCAAACAGTTCTTGATTCGGCCCATCCAACGACTGTTGGTGGGTCTGGCGGTGCGTCATGACCTGCGTCAACCGCTCGGTCAGCGCCTCCACTTTCTTGAGGTTTTCGGCCATTCGAGACAATGAAGCCTCAGGAGTTGCATCATGGTCTGTGGTTTTAGTTGTCATCTTAACTTTTAACTCCTATCTTCGCACCTGCAGCATAACGTCGCCCACCTTTGGGCAGGAGAAGCGACGAATTGCCCAAACGTGGGCCTATAACGAAGGAGACCCATTGTGCGCTATATGGCAACATACGACCTGATGGAAACGATACGGACGACCAATCAGTGGCTCGGCGCTTCTGCGCTTGCAATGGCATCCTACCCTGCTTTGTCAATGTTTCCAAACCCCGCTTTGGGCTGGGTGGCGGCATGGGGCGAAGTCACCGAACGCACATTCGCCCGCATGGTCATAAAACCAGACTGGAAGATCCCGCCCTTCGTCGGTGCCAATGGCCAGGATCGCCTTGTCAGCGTTGAAAAAGAGATCAGCCGCGATTTTGGTGATCTGATTCATTTCCGTGTCCAGGGCCGCACCATCAAGAAACGCAAAGTTCTGCTGGTAGCCCCAATGTCCGGTCACTATGCCACGCTGCTCCGCTCAACTGTGATCAGCCTACTGCCCGATTGTGACGTCTATATTACCGATTGGCACAATGCGCGGGATATTCCAGTAAGTGCCGGCAAATTCGACGTTGAGGATTACACCCTCTACCTCGTTGATTTCATGCGTCACCTTGGCCCTGACACCCATGTCATCGCAGTGTGCCAGCCCGCCCCGCTTACATTGGCCGCAACCGCCTATCTGGCCGAAGAAGATCCAGAAGCACAGCCGCGGTCCCTGACGTTGATTGGTGGCCCGATTGACCCCGATGCGACCCCGACGGACGTCACCGACTTTGGCCGCCGCGTCACCATGGGCCAGCTGGAGCAGTTCATGATCCAGCGTGTCGGTTTCAAATACCCCGGCGTGGGCCGCAAGGTGTACCCCGGTTTGCTGCAATTGTCCTCGTTCATCTCAATGAACAAAGAGACCCACGAAAAGGCGTTTCAGGATCAGATCAACCGCGCGGCCCGTGGCGAAGCGCACGAAGACGACAAGCACAACAAATTCTATGACGAATATCTGGCGGTCATGGACATGCCTGCCGAGTTTTATCTGTCGACTGTCGAACGTATTTTCAAAGGGCGAGAGATTGCCAAGAACGAATTCATGGTCGCCGGAAAATTGGTCGATATTGGCAAGATCACAACCGTCGCGGTGAAAACCGTTGAAGGGACAAAGGATGATATTTCCGCGCCCGGCCAATGTATTGCGGCGCTGGATCTGTGCACGGGTTTGCCTGACAGCAAAAAGGCCAGCCATCTTGAAGAAGGTGCAGGCCATTACGGCATTTTTGCCGGTAAAAGCTGGCGCGAAAATATCCGTCCGCTCGTCCTTGATTTCATCGATGCTAATGATGTTCCACAGAGCACCAAGGATAAGAAGCCTGCAAATAAAAATGCGGCGGCGTAATATCGGGTGGTTGCACCAAAAAACATACCGTTCAGCTGCCAATGCGGCACATTGAAAGGCACACTGCGCGATGCACATCCGCGCAGTGGCACCCATGCGGAATGTTTTTGCAAAGATTGCCGCGCCGCTGAAATCCATCTGGGTCAACCTGACCCTGCACCGAACCCTGTTGGCATCTTCCAGACAACACCCGACCGAATTCAGCTCGATGCAGGCCATGACAAACTGGCCGTCTTTTCATTCGGAGAAAAGAACCTGTTGCGCTGGTATGCGTCTTGTTGCGGTGCGCCGCTTTTCAACACCATGCGCACCCCGAAATTCGCATTTGTCGGAATACGCACTAACCGACTGGACGATACAGGCCCCCTTGGCCCTATTGTCGGACGTGGATTTATGCCGGTCAAAGGCGGCAAACCAAAGCATGAGGGGCTATCTTACCTGATCTTGGGCATGGCCACGCGTGTGATAGGCGCACGCCTCTCAGGTCGTTGGAAACAAACACCGTTTTTCGATACGAATACACTGACCCCGGTCCGCGACATTCAGGTCCTGCCCAAAGACACCCGCGCGTCGCTGCTGCCAAAAGACAGCTGATAATCAGGGATCGCGGACAGCTTAGCGCAAGACCAACGGCTGTTGCATCCATTTGCGCAGGGCGGCTGTTGTCTCTGCCGGTTGTTCCAGCGTCGGCAAATGGCCTGAGTTCTCAAGCACAACCAGTTCGGCAAACGGAATGAGTTCAGCCATGAATGTATGGCGTTTTACGGGGCATAGCGTGTCATGCTCCCCGCAGAGCACCAATGTCGGCACCTTGCATTTGCGCAACGTCGCCTGCTGATCCTTGCGCCTCTGCAAGGCACGAGACTGGCGAATAAAAACCTCTGGTCCCAACGTTTCGGCCATATCCATGACCAGATCCAGAACCTCGCCCCGGTACGGACCCGGTGCCAGATAATTCGGCTTCATCTCGTCGCGCATCACCTCAAGCAACCGGCCCGAGCGGACTTTGACAATCTGCGGTTCACGGTTGGCCGCAATGACCGGTGTTTCGGCCAGCGGATTGGTATCCATCAACGCAATCCGGGTGATCCTGTCAGGTGCACGGCGCAGCAATTCCATCGCGACAATGCCGCCCATGCTCAACCCCGCCAAAGCAAAGCGTTTGGGCAGCAGATCCAGCAGGCTTGACGCAATCTCTTCGATCCGTTCGCCTTGGGTGATGGGGGCGACCATCACCGCCATTTCGGCAGAAAGTTCAGCAATTTGAGGCCCAAACAACCGCGCGTCGCACATCATGCCGGGCAGCAGAACCAAAGCTTCAGACATACCGATTTACCTTGTTGATTTCAAAGGGTTTCATGGGCTGTCCTAGCTACATTACCCTGCCTCTATATCATGCCTCAGGCGGGCCGCAACATCGCCGTTGGCAGGTGTGGCGCAATCCCGCAAAATGGCGGAAAATCGGCATATCTCCGCGCCCGCTCAGCATCAGATACAGCCGGGTTGTCACCTGCCCGAAGCAACATGCCGCGCGGCGCGATATAGCTTGATATCATGCGCTGAGGGTGCGGCCGCCAAACCAGATTGAGCGCTGCAAGTTTTGGAAAAAACCACATCTCCGAATAAGGCAGATGATCATGCAGCCACCATGCCAAATCACGCCAATCGCGACCCCGATCGTATTGATCGGCAAACCATGGGATCACGATAGACGCGCCTGCAATGGCTGCATCGCCACTGCCGCGATCCCAGATGTGGCATTCAAGCGGATGGTCATTGCGCGCACAATTAAGTTTGTTTTCATTGCCGTAGCGGTTCAATTCAGGTGATCGATATCCCGAGCGCACCGCGACCCGACCAAAGGTTTCCTCAAGCGGGTCCAGCAGTGCCGCACAAAAGGCGCGCCCATTTTCGATCGCGAGGTCAGGATTGGCCGGCACATTGGGTTGGCCGTGAAACCCCGAAATCTCCGAATACATAAAATCGCGCATGTAAAAATATTTCGATAACCGCACCCGGCCAAAGGTCTCAAGGCTCCACATGCTGGCCGGTTTGCGCATCAGCCGTATCCATTCCAGCGGAATGCGCCATCTGGGCCAAGTGGTGAGAATGGATTGTAGGCCACCTCCCAAATATGCCCCTCAGGGTCCGAAAAATACCCGATATGCCCGCCCCAGAAAACGTCAGAGGCCGCGCGAAGTATTTTGCCACCCGCCGCCTCGGCCTTGGCAAGCAACGGTGCCACCTGATTTTTATGGGCAACGTTATAGGCATAGGTTGCGGCCCCGTGGCCCAATGTTTCGACATCCACACCGATATCTTCGGCCAGCTTATCGAGCGGATAAAGCCCCAAAGTCTGTCCAATCAGATCATAGGCGATGACCCCATCCGGGCTGTCCGTTCGAACCCAGCCCAATGCATCGTAAAAACCGGCCAAGGCTGCGGCATCGCGGGCACCGAATGTGATCAGTGAAATGCGTTGGTCCATGATCGCTGTCCTTTCCAATCAGATTTGGCACGCGAAAAAGAGGTAATCGTGCGAGCCAATCATCCAGCAGCATTGGTCGGAGACTGGCAAGATTTCGCAGCCCATATATATATTTTTCATTTATTTTCATAATATTGCGGTGATAACCTCATCTATCGCATGAACTATCAAACCAAGGCACGGCCCATCAGAGAACCGATGGTCCGCGTCCTTGACCAGACGCAACTGCATGTCAGGTCCGGTCGCATGCTCCAACAGCCGCACCGCCGTTGCGACGCTGACTGCTGTGTCCGCTGTGCCCTGCAAGAACCGCACTGGAAATGGCAAATTCAAAGGGTCACGCAACACCAGTTGTTGGCGACCATCCTCGATCATGCGGCGGGTAATCACGTAAGGTTCCATGTAGTCAGAGGGCAACTCAACCTGCCCCACATCTTTTAACCTCTGCTTTTGGACGTCTGAAAATGTGGCCCAATAGCCATCTTCGGTAAAATCCGGGGCAGCGGCGATGGTGACCAGCCCTGCGACGCGATCAGGCTCGGCCCGCGCCAAAAGCAGGGCCTGCCAACCGCCCATGGACGAACCAACCGGCACGATCGGGCCATTTGTCAGGGCCGCAACAGCCTCGCGCGTATCCTCGGCCCAATCGCCGATACAACCTTCAGTGAAAGTGCCAGAGGATTCCCCATGCCCGGAGTAATCAAATCGCAGAAACGCCCGGCCCCGCTGGCGTGCCCAGTCTTCCAGGAACACCGCCTTGGTGCCCATCATGTCCGACTTCAGACCACCTAAGAACACAATCCATGGGCCCTTACCGGAGGTGCGGTGAAAAGCCAGCCGTCTGCCGGTTGATGTCTGCAGAAATTCGGTATCGCTCATGCATGCCCCTCTTTGTCTGGAACAGATCATGCGCGGGGTCCGGCCCAAGGGCAACCGAATGATTTTTAGGTGACGATATTCTCACGTGACTACTTGATCACTCGCAAGTGTTTCTCATGGACAGTATCTTCAAAGCCCTTGCCGATCCGACCCGCCGCACTTTGCTGGACGCCCTGCGTCTGCGTGACGGTCAGGCATTGCAAGAGCTGACTGAGTTGCTGGATATGACCCGCTTTGGCGTGATGAAGCACCTAGGCGGGCTTGAGGATGCCGAACTGGTGGTGACCAAGAAAGTAGGGCGCTTCAAATAACATGATCTGAATGCGCTCCCCCTTCAGCTGACCATAGATCGCTGGATTGAAACAATGCTCGCAAAACCGGCGGCCCGAGCAGTGTTGACCTTAATGCAACTCTCGAAAGGACCAATGCTATAACCAAACCTGATTTCATGATGCAAACCTTCAGCCGCTGTACTCAAGACGCGCTTTGGGATACCCTGAGCGATCCCGGCAGCAGGGCCGCCTATCATTTTATGTGCGACCGTGTTGAAGGCGAGGCGCGTGAAGGGGGGGAACTGACCCGGCCTTTGCCCGATGGCAATAAGATGCTGTCGCAACGGCCCACCAAAGTGACCCCAAAAACCCGTATTGAAGCGACGTTTGAGCCGCATTTCTTTGGCCCAGACGCGCCGCGGTCAAAGATGGCGTTCATCATCCAACCGCAAGGCCCGTTCTGCAAGCTGACAATCGAACATTACGATATACCAGCCGGTCAGGCTGATCCTCTTTACCAGAAGATGGCTCTGTTGTTTGATCATGGTCGACGCCGTCTAGGCATCATGACCAATGTGGCGCGGTGTTTTATTGCCGCCCCGCGTCACTCCTTCTTTTCGACCTCGGGCAACCCATACCCAACCACCGCCGCCGCAACCGCCATGGCGGCAAACAGCATCAGTGTCGCCTGCGGCCCAATCAGCGCCGCACCGCCACCAAGCACACCAGCGATCAACAAAAGCCCGCCGATCACCGTGTTGCTGACGGCCGCATAGGCTGCGCGCTGATCTGGCGGGGCCATATCCACCAGATAGGTCGAACGCCCCTGACGCACCCCATGATACGCAATCATCAACACAAACAAGACAGCCGGCATGGCCCATACCTCGCGCGCCAACCCGATGGCCCAAAGCGCAACAGCCGTGATCATCGCAACCGCACCAACCACACCGGTCAGCATCAATACCCGGCGGCTTGAGCGATCAGAGAGCCGACCCCAAACATACGAGCTGAGAAATGATGCAAGAGCCGAGGCGAGCACCAATGCGCCCAATTGCGCCAGTCTGTCTTGACCCGCCTGCCCCGCCAGAACCACCAGATAGGGTGGCGCAAGCGCCGTTGAGACCAGCAATCCGCGCGTGATGATAAAACGCCAAAGCACCGGGTTCTTGGCCAGCACTGAGAAATCTGTGGCTTTGGTGTCTTCGCTGCTGCTCGGTTCCTCTTCCAGCGTGGAAAAAAGCAGGGCCGCCACCCCCCATAAACACGCGGCCAGCGCAATCGCGGCAATCACGGCGGCTCGACTTTGGTCCAGGCCAGACAGCAAGAGAGCGGCAAAGATCAACACACCAACGGATGATACCGACCCTGCCAGACCCGTGACCGCACCGCGCCGCGACTTGCCCACGGTTTTGCCCAGAATATCCTTGTAAGACACAGAACAAGCGGCCCGGCATAGTGCCAAGATGCCAAGAGCCAGACAAATCGCCAGCCCCGCTGTGGACCCTTCGAGATTTTGGGCCACCCAAACGATTGCGCCCGCGCAAATACCTTGCCCAGCAGACCCCAGCACCCAGGCCCATTTGCGCCGCGTCATGGATTGCACGGCTTTCGCCAGCAACATCTGTGGCAACAGCGCCCCCGCCTCGCGAATGGGCACCAAAGCGCCAGCATAAACCGCAGGTGCACCAAGTGACGTCAAAAGCCATGCCAGCACCAGCTTGGGGTCGATCAACCCATCGGCAATCTTTGTCATCGACAAGGACGCGATATGGCGCAATCCATTGCGACCTTCGCTGGCTTGCAGTTTGTCTGATGATCCCTCGGACCCGGTGATCTTGGAAAAGACCTGCTGTACTGATGTGTCCGCCACTTACGCATCCCTTACCTGTTGCTCGGCTAAGTTAGGACGATCCTGTGACCTCGCAACACCCATCTGTCAGATGCTGGTCCTGCCCGATTGACAAGCACGCGCGCTGCGGCCAGTTAGATCACGCACAAACCCGCAACCGGGCGTCTCGTAGGCGCCAAACTGACGAGGAGCCCTTGAATGGCCCAGATTTCTCTCACCCTTCCCGATGGCAACGCCCGATCTTATGAGGCCGGTATCACCGCTGGTGAAGTGGCATCTGACATTTCAACATCGTTGGGCAAGAAAGCCATTTCAGCCACTGTAAACGGCGCACATTATGACCTTGCCTGGCCCATAGATGCGGATGCCAGCATCGCCATTCATACCATGGCGGATGAGGTTCAGGCCAACGAATTGGTGCGACACGATCTGGCGCATATCATGGCCCGCGCGGTGCAGGAAATCTGGCCCGACACCAAGGTGACAATTGGCCCGGTGATCAAGGACGGCTGGTATTATGACTTTGACCGGGCAGAGCCCTTTACCCCCGAGGACCTTGGGTCGATCGAAAAAAAGATGAAGGAAATCATCAACAAACGCGATGCCGTCCGCACCGAAGTGTGGGACCGCGCGCGCGCGATCAAGCATTACCAAGAGAACGGTGAGCCTTACAAAGTCGAACTGATCGACGCGATCCCCGGCGATGAGCCGTTGCGCATGTATTGGCACGGCGACTGGCAGGATCTGTGCCGCGGTCCGCATTTGCAGCATACCGGTCAGGTGCCGGGTGACGCGTTCAAACTGATGTCCATCGCCGGTGCCTATTGGCGCGGCGACAGTGACCGCGCGATGCTGCAGCGCATTTATGGCGTGGCCTTTACCGGCAAGGAAAAGCTGAAGGCGCATCTGAACATGCTCGAAGAGGCCGCCAAACGCGACCACCGCAAACTGGGCCGCGAGATGAACCTCTTTCACATGCAGGAAGAAGCCCCTGGTCAGGTGTTCTGGCATCCGAATGGCTGGTCAATCTATACCACCTTGCAGGATTACATGCGTCGCAAACAACGCGACGCCGGCTATGTCGAAGTCAACACACCGCAGGTCGTGGACCGCAAATTGTGGGTCGCCTCCGGGCACTGGGACAAATACCAAGAGCATATGTTTATCGTCGAAGTCGACGAAGAACACGCCCGCGAAAAATCGATCAACGCCCTGAAACCTATGAATTGCCCCTGCCATGTGCAGATCTTCAATCAGGGCCTTAAGTCCTATCGCGACCTGCCTTTGCGCATGGCCGAGTTTGGCTCATGTAATCGGTATGAGCCGTCCGGCGCGCTGCATGGGATCATGCGGGTACGCGGGTTTACGCAGGACGATGGGCACATTTTCTGCCGCGAGGATCAGATCGAAGCCGAGTGCGCAGCGTTTATCGACTACCTTGCCAGTGTCTACAAAGACCTTGGTTTTGAAAATTTCGAGATCATGTTTGCCACCCGGCCGGAAAAACGTGTCGGGTCTGAAGAAAGTTGGGATCATGTCGAGAAGGCGCTGGAAAGCGCAATCAAAGCCACTGGCCACCCCTATACTCTGGATGCAGGCGAAGGCGCATTTTATGGTCCAAAGCTGGATTTCAAGCTTACCGACGCCATTGGCCGCGAGTGGCAATGCGGTACATTTCAGGTCGATCCCAACCTGCCCGAGCGGCTCGGCGCACAATTTGTCGGCGAAGATGGAGCCAAGCACCGCCCCTATATGCTGCACCGAGCCTGCTTGGGGTCCTTCGAACGCTTCATCGGCATCCTGATCGAAAACTCTGCGGGCAAACTGCCCTTCTGGCTCGCCCCGCGTCAGGTCGTTGTGGCGTCGATCACCTCAGAGGCGGATGAGTATGTTCTCGAAGTGGTCGAAACCCTGAAAGCCGCAGGCGTGCGGGCGGAAGCCGACATGCGCAACGAAAAGATCAACTACAAGGTCCGCGAACATTCAGTCGGCAAAGTGCCGGTGATCCTGGCCGTCGGGGGCCGTGAGGTCGAGGAAAAAACTGTATCAGTCAGACGGTTGGGCGAAAAACAGACCTCAGTTCAGGCTTTGGCGGACGTGGCTGCCGCCCTGAAAGCAGAGGCAACGCCGCCTGATCTGCGCTGATCACGACTGTAACAATTCTCGCGAGGGGCGGCCAATGTGCCGCCCTTCATATTGCGACTGTAACAATTTGGACGGGTTTTCGGCAGCCACATTGCAGATTTCGGCATTAAAACAGCAGTTACCTAACAGGATCGTGAAACACTGGCACGTGAATGGTGTTAAGATGCGTGCAATGTTTAATATGAGCCATCACACTTGAAGCAAACCAAACAAAGGAAATGAGCCATGTCCACGCCACTGAAAACATTCGCGATCGCCGGTGCAGTTGCTGCCGCTTTGACAGCGCACACAACGACAACCGCAGACGCAGCGTCAAAAGAGAAGTGCTATGGCGTGTCACTTGCAGGTGCAAATGATTGTGCCGCAGGCCCTGGCACAACATGCGCAGGTACGTCTGTGACCGACTATCAGGGCAATGCCTGGACACTTGTTGACGCAGGCACATGCGAAAGCATTGAATTGCCACAGATGGCTAACGGCGAGGACCGCAAAGGTTCGCTCGAACCACTGGAGCGCGATCTGCCGGCATAATCCTGTCAGCATGACAATAAGTTGTCTCGGGCGGTTTCTGTTGCCCGAGACCTCAACTCGCCACCCCTCAAAGACCGGAGGATAAAAGATGCGCGATAGTCCTCCTCGCTTTGATGTTTTGCCAAATGCGCCCGGCGTTGGCTACAAACCCCAACATTTCAATGAACTGCTCGCTGATCCCGGCCCCGTCGAATGGATCGAAGTGCATGCGGAAAATTATATGGGCGACGGTGGCCGCCCCTTGGCCCAGCTGCGCGCATTGTCGGAACGCTTTGCGATTTCTGTCCACGGCGTTGGCCTGTCAATTGGTGGTGAAACACCTCTGGACCGTGATCATCTCGCCCGGCTCAAACATCTGTGTGACTGGCTGAATCCAGCAAGTTTTTCTGAACATCTGGCGTGGTCCACTCATGGGTCAGAATTTCTGAACGACCTGCTTCCCCTGCCCTATACTCAAGCAACCCTTGACCGCGTGGCAGATCATATTGACGAGGTGCAACAGGTTGTCGGACGGCAAATGCTGCTTGAAAACCCGTCCAGCTATCTGGTTTTTGCTGAATCGAACTTGTCTGAAAGCGACTTTTTAGCGCAAGTTACCCGGCGAACAGGGTGCGGTCTCTTGCTGGATGTCAACAATGTCTTCATTTCCTCCACAAATCTCGGATTGAGCCCTCAAGCCTATATCGATGCCTATCCAACCGACCAGGTGGGCGAGGTTCATGTTGGGGGTCACGATGCAGATCATGATGATGCGGGCGCGCCTTTGCTGATCGACAGCCACGGCAAACCGGTGGTCGAACCGGTCTGGACCCTGCTGGATTATGCGCTGGCACAGACCGGCTCAAAACCCGTTCTTGTGGAATGGGACAATGATGTTCCAGATTGGCCAACCTTGCGCGATGAAGCCATACGCGCGGCCGTTGCGTTGACCGCATGACAACCCAATCCGAATTCCGCGCGGCTCTTTTGGATCCCAACTGCCCAGTGCCAGATGGTTTGCTGGACGGACATCATGCCCCAGCTGGCCGACGCTATTCAGTCTATCGCAACAACGTGACAACGTCCCTAATTGAGGCGATGAAAACCGCATTCCCATTGGTGCGCAAACTTATCGGCCCCCAAAATTTCGACAGCTTTGTCCCGATGTTCGTCCGCGCCCATCCGCCATCTTCCCCTTTGATGATGTTTTATGGAGCCGAGTTTCCGGCCTTTATCTCCGATTTCACCCCTCTGGCGCACATTGGCTATCTCAGCGATGCCGCGCGTCTGGATTTGGCGATGCGCACCTCTTACCACGCCGCAGATGCCGATGCCTTTGACCCAGAGCGCCTGCAGAATCTGGACGAAGCCACCTTGCTGCAGGCCCGGTTTGTGCTTGCCCCCGCTACGCAAATTCTCCGATCTTCTTGGCCCCTGCATGATATTTGGCGGTACAATTTCGAAGCTAACGCCCCAAAACCAAAGGCAATAGCGCAGGACGTCATGATCACCCGCATTGACTTTGACCCCACACCACATCCGCTGCCAGACGGCGCTGCAGTATGGTTAGAGCATTTGGGCGCAGGCCAAACTCTGGCCGCCGCTATTGAGGCCACTTTGGCTGCAACCACCGAATTTGATTTCGCTGCCAGCCTGACCCTTGCCTTGGGCACACAGGCTTTTACGGATATGATTTTGAAGGAAACAACATGACTGCATTGCTATCGATCTACAACAATCTGACCAATCGCCTGGCCGCAGCAGATTGGATGGTCCCTACACTCGCGCGCTTTGTCTTTGCCGCTGTCCTGCTGGTCTATTTCCTGAATTCCGGTATGACAAAATTAGGCGATGGCATATCCGGCCTCTGGACCCCGTCTACCGGTGCCTATGCTCAGATCTTTCCCCGCGCGTTCGAAGCTGTGGGATACGACAGCGATGCACTGTCGTTCTTTCATCAGTTGGTAGTTGTGGCAGGGACATGGGCAGAATTCATATTGCCGACCCTCATCGTTCTGGGGCTTCTGACCCGTCTCGCGGCCTTGGGGATGATTGGTTTCACCATCGTACAATCCTTGACCGATGTGTATGGCCATGGTCAGGAAAGCGCGCTGGGGGCTTGGTTTGATCGCTTTTCAGACGCAGCCATTCTGGATCAACGCGCGCTCTGGATACTCTTGCTGTTTGTGTTGGTGATCAAAGGGGCCGGCCCGGTTTCCTTTGACAGAGCGCTGCAGCCCCGCACGTCTTGATGTGGAGCCACGATATTAAAGCAAAGCTTTAATATCATCCCGTACTTCATTGCTCCAAGACAGAAAAAGAGATTTATCCACAGCAATCAAAGGGCGCTTCATCAGTGCAGGATGGGCACGGATCAGTGCGCGTGGCTCTTGTTGCCGTTCAGCCTCATCAAGTCCCCGCCAAGTGGTTGACCGCGTGTTCAAAAGTGCGGGCCCAAATTGCGCCAAAGCACGATCCAGCACATCTTCGGGCAGGCTATTTTCGCGGACATCCACCAGTTGCGCGCCTGGAAACTCTTTGAAGGCCTTGCGGCATGTGTCGCAGTTCTTCAAGCCATATATCTGCACGGTATCTGCCTCATTTTTCAGCGCCCCTTGATATTACTGGAAAGAGTTTCACAGTTATCCTTGATTTTTCAACCGACCAAACAATCTTTTCTTACAAGGGGCGCTAACCTGGTTTTTGACCTGCGCTCCTGCCCGCACAACGTGGGGACGTGAAAGACAAAGGAGGCGACTAGACTATGCCAACTGGTACTGTGAAGTGGTTCAACACAACAAAGGGATACGGGTTTATTGCCCCTGAAGGGGGCGGAAAAGACGTGTTTGTCCATATCTCAGCGATCGAAAGGTCCGGATTGACGGGTTTGGCGGACGATCAAAAGGTCAGTTTCGAAATGATTGAGGGGCGGGATGGCCGCGAGATGGCGGCTGATATCACGTTGATCTAAATGAACTTTCCGGGCCTCAACCGCCACCTGTAGAGGCCGGAACACACCACTGAATGTGACGCGTTTCTGACCTATGTCAGACGCGCGGGGAGTTGCGCATATCCATGAAACCGGATGCGCCCGCCGCCTTTGCGACCGGGCTGGATACGGTAATCGGGGAAGCGGCGCAGGAAATGCTGCAATGCAATGCGGCCTTCCATGCGGGCCAGTGTCAGACCGACGCAAACATGCGGGCCACCGGCGAAAGCCAGATGGCGGTTCGGATGACGGCTGATGTCAAATTTCGCTGGGTTTTCAAACACATCCGGGTCCCGATTGGCGGCACCAATGCAAAGATGCAGATTGGTGCCTGCGGGTATTTCAACGTCGCCAATCACCACTTCAGCTGTCGTTTCGCGGTTGCCGAACTGGTTGGGGGAACGAAAGCGCAAAACCTCTTCAACGGCTTTGTCGATCAGCGTTGGATCAGCGCTAAGGCTTTCTTTTTGTTCGGGAAAGTCATGCAAAAGCGCAAGGCCGGAGCCAATGAGGTTGGTGGTCGTCTCGTGCCCTGCATTCAGGATAAATATGCAGTTGTGGATCAGCTCGCTTTCCGACAATTGGCCTGTGTCATCGCCATGGATCAGACGGGTCAACACGTCGGTTTCGGGGTCGCCGGGGTGGGCTTTGCGCCGGGCGATGAGGTCTTGCAGGTAGATCGTGAATTCGTGCACCGCCGCATGGCCGCGGACAAGCTGTTCGGCACTCAGGGTCGGCTCCAACGCGCCGAGAATGGCGAGGCTCCAATCGCGCAGGGGGCCGCGTTCATCCAGCGGCACATCGAGCAGATTGCCGATGATCTGGATTGGGATAACGCTGGCGAAATCTTCGATTAAGTCTGCGTTTTCAGGGAGTTGATCGAGCAGGTGATCAACCACGTCGATCAATCCCGGCTCCATCCGCGCCAGCGCCTTGGGGGTCAACGCGCTGGTCATGATGCGCCGCACGCGGGTGTGCAGGGGCGGATCGTTGAAAACCAGAGAGGTCGTGTGATGCTCGAAAAGCGGGGTGTCTTTGCCGAATTTTGGGGCAAAAGCGGCGCGTTTATCAGAGATATAGAGGGTGGTGTCGCGGTAGATCGCGTTGAGATCAGCGTGCTTGCAGATCAGCACAGAGCCATCGGGCTGCGGCAAAACGGGGGTGTCGCGCAGCAGGCGGTCGTAATGCGGGAACGGGTCATCGGTGAAGCCGTCGGGGGGATTGGCGAGGGTGAACATTTGGGGAGTTTGGGCGGAATTTCCGCCAAGTCAATCGCCCCACTCCCGACTCAGAGGTTAAGCCATAAAAACAACGGTTTTTGAGGCGCTGTATCTGAACGGCATCACGTCGGTATTGCGTCGGTGCGTGTGTCGGTTTGGGGGCGGGTTAACGGCGCGTGCGTTGGCTTGGTAGGGTGGGTGCAACCCACGGGGGCGGGCGCGTGGGTTGCACCCACCCTACGCTTGCTTTGAAACGCCGTATCTTTAGGAAAAGATCGCAGTCAAAAAATCCACAGCCCGGCCAATAGTCTCTTCAAATTTTACCGTAATGAACGAAGCAATCGCGAGTCCCAATATGCCCAAAATAACGGACATATAGCGATTTACTATTCTTGTGACCTTGGAAACTCTCTTTTCATCGAGCAATATAAATGCGTTAGGAACAAATTTATCAAACGACAACTTAACGAAAACCATGATAATCACCAAAGAAAATACATAGAAAAACCTGTCCGGTGTATTTTGGATAGACGGTGCGAAAGCGATCAGTGAAGTAAATATCAGGCCATTGATAATAGATCCTAGATAATCGAAGTGGAAAAATCTCGGCAGCTCATAGGGCATGAGTTGCCGCTTCGCTCTTTCCGCAGCACCTATTGCCCAATTTTCGTCAAAACTCTGGGCCTGAACAAAGTTTGTGCTTGGGCCTATTTCAATCTCCAACTGCCGCAAAAAACCATCACCTTCACGCCTATTAGCGACAATTCTGACAAAGTCGGTTGAACCGAATGACTCTGTGCTTTTCTCGAAAAGTGATAGCAACTTAGCAGATTGACTTTCCAACCCGGTTATAACCAGCACATCCTCTCCCGGAAATTCCATGGCAATAAATTTACCGAGGTTAACGATACCTTCCTTGTCTAAGTGCAAAATTCCCACTTTGCGTCTGCTGGTGTAAAGCTGCTCATCTCGCCAAGTCGCATTCATAACCTACCCAATAACCCTCTCAAACTCCCGCCATTCCCCCTTACTCATCCCGCTATTCTCCTGTGTCACCGTTTCCCCCTTCAGCATCCGGCGCACACACTCCAACGCCCGCCCAGACATCGTCGCACCACCCAACCGATAATCCTCAAAAGCCCCATAGGCCGCTGGCACCCAATCGGCTACAACGGAGCAGATCGCATCGGCATAGACGCGGATTTCGTATTGGGCGTGGGCGTCGGCGCGCAGGCGCAGGAAGTGGAAGAGGTTGTGCAAATCGACCTTCCAATACCACTGCGTATAAATATTCGAGGGCAGGTTCATGCGGGCGAGTTCGCGGGCCAGACCGTCCTGGGCCTCGCCGTCGGGGCCTTCAGTGCCGATCATCGCTTCGTAGTTGTCATAGCAGCGATTGCTGTCGGATTTCAGGATTTCCAGCACCCGCGCGGCCTCGGCCCCTTCCAGCACGCCACCGCGGCCCTGATTGTTGACCACGGATTGCGCATTCACATGTTCGGGCGCGGGGATGTAGAATTCGCGGTCCAAAATCGAATAGCGGGCGGAGTATTCGTTGACGTTGGCGGTGCGGTGGCGGATCCACTGGCGCGCGACAAAGACGGGCAGTTTGACGTGCAGTTTGATCTCGCACATCTCGAACGGGGTCGAATGCCAGTGGCGCATCAGATAGCGGATCAGCCCTTCGTCGTTTTGCACCGATTTAGTGCCTTTGCCGTAGGACACGCGCGCCGCCTGACAGATCGCGGCATCATCGCCCATATAGTCGATGACGCGGACAAAACCGTGGTCAAGCACGGGCAGCGCTTTGTAAAGGTGCTGTTCCATGCCTTCGCTAACCGCGCGCAAAGTGGGCTGTGGCGTGGCGCGCTGTGCGTCGATTTCGGCTTGCTGGTCTGGAGAAAGGGGCATGGCGGGCGTCCTTGAAAGGTGGTTTTGGGGTCCGGGATTCGGCTTGCACTATATCTGCGCAAAATCCGCTGCGGAACCGCCATATGCGGTATTGCGGCCCGGATCGGCTTTTTGGAGATATTTACTCGGTTTGGCGTGGGTTTTTTCGCTTTGTGTGGCGGTTGGCGGTCTCGGACAATCCACTTGATGGGTTTGGTCGCGCCCGACGGCGAAAACCTTCCTCTTTGCGTGCTGACCGTTTGTTGATTTTGACACTTCCGGTTTCGCCTCTAAATTGACGAGGCAAGCGAGTCAGACGAATTCACGTCACGCGCTTTGAAACACGCAGTTTGGGGGTAAACATCGGGAACCAACCCGTGTTCTAGTCTCAGGCGACCATGAGGAACAAAGGAATACATATGCCAATCAAATATCTGCACACAATGGTGCGTGTTAAAGACCTTGAAAAATCTATCAAGTTTTACGAAATGCTTGGCCTGAAAGAACGCCGCCGGATGGATAACGAGGGGGGGCGGTTCACGCTGGTGTTCCTGTGTCCGCCCGGACAGGATGACGGCCATGCCGATGTTGAGCTGACCTATAATTGGGACGGGGATGATGGTTTGCCCAGCGATGGCCGCCACTTTGGCCACCTCGCCTATACGGTCGAGAATATCTATGAGATGTGCCAGACGCTGATGGACAACGGTGTGACCATCAACCGTCCGCCGCGCGATGGGCATATGGCGTTTGTGCGGTCGCCTGACAACATCTCGATCGAATTGCTTCAGGAAGGTGACCGGCTGGCCCCTGCGGAACCCTGGGCGAGCATGGAAAACACAGGTCATTGGTAAAACTCGGCGCGCCCGCTGCGGTGCTGGCCCTTGGGCTGGCATCAGCGGTGGGTGCTGCGGAGTGTCGGCTGGCACTGGCTTTGGCAATCGATGTGTCCAGCTCTGTTGATGCTGATGAAGATCGGTTGCAGCGCGGTGGTCTGGCCGCGGCACTAATTGCGCCAGAAGTAGAGGCGGCATTTTTCGCTGCCGATCAACCTGTGGCACTGGCAATTTACGAATGGTCCGGGCGCTATAATCAAGAAATTCTGATTGACTGGACATTGATCGACAGCCGTCTTGCCCTGCTGGAAGCGGCGGAAACCATCGCAAGGAGCACCCGCAGCCACAATGATTTCCCCACTGCCATGGGATATGCGCTTGGGTATGGTGCCAACCTTTTGGCACGGGCACCCGCCTGTCTGACCAAGACCATCGACATGGCGGGTGACGGGCAAAACAACGAAGGGTTTGAACCGAATGTCGCTTACCGTGAATTTCCCTTTGCTGGTGTGACGGTCAATGGGCTGGTCGTGAACGCCGCCGATTTTGAAGGCGAAGTGGGGCTGATTGCCTATTACCAATCACAGGTTTTGCATGGGCGGGGGGCCTTTATGGTCATTGCAAATGATTTCGAAGACTATGAACGCGCCATGCGTATCAAGCTTGAACGCGAACTGACGCCCCCAGCCTTGGGTGCCCTGCCCCAGATGCCGGAACATGCGGGATGATCCGGGCGGTGGGTCTCATTCTGGCTTTGGCAATGCCTTCGATCACGCATGCGATGGAGTGCCGACAGGCGCTGGCCCTGGGGCTGGATGTTTCAGGTTCTGTTGATGCGCGCGAATACAGGTTGCAACTGAGCGGCGTTGGCAGCGCGCTTGACGCCCCTGAGGTGCGAGAGAAATTGCTGTCGATGCCCACCGCACCCGTGATGCTTATGATCTATGAATGGAGCGGCCCGAACGATCAGGCCATTGTCTTGCCCTGGATGCGGATTGACACGCACGCCAGCATCGACACCATCATAGAAACCCTGCGCCAGACCCAGCGGCGTGACGCCACGCCCGGCACCGCATTGGGTGTCGCGATGCAGGTGGGTCAGGTGTTTCTTGCCCAGCGTCCAGACTGCTGGAAACATACCCTGGACATTTCCGGGGATGGGAAATCAAACCTTGGCCCGCGCCCCCGTGATGTGCGCGACCAGATCGAGGCGAGTGGCATCACGGTCAATGGTTTGGTGATCGGCATTGATGACCCGGACATCGGAGACATCAGGCAAGCCGAGATTGGCGAACTGTCGTCCTATTTCCGGGCCGAAGTTATTGTCGGCCCAGAGGCATTCGTGCACACCGCCATCGGGTTCAATGATTATGCCCGGGCCATGACACAAAAACTGCTGCGCGAACTGGAAAGTCTGGTCTTTTCACAGATGACGACAGATCCCGCCCCGGCCACTCAGTAGATATAGCGGATCTGATCGGTCCAATACCTTTCCATCCGTTTCAGCGAGGTGGTGATATCTGCGATCCCTTCATGGCCAAGCATGCCTTTGTTTTCCAACCCTTCAGCATGACGGGAAAACAGGTTTGACACCACATCACGAACATGGCGGCCCTTTTCGGTGAGACGCACGCGAACCGACCTGCGGTCAATCTCGCAACGCTGGTGGTGCATATAGCCCATCTCGACCAGTTTTTTCAGATTATAGCTGACATTGCTGCCCTGATAATATCCACGGCTTTTCAATTCGCCGGCGGTCACTTCGTTGTCACCAATGTTGAACAGCAAAAGTGCCTGAACCGCGTTGATCTCCAACACGTTTACCCGTTCAAATTCATCTTTGATGACGTCCAGTAACAACCGATGCAGGCGTTCGACCAACGACAGCGCCTCCAGATATCCGACCATGAAACCCTTGTCGTTCATGGTTGGGACAAAGGGTTCTTGAATGCTCATTCTCTTACTCTCCGACTCGTTTGACTGAGCCAGAAAGTGGAGAATAAAACAGAATATTTCGTTAAACCCGAATGATCAGCCGCCGGGCTGTGCGATATGGTCCTGAATGTCGGCAATCAAAGCCCCATAAGGTTCAGGCACGGCGACCTGTCCAGTGACCCACTGATAGAGATCGTGATCGTTCTCATTGAGCATCGCATCATAGAGCGTCAGGTGCGCATCATCCATCTGGTCCAGCCGCGCTGAGGCAAAGGCTGACAGGATCAAATCCATCTCTTTGATGCCGCGGCGAATGGACCGCATATAAAGCCGCTTCACCCGGTGATGAGTGGTCTCAGGCATCGGTGGCTTCCATCAGGAGACGCCGCATCCGGTCCTCAAGACGTCCCAGGCTTTGCGCATTTTTCAACATCTCTGCCCGCAACACACGCATTTCATTGAGCGTTTCGCGTAAATCGGTTGACAGGGATGGCGCGTCATTGGGGCTTGCGATGCCGTCGCCTTCGCCGTTGATCAACCACATCATTGATACACTTAGCAACCCAGCCAGTTGCGACAACCGGTTCGAGCGCGGTTCTGACAGATCGTCTTCCCAGTCGCGAATCGTTGAGGCCCGCACCCCCATCCGTTTGGCCAGAGCCGCCTGCGTCATGCCTGAATTTTCACGCGCCGCAGCGACGCGGTCGCCAAAGGTGGCCACATCAGGCCCGTACCAGTCTAAACCATCTTCCATTTCATCGTCTCCTGCCTGACACCGAACGAGCTTGAACGGCGCGGGGGTGACCCCTATGAGTATAGGCCAACACATAGCCAACCTGAGGTCGAAATGGAACTGCTGTCTGCAACACTTGCCCGCGTCAAACCGTCCCCAACCATTGCTGTGACCACAAAAGCGGCCGAACTGAAGGCGGCAGGGCGTGACATCATCGGCCTGGGTGCCGGTGAGCCGGATTTCGACACACCTCAGAACATCAAGGATGCAGCCGTGGCCGCGATTGCCGCAGGCAAGACCAAATACACCGCCGTTGACGGAATTGCAGAGCTCAAGCAGGCGATCTGCGCCAAATTCAAGCGCGACAACGGGCTGGACTACAAACCCTCACAGGTCAGCGTCGGCACCGGTGGCAAGCAGATCCTTTTCAACGCGTTGATGGCGACGATGAACCCCGGCGAAGAAGTGGTGATCCCCGCCCCCTATTGGGTAAGCTATCCCGATATGGTGCTGTTGGCCGGTGGCACGCCCGTCATCGCGCCCGCCACCCTTGAGGACAATTTCAAACTGACGCCCGCTGCGTTGGAAGCAGCCATCACCCCCAAGACCAAATGGTTTATCTTCAACTCACCCTCAAATCCGACCGGTGCCGGCTATTCGCGTGATGAGCTCAAAGCCTTGACGGACGTGTTGATGCGTCACCCGCATGTCTGGGTGATGTCAGACGATATGTACGAGCATCTTGCCTATGACGGGTTCGAATTCTGCACCCCGGCCGAGGTGGAACCGGCCCTTTATGAGCGCACCTTGACCACCAATGGCGTGTCCAAGGCCTATGCCATGACCGGCTGGCGCATCGGCTATGCGGCGGGTCCGGAAAAGCTGATCTCGGCGATGCGCAAGATCCAGTCACAATCCACCTCTAACCCCTGCACAATATCGCAGTGGGCCGCGGTGGAGGCGTTGAACGGCACACAGGATTACATTTCTGAGAACAACAAGATGTTCGTGCGCCGCCGCAATCTGGTGGTCAAGATGCTGAGCGAGATCGACGGCATCACCTGCCCAACGCCCGAGGGTGCGTTTTATGTGTATCCGTCCATCGCGGGGCTGATCGGCAAGACCACTGCGGCTGGCACCAGGATCACCAACGATGAAGAGTTTGCAACCGC
Organism: Sulfitobacter sediminivivens; assembly: GCF_042611115.2. Taxonomy (NCBI): domain Bacteria; kingdom Pseudomonadati; phylum Pseudomonadota; class Alphaproteobacteria; order Rhodobacterales; family Roseobacteraceae; genus Sulfitobacter; species Sulfitobacter sediminivivens. The sequence continues at coordinate 92,348 of NZ_JBHGAR020000012.1, forward strand.
ATTGCTGGAAGAAACCGGCGTCGCCGTCGTTTTCGGCGCGGCATTCGGACTTTCGCCAAACTTCCGGGTCAGCTACGCTACTTCAGATGATGCTTTGAAAGAGGCGTGCACGCGCATTCAGAAGTTCTGTGCAAAGTTGACCTAACAGGGGTGGACCATGGCGGGCGAGTTACCGGAGTACTATTTCAGGGTTCGTGAAAATGGGGCCGCCGTTTTTCGCGTTGACACCGAAAACCGCCAGCGGCGGATCGAGATGGACCAGATCGCAATGGTCAACATCCGCAACGGCGAGATCAAGCCGCAAGGTGACCGCACCCTGTCGGATGAGGACCGCACCACCATTGATGCCTGGATGCAGGAGCGATTGCAGGTCCTCGCCCGCCGCGACATCGACGACATCTACCGCGCGGTTGATTATTTGAACCTGACGACCCAATGGGTGCAGTCCAAAGCCACGGATGAACAGCTGGAGGCGGTCACCGACAGCCTTCTGCTCGCCATGCACGACCTGCGCAGCACGCTGGTGCGCAAGAAAGCAGATCGGCTGCTCAAAGGGTAGCACTATGGCGTCAACCGCTTGAAAGCGCAGGTGAGCAATGCTGCTGAAACCACGCAACCTTACACTTATCGCCGTGATCGCTGCGTCAATCTATGTGATCGTATCGCCCAAGGAACGACAGATGAATGTCTTTCTGACCGGCTACAGCTATTGGGACAACACGCCGCGCGCGTCAGCCGCCATTGCGCGGCCCGTCATCCACGCTCAGGCAGCGGGCATCGGCACCTTCGAAGACCCCATCACACTGGCCGTGGGCCATTCGATCTATTTCGGCAGGTCGTTCATGGATTTTCCGACCGGGACACGGTTCTATTTTCCGCTGTTGCGCAAATATGCGATCGTCGAGGACCTGTGCGGCGATGGGCGCACGCCGCAAAATGGCCCCTGCCACATTGGTTACGAGGGCCATCCATGGCTTGATATCTATGTTGATGGCAGTGAGGCAGGCAATCAAACCGCGAACGACTGCATGGCGGACATCACCGGTGTTCAGCCTGCCATTGTGAACCCCAAGCGACGGTACCGCGTGCACTCAGGGCCGATCACCGAAGGCGGTTGTCAGGTTTTCTGATCTGCGATTTCGTTTGCCTCTGTGCGCGTCTTGTCCCGGCCCAGAGCTTTGATCGTCACGCCCCAGAATCGCGCGTTCAGCAACACGGCTGCGACCCCCAGCCCGATCACCAGACCGCCCCAGACGCCGATACCGCCAAAGCCCAGCACAAAGCCCAGCAGATAGGAACAGGGCACGCCGATACCCCAATAGCTGATTGCGGCCAGCACCATCGGCACCTTGGTGTCCTGCACCCCGCGCAGCAGGCCCAAAGCGATCACCTGCGCCCCATCGACCAGTTGAAATAGCGCCGCCATCGCCAGCAGGCCAACCCCAACCGCCATGATATCAACCCGCGCCGGTTCATCGCGTTGCATGAAAAGCGAAATCAAAGGCTCTGGCCAGATGACAAACCCTATGATCGTCAACGCGGCAAAGCTCAGCGACATCGCCAACGCAATCACCGCCCCCCGCGCCATATGCGGTTTGTCGCGGCGGCCATAGGCGTTGCCTGCCCGAATGGTGGCGACGTTGCTGATGCCGAGATGCACCATGAAAGTCAGCGAGGCGAGCTGCATCACGATCCCATGCGCGGCCAGCGGGATCGTTCCCAGCCACCCCATCATCACCGCGGATGCGGCAAACAGGCCCACTTCGCTCAACAGCGTCACACCAATGGGCAGGCCCAGCCGGAACACCTTGGCCAGCATCGACCGGTCGCCGCGCCACAGGCGCACAAACAGCCCGTGCTGCGGCATGACCCAGACCACATAGATCACCACCCCCGCGAGCGACACAAACTGCGTGATGACAGAGGCAATGGCCGCCCCCACCGCACCCAGTTCAGGCGCGCCCCAGTTGCCGAAAATCAGCGCGTAATTGGCCAACCCGTTCACAAGAGCTGCCAAAAGCGTGATCCACAGTACCACCTGCGTCCGTTCCAGCGCCGCCAGATAAGACTTCAGCACCATGACAAAAAGTGCGGGCAAAATGCCCCAGCCCGCGACCGCCAGATAGCGCCCTGCCAGTGCCGCTGTATCCTCGCTTTGGCCCAGCAACCGCAGGATCGTTTCGGCCCAGATCATCATGGGCAGCGCCACAATGCCAAAGGCCAGCGACCACCAAAGGCCCATGCGGGTGGCACGGCGGATGCCGACTTCATCGCCCTCGGCCGCATAGGAGGCAACCATCGGCATCACCGCCAGCGCAAACCCCGAGCCAAAGATGAAGAGGACAAAGAAATAGGTACTGGCCAACGTGACAGCGGCCAAGGCCTCGACCGAATACCAGCCCAACATCACGGTATCCGTGACCCCGATTGCCATCTGACCCAGATGCCCGCCGACCAGAGGCAAACCCAAAGTCAGGATCGCACGGACATGTCCGCCATATGTCATCTGTTGTTGCATCATTCTGCCTTACGCCCGGCTGCGGCAGAGGGAAAGAGGGGGGATGCGAATTTATTCTTCCGGTTCAGACCCGGCCCAAATGGGTATCGCGAAAGCCGCTTGGGTATTTCAGCCCATAGCCCAGTGCGCGATCCATCCCGATATGCGCGCCCCAGATCAGCGCCATCAACAGTGCAATCCTGCCATCGGTCAATGCGCCGATCCCGGCCAACATGAGCGGGCCGAGATAGCTGTGCCCAAGGTTATAAACCGCAGCGCCTATGCGCGGCCCCGCCAGATACCCCAGCATCACAATGTCCGGGACCAGCAAAAGTGCCGCAAACACCGCCCAGAATCCGCCCAATTGCCCGTAAAGCACCATAGAGACCAGGGCGACCCCAGCCCCTTCTGATTGCAATGCAATGCGTATGGGTGAGACGGCAGCGAAACGGCGCAGCAATATCTGATGTTGGGTCATGGCGATGTCCTTTGTTGTGGATCACCCTCTGCGTCGCACATCCGGCACCTGAAACAAATTGTCAAAAAATGGGCAGTCAGCTAACATATTTTGATGAGCAACATCTTGCGATCTATTGATCATATTCCGGCGTTTCATGCGGTCATGACCCATGGCAGCCTCAGCGCCGCGGCGCGGGCGTTGCGCATGGCGCAACCCACCGTGCGCCGTCATATCGAGGCATTGGAGGCTGACCTCAACACCCAGCTTTTCAGCCGTGCGGCCAATGGGTTGACCCCAACCGCACTGGCATGGAAGCTGCTGCCGATGGCGCAGTCCGTTCTGGAAGAGGCCGCCGCATTGCACAGGACCGCGTCGGCACAAAGCGGCGCACTGGCAGGGGTTGTCAGGCTGACCAGCAGCCGCATTGTCGCGACACATGTCCTGCCGACCGCGCTGAAACAGATCACCGCTGAGGCCCCGCGCATCAAGTTCGAAATCGCCGCAACGGATGTGGCGGAAAATCTGGCACGGCGCGCGGCGGACATTGCTATCCGGTTTACGCAGCCCACCCAACAGGCGCTGATTGCCGTGGCCCTGCCCGCCGTTGAGGTTGGGCTGTTTACTGCCCCCGGCACCCCGCCTGTTGCGGATGTGGAGGCGCTGAGTAAAGCGCCTTTTGTCGCAGATGATCGCGAAAATCTGATCTTGCCTGCGCTGGCGGCGGCGGGCCTGCCATCGCTGCACAATATCGCCGTACGCTGCGATGATCCGCTGGCCCAGATCGCGCATCTTCAGGCCGGCATGGGGGTGGGCCTCTGTCAGGTGAAATTGGCGGAACGTTTTGGCCTTGTCCGGGTCTTGCCCGAGGTGCGCCACGACATGCCCGCATGGCTGGTAGTGCATGAGGATCAATCACGGATCGCCCGCATCCGGTTTGTGTTTGATGCCCTTAAATCCGCGTTGCCGTTGTTGATGTAACCCGCTTGCCGCGCCGGGTCTTGCCGGGCAATGTTTGCGGACCCCAATCAGACTGGAAAACCCCTTGTCTCATGAAAACCGCATTGACCTGATTCGGCCGGACGCGCCGACCCTGGCCCGGCGCGGACCCTGTGCCGTCGGTGTGCAAACCCATGTGCTGGACTTGCCGCCGGTCGCAGACCTTGGCCCCAGACGCCTTACTGTTGAGATGTGGTATCCAGCGGTAGAGGGCACCATAGCGGGCACATGCTATGATACCTTGCTGCGCGATGGCGTAACCGCGGTGCGCTATGCCGGATCCGCCTGTCGCGGGGCGGCCCCGGCCCAAGGCCCAAGCGCGCCCTTTGTCGTGTTGTCGCATGGCTATCCGGGCAATCGCTATCTGATGTCCCACCTTGCGGAAAGCCTTGCCGCCAAGGGCTATGTGGTTGCGGCACCGGATCACGCGGGCAGCACTTATGACGATCAGCAAGACTTTGGCATGACGTTGTTGCACCGGCCTTTGGACCAGCGCGGTCTGATTGACGCAGTGTCGCACATGGGCGGTCCCGTGGCAGCACTGGCCGACACAGCCAACACAGCCGTTATCGGGTATTCCATGGGCGGATACGGCGCAGTGGTGTTGGGCTGCGCGGGTTTGAGCGCGGCTGCCCTGACCTATAAAGGAGCACCCCCAGACGGGGCGCTGGCCCGCCACATTGCGGGCAGTGCCACACATGACGCCCTGTTTGACCCAAGGCTCAAGGCAATCGTGCCAATCGGGCCGTGGGGGAATGCGTCGGGAATGTGGGATGCGGCGGGGTTGGCAGGCCTGCGCGTGCCGATGCTGTTGATTGCGGGAACCAAGGACGAGGTGTCAGACTATGGTGCCATGCAGCGTATTTTTGCGGGTGCAACGCAGGTCGAGCGGCACATGCTGAGTTTTACCCATGCAGGCCACAACGCCGCAGCCCCGGTGCCCGCGCCGCACGAAAGCTGGGTCCATTCGGATACACTGGGCTGGGCCCCCTTTGCCCATTACGCAGACCCGGTTTGGGACACTTGCCGGATGAACAACATCGCCCAGCATTTTGTAGCAGCATTTCTGGCGCGTCACCTGAAGGGCGAACAGGCGGCGGGCGCATTTCTCAACGGAAGAGACTGGCCGGGATTTGCACCGCAGACAGCACGTGGCTTGACGTTGGAACATCTACCAGCCGGGGGCATTCTAACGGGCGCTTAATGGTGACCCCAATCATCCGGGTCATCCGAATTGCCCGGGCTCAACCCGATGATGTCGCCCTTGGTCGAACACCCCAGCCCCAGCACGGTGCGGTTGGCATAGGCGAAATAGGCCACCACCTGATTGATCTCAAGGATTTCGCCATCATCCCACCCCGCATCGCGCAGCCCTGTGACGTCGCCTTCGATCATGCCCGCCGGTGACACGGTCAGTTTGCGCGCATAGATCATCGCCGCCTGTTGTGCCCCATCCAATGGTGTCTGAGCCACCTGCCCTGCCTCAATCGCCGCCCGAATGGCATCGGCGCGCGCATCGTCGCGCAACAATCGTTTCATCCCGGCAAAGTGATGTTCGACACAATAGCCGCAGGAATTCAGCGCAGAGACCCAAACCCCCAGCACTTCAAGAAACCATTTGGGAATTGTGTTGTCGCGGTGGTGCAGCACATATTTGTAAACCGCCATGTGCCCCTCCATCGTGTGGGGCCGCAACGAATGCATCATCATGATGTTATCCACATTGTTGCCGGGGCCGGTCACGCGGGCATAGAGATCCTTGAGCTTGCCGGTGGCCGCCTCAAAAGCAATGGTCTTGATCCAGGGCATGGGAGGTTCCTTTGTCTTTTTGAGGAGTGTGAGGAGATTGCGCGACGACCACAAGGCGGGTTTCGCACCTTTCCGAGATCGAAAAGCTGTGGATTAAGCAATCAACGCGATTGCCCCCGGCACGCTGCCCTGTCAAAATACGGCCAACAATAAGAAAGAGCAGCCCCATGTCCGATCTTCTTTCAGGCCAGAAGCCCAGCGAATACGATGCCTCCTCCATTCAGGTGTTGGAGGATATGGAGCATGTCCGCCTGCGCCCCGGCATGTACATCGGTGGCAAGGATGACCGCGCGCTGCATCACATGGTGGCAGAGATCATCGACAACTCGATGGACGAGGCGGTTGCGGGGCATGCCACGTGGATCGAACTGGAACTGCACGAGAACGGCCATGTCACCGTGCGCGACAACGGGCGCGGCATCCCCACCGATCCGCACCCCAAGGACCCCAGCAAATCGGCGTTGGAGATAATTTTCTGCACGCTGAACGCGGGCGGCAAGTTTTCGGGGGATTCTTATGAAACCTCCGGTGGCCTGCACGGGGTCGGCTCATCCGTGGTCAACGCCCTGTCTGATCATCTGCGGGTCGAGGTGGCGCGCAACCGCGAGCTTTATGCGATGGAATTCTCGCGCGGGCTTCCACAAGGACCGCTTGAGAAAATCGGGGCTGCCCCCAATCGGCGCGGCACAGCGGTAACTTTCCATCCTGACCCTGAAATCTTTGGTGCCCTGAAACTCAAACCTGCACGCCTGTTCGCGATGGCGCGGTCCAAGGCCTATCTGTTTTCCGGCGTCGAAATCCGCTGGAAAACGACACAGACGGATGGCGATACCCCGCAAGAAGCCACGTTTCATTTTCCAGGTGGGTTGTCCGATTATCTGAATGAAACACTTGGCGGGTCGACCACCTATGCCGATGCGCCATTTGCGGGTACGGTCGATTTCAAGGACAAGTTCAACACCCCCGGCAAGGTCGAATGGGCGATCAACTGGACGCCCTCGCGCGATGGCTTTATCCAGTCCTATTGCAACACGATCCCCACGCCCGAAGGCGGCACCCATGAGGCCGGGTTCTGGGCCGCGATCCTCAAGGGCATCAAGGCCTACGGCGAGTTGTCGAGCAACCGCAAGGCCGCAACCATCACCCGCGAGGACCTGATCACCGGCGGTTGCGCGCTAGTGTCCTGCTTTATCCGCGAGCCGGAATTCGTGGGCCAGACCAAGGACCGTCTGGCCACCGTCGAGGCACAGCGCATGGTCGAAAACGCGGTGCGCGACCACTTTGACAACTGGCTGGCGGCGGATACCAAATCCGCCGGGGCCATCCTTGATTTTCTGGTGCTGCGCGCCGAAGAGCGCCTGCGCCGCCGTCAGGAAAAGGAAACCGCCCGCAAGACTGCCACCAAGAAACTGCGACTGCCCGGCAAGCTGACCGATTGCACCAGCAAATCGCGCGAAGGCACCGAATTGTTCATCGTCGAGGGCGACTCGGCGGGTGGTTCTGGCAAGGGCGCGCGCAACCGGGTCAATCAGGCGCTGCTGCCGCTGAAGGGCAAGATTTTGAACGTGCTGGGGGCGGCGTCAGGCAAGCTGAACACCAACGCCGAAATCAGCGATCTGTGCGAGGCACTGGGCGTGGGCATGGGGTCCAAATTTGTGCTCGACGATCTGCGCTATGACAAGATCATCATCATGACGGATGCGGATGTCGACGGCGCGCACATCGCATCGCTGTTGATGACGTTCTTTTTCACCCAGATGCGCCCGATGATTGACGCCGGGCACCTGTATCTGGCCTGCCCGCCGCTGTTTCGTCTGACCCAAGGGCCGAAGCGGGTCTATTGCCTTGATGAAGCAGAGAAAAACATGTGGCTTGAGAAAGGTCTGGGCGGGCGTGGCAAGATTGATGTCAGCCGTTTTAAAGGTCTGGGTGAGATGGACGCGAAGGACCTCAAAGAGACCACGATGGACCCGACCACCCGCAAGCTGATCCGGGTGACCGTGCAGGAAGATATGCCGGGCCAAACCAGCGATCTGGTCGAGCGCCTGATGGGGAAGAAGCCGGAACTGCGCTATCAGTATATTCAGGATAATGCGCAGTTTGTGGAGGAGTTGGATGTTTAGTCTGAATGTTCAGAGGCAAATTCTGTTGGCCTCGCTAATGACATCCACTTTTTCATTTCGTCCAATCTTTCTTGAGTTGGAAGTTCGGTAGCTTCCGCTTCAGTGTGCCCTTCAAAAATCTTCTTTTCGGTCATCCATCCCTGAAATGTATAATACTCTCCGGCCAGTGCTGATCTTCCCGGCAAATTACATCCAGCTTGAACACGGAGAAAATTCCTCAGCTTTTCAATCACCAACTCGAAATTATCCCTATGGAATTCCACATCGACACCCGCCAAGTCAGACAAGCATCGTTTCAATTCGTAGGGCTCCTTTTCAAATATGATGAATTGCTTATCGTTCGTTTCAGTGTCCGGAGCACGCCTCCTGCCCATATCGAGTCCAAGTTCAAAGGGCATATTCATTCTAAATGTCTCACCTGATCTGGAGGATTTCGCCCTACTCAAATCATGAATGGAAAAACGGCAGCAGGAAATAATATCCAGAATTTTTTCAAGCCTGCTTTCTCCACCTTCCAATCGTTCAGATGCAAGCCTCGGCTTCATACCCGCCCGGATTACACAGAAGGTCATTACTTCCAATAGAGGAGCAAAAGATTTGTCAAACGGACAATTGATAAATACACTTCTGTGATAATCTTCACGCGACAAATATTTAGCCTTTAGACTTCACGGGGTCATTTCCATAGGATCTGCGGTCTCGAATTCGACCGTCTTCTCTGTGGATATATAGCTCAGTCTTCTGGATCTTTGCTATTTTTTGAGCTTCTTGGATTGCTTCCTTCTGAGTCGAGTATGTCCTTGTTACTTTGGACGCCCCTGATTTTCGAACTGCCCATTTGCCACCCTTGGGTACAACATGCTGACTTTTAGTTGCCATGAACTAGCTCCCTTCCGGCGTGAGTATATGGTAGATTCAAGGTGTTGAGAACAAACATGCAATCGCATTTCGAGATGAAACGCAAATTTATTCCTCTGCGCGTTCCACCACCTGTCTACGTATCCCACGCGCCTTTGGCGCATAGCCCCTTCCCTTCCCCCATGGGGAAGGGGCTTCAACACGACGATAGTTTGGGACTGCACCAACAGTTTTCCGCTATCTCTTCCCCCCTCACTCCTGCACGGAAATCAAATACGCCACCAAATCAACCACCGGGCGGCTGGTCATGATCGGTTGGCCGGTCTCGGCCTTGATCGCCGTATCGTCACCGTCAAAGTACGGGCCATAGACGGGCATCGGTGATCCGTGACTGACCAGCGGGTCACGGCCGTCGATGCGCATCACCACGCGCGTTATGGGAAACACGCCGTCATTGCGCTGGCTCAGTTGCAAAAGGTTTGGCGGCTGCAAAAGCAGCGCCGGGGACATCGGGCCGTCGCCCGCCAAATCCGCCCCGTGGCAGGTGGCACAGTAATGGGCGTAAATCTCGGCACCTGCATTTACATCCTGGGCGTGGGCCATGCCCTGCATCAGCGCAAAGGCGCTGGCCAATCCGATCAGAGGTTTCATCCGGGGTCTCCTTTTACCATTCACCCTCATATTACGCGGCACGAACCCGGGGCCGCCATGATCTTGATCAATCCGCGCGGTCGCGACATCATGCAGATGCGATGCACCGCCTTACATTTACCGCTTGAACTGTCCGGCATCCCGCGCCTAACTCTTTACCATGGTCCGCGCCCTCCTCATCCTGCTGTTCCTCGCCTCCTGTGGGCGTCCGCTTACCCAGAATGAGCGCGCGTTTATGGCCACCATCCACGGCGAAAGCCTGAACCTTGACCGGGTGCGCCTGCATGAAGGTGCACCCACGCGGGCCGTGACATTCCGGTATAAACCGCGCCCGCGCACCACCTGTCGGGAATTGATTCTGCCACCCGTCACGGATGAGGTGATCACCACCAAACCCGCCGCAGTCGCGCTTTTTAATACCGTGCTTTTTGACGAGGACTGGTATCTGGATGACTATCTTCCCGACTATCCAGACAAGATCGGCCTGATCGCCGCGATGCTGCTTGCCCATGAGATGACCCATGTCTGGCAATGGCAGAACCGGGCGCGCACGGGCTATTCACCCCTGCGCGCGGCGACGGAACACGGCGGCGGCGCTGATCCCTATCTCTTTGATATTGCGAACAATCGCAAATTTCAGGATTTCGGATTTGAGCAGCAGGGGTCGATCGTAGAGGAATTTGTCTGTTGTCGCGCCCTGGCCCCGCAAGCGCCGCGCACCAAGCGTCTGCACAGGTTGATCTCAGGTGTCATGCCGGTGGCACCGCTGCCGCAAAGCCGCGAATTTGATGTGCGGTTGCCATGGAACGGTGTCACGCTGAAACGGATCTGCGGTTAACGCTGAATGTTTTCCAGATAGGCCAGCAAACCGGCCAGCACCCGAGGCGTCGGGGTCAGCACGCCATCGATCTCAATTGGCACCAGATCATCTGCCATCACGCCGCCAAACTCGGGCATCACGCGGGAAAGATGGCTGTCAGCCGGATTTCCGTAGATATAACTGAGCGCGCGGGCAGTTGGGAATGTGCCGCCATTGCCGCGCGCAAGAACCGTCAGATCCGTGGGTTTGGGCGTCAGTCCCGCCACTAATGGCCCATCGCCCCGCCCGGCCCCGCCATGACACGACACGCAGTTTTCGGCAAAGAACGCACGGCCCTCTGGCGCTTCTGGCATGGCCGGAACTGTGCAGGCGATCAGACCCGCAAAGGCCGCTGTGGCTGTTGTGACCAAGATGATGCGGCGCATGGTATTAACCTCGATTTAGGAGCGTAGATGTTGATCCATGCTTGCCCATACCCGCCACCGCGGCCATGATCCAGATCAATTCACGGAACGAGGAAACGCGCACATGGCCCACTATGCCTTCATCATGCTGGTTGCGGGGGTCGGCATCCCTATTCTTGCGGCCCTTAACGCGGCCCTTGGCACCCGCATCGGATCGCCGGCAGCAGCCGCTACAGTATTGTTTGTCATCGCTTTTGCAGCCAGCCTAAGCGTCGCGGTCGTAACCGGGCCACAGGCTTTCGCCCGCTTTGCAGGCACGCCAAAGCACCTGTTTCTGGGCGGGCTTCTGGTGGCGTTCTATGTGCTGTCGATCACCTTTATCGCGCCGCATTTTGGTGTCGGCAACGCGGTGTTCTTTGTGCTGTTGGGACAGTTGATCTCAGCCGCCGCAATTGACCATTTTGGCCTCTTTGGCGCACAGATATCGCCCTTGGGTTTGGCCCGTGCTGGCGGCATTGCCCTGATGGCGGCCGGTGTGTGGCTGACCCAGCAGGTTTAGCGCGCAAACCCCTTGATCTGCGCCCAGACCGCATCTTTGACCTCAACCGGATCGGCCGGCTTCTTGCCCTGCCCCGGCATCCGTGCCCCTGGATCCTGCGCGACAGCAGCTGACAGCTCTGTCAGCCGCGCGGCGAATTCACGTGAGGCAGAGGGGTCGATCAGAATGTAGTATTGCCCCAGATCATGCGGCACCCCTTCGGGTGCCTTCAGCGGTTTGACGTCCTTTGACAGGACCCCGCCTGTCATGCCCGCCGCCAGCAGTTCGGCCATCAGGCCGAAACCCCAGCCTTTGTAACCGCCCACAGACACCAGCGATCCCTTCAAGGCGGCTTCCGGGTCGGTCGTCGGATTGCCACCTTCGTCCAATGCCCAGCCTTCGGGAATAGAGTCCCCCGCCGCCTGGGCCATGGTTATCTTGCCCAAGGCCACTGTGGTGGTTGATTGGTCAAAGAGCATCGCCACACCGCCGTGGCCGTCCGGTACGGCAAATGAGATCGGATTGGTGCCAATCACCCGCGACTTGCCGCCCGGTGCGGCAACAATCGGCGATGCATTGGTGAACCCCAGACCAATCAACCCGGCCCGCGCAATCTGTTCGGTGAAATAGCCCAGCGAGGTGCAGGTATGCGCATGGCCCACGGCCAAGGTCGCTATCCCGGCCTGTCGCGCGGCATCCAGCGCCACGGGCAAGCCATAGGAAAAGGCTGGCTGGGCAAAGCCAAAAAGCGCATCAACATGCACCACGGCTGAGCGCGGCGTGCTGACCACGGGCACGACATCGCCCTTGACGCGGCCCGATTTAAGCTGCTGGCAATAGCTTTCCACATAATAGAGGCCACAAATCTTGTTGCCGACAGATTCGGCGGCTGCCACCGCACGCGCCACCTCGGCTGCCGCAAACGCATCGGCACCATGGGCAACCAATGCGGCCTGAGTTGTCGCTTCTATGTCTTTGAGCGATACCTGCACCATGTCCAAATCCTTTAAACTCTTTGGCCAGAGGGCCGCACTTCAGTGTGATCGAAGGTTGGGCTTGGCGTCAAGCGATGATCAACGCATTCAGGCGCTTGGACAATTCCTTAAACCGGCACCAGGCGGCCATTGTCCAGCCGGATCTGGCGGTCCATGCGCGCGGCAAGTTCCAGGTTATGGGTCGCAATTACCGCAGACAGCCCGGTGCTGCGCACAAGGTCCATCAACGCGCCAAACACCTGATCGGATGTAGTGGGATCAAGGTTCCCTGTGGGTTCGTCCGCGAGCAGCAGGCGCGGCTGATTGGCCAACGCACGGCAAAAGGCAACACGCTGTTGTTCACCGCCAGACAGGGCTGCTGGACGGTGGTCTGCGCGCCCCGCAATGCCCACCTGAGCCAGCAGTTCATTGGCCCGCGTTTCTGCCACGTTCCGCGCCACACCATCTGCAAGCTGGGGCAGAACGATGTTTTCCGTGGCTGTAAATTCCGGCAGAAGATGATGAAATTGATAGATAAATCCAACATCAGCACGCCGCACCCGCGTGCGCCTGCGGTCAGATTGCCCGGTCATGTCATCGCCACCAATGGCCACTGTGCCTGCATCCGGCGTGTCAAGCAGCCCTGCAATATGCAGCAAGGTTGATTTGCCCGCGCCCGAGGGGGCGACCAATGCCACCACCTCGCCCGTGGCCACATCAAGGTCGATGCCGCGCAAAACGTTCACTTCATTGACGGTACCCTTGTTGTAGGCCTTGGTAATGCCCTTCAGGCGCAGCACCGGATCATTCATAACGCAACGCCTCAACCGGGTTCATACGGGCCGCACGGCGCGCGGGAAAAATGGTCACAATGAAAGACAGGCCCAGCGAAAGCGCCACGGCTGACAACACGTCGTTCAGTTGCAGCTTGGCAGGCAGGAAATAGATGCCCCTGATCGACGCATCCCAAGCGGTGCCGCCACTGAGATAATTCACAAAGCCAAAGACCTGATCGACGTAGATTGCAAAGAGACACCCCAAGATCACACCCAACGCGGTGCCGATGATGCCTGTGAATGCGCCACAGATGAAAAACACCCGCAACACCGACCCTTCGGTCAGGCCCATCGTGCGCAAGATGCCAATATCGCGCCCCTTGTTTTTAACAAGCATGATAAGGCCCGATACAATGTTCATTGCCGCGATCAACACCAGAATACTGAGGATCACGAACATCACCCGGTCCTCAATATCAAGCGCATTCAAAAACGAGCCTGACGCATCGCGCCATGTCCAGACCTGAGAGATGGGCCCGGCCGCCTGCAGCAGCGCGGGGCCCATCGCATCAACCGCCTCCGGCTCCTCAACCATCACTTCAAGTTCATCCACTAACCCCTCACGATTAAAGAAGGATTGCGCCTCTTCCAGTGGCAGGTATGCCCGCGTTCGGTCGATGTCATATCGGCCCGCCGCAAAGATATAAACCACCTCATACCCATTCACCCGCGGGCTGCGCCCCATCGGTGTCACGGCCCCATTTGGTGAAATCAGCTTGATCGTGTCGCCAACGGTGACACCCAGTGTATTGGCCACGCCGATGCCAATGGCGATCCCCTCTTCAAAGCGGTTGATGTCGCCCTGCGCCTGATCGGAATGGGCAATGCGCGGGATGGTTTTGAGATCGGCCGCGGCAATGCCAAAGACTTCGACACCCGCATTGGCCTGACGCTTGTTTGCCATCACCTGGCCCCGCACCAAAGGCGCCACCCGCGTCACCCCCGGCACTTTTGCGACCTCGGCGGCCATTTCGGTATAATTGGAGATCGACCGGTCAATTACCCCTGCCGCGTTCACTTCGCCCAGCGTATAGACAGTCACATGGGCATTCGCGCCCAAGATCGTATCGACAAATTCAGCCCGAAATCCAGACCGCACAGCCAGCGTCGCAATCAGGGCAAAAACCGCAAGGGTGATGCCAATCAGACTGATCCATGTCATCACGCTGACCCCACCCTCGGCGCGGCGCGCGCGCAGGTAACGCCATGCGATCATCCATTCAAATGGCGCAAAAGGTGCGGTGTTTCGCGAAGTTTTTTCGGCCATCAAAAGGCTCCTGACATCTTGGCCGCAAACTGCGGGTTTGGGGAGACAGCGTCAAGCCGCCTTTGCGGCATCGCGGCGGCGAAACGGCCACACTGATAGTTTCAAAATCGCGCCCAGCAACAGGCTTGCCAGAACAAACCCGACCCCACCAAAGACGATCCCGGCGAAATTGAGCGGCAAGGCGGGTTGGTAGTCCTCCCAGGCTGCCGCAGCAATCTGCGGATCGGTCAGTCGCGGCAGGTGATAGGCCCGCATGAAAGGTCCCGCGCCTTTGAGTTCGGCAAGGTCACCTTTTAGCGCCGCATAGCGCCTGAATGTATGGGTCATATCCACCCGGCGGCGGTCCAGAAAATCAGTTCCCTGCAACTGCGCCAATGCCGCCTCGCGGCTCAGGCCAACCGTATGTGCCGACGCATCAAAATCTGCAACCACCTTGGCCAGCGCGTCCACGGCACCACCCAGTCGTTGGGTATATTGCTGCGAAAATTCCGGAAACTGCGACGTTGTCACAGCCCCGGCCAAGCCGCCTGCCAATGTTAAAGCACGCACAATAATCACTTCATCACCTGTCTGGATTTGCCCGTTAACACGCTGCCTTTTCAGTCAACTATCACGAGCCATCCAAGTGTGGTCAAGCAATCCCGGCGTAAATCTGGGCCAACCGCTCTACCGCCTGTTCGGGCGGCAACTCTTCGCTGACGCCGGTGCGCCGCGAGGTCAGTTCAACCACACCATTCTTGAGGCCTCTTGGCCCCACGGTGATCCGCCATGGCAGGCCCACCAAATCCATCGTCGCAAATTTGCCGCCCGCGCGTTCATCGCGGTCGTCATAAAGCGGCTCAAGACCAAGTGCTGTCAGGCTGTCATAGAGCGCCTCGCAGGCCGCATCGGCCTCGGCGTCGCCCTGTTTGAGGTTGACGATGCCCGCATGAAACGGTGTCACCCCTTCTGGCCAGATGATGCCCTTGTCGTCATGGTTGGCCTCGATGATCGCGCCCAACAGGCGGCTGACACCAATGCCGTGGCTGCCCATGTGGACCGGCACAGGTTTGCCATCCGGACCTTGCACCTTGGCCCCCATCGCATCGGAGTATTTTGTCCCGAAATAGAAAATCTGGCCCACTTCAATGCCGCGAGCGGTGCGGCGACGCTCCTCAGGCACCTCATTAAAGAGCGCCTTGTCGTGAGTTTCGTCCGTGCGGGCATATTTGCTGGTAAATTCTTCCAAAACGGCTGCACATTGCGCATGATCGTCATAATCAATTGCCCGATCACCAAAAGTCAGATCGGTCACCGCGCTGTCATAAAATACCTCGGACTCGCCCGTTTCGGCCAGCACCAGAAACTCATGCGTGTCATCGCCGCCGATCGGACCCGAATCCGCGCGCATCGGGATCGCTTGCAATCCCATCCGCTCATAGGTGCGCAGATAGCTGACCAGATGCCGATTGTAAGAATGCATGGCGTCTTCTTTGGTCAGATCAAAGTTGTAGCCATCCTTCATCAGAAACTCGCGCCCCCGCATGACGCCGAAACGCGGACGCACCTCGTCGCGGAATTTCCACTGGATCTGATACATCGTCAGCGGCAGATCCTTGTAGGACCCCACATGGCTACGGAAAATGTCGGTGACCAGCTCTTCTGCCGTTGGCGTGAACAGCATTTCGCGCCCGCCCCGGTCCTTGATGCGCAGCATTTCGTCCCCATACGCGTCATAACGCCCGCTTTCGCGCCACAAGTCCGCCGATTGAATCGTCGGCATCAGCATCGCCATATGCCCGGCGCGCGCCTGTTCCTCATGCACAATATTTTCAAGCTTGCGCAGTACCTTAAAGCCCATCGGCAGCCACGAATAGATGCCTGCACTTGCCTGCTTGATCATCCCCGCACGCAGCATCAATCTGTGGCTGACAATCTGCGCCTCAGATGGATTTTCCTTGAGGACGGGCAAAAAGTAACGGGACAGGCGCATTGGGCGGCTCCTTGGCACAAAATGGGTCACGCCTTGCCTAATTCAAAGCCCCGCGCGACACAATCGCCATCCGCAAGGGGCCATCATTGCGCGGCGCGTTGGGCCAGTTCAATCGCCACTTTTGTGGCCAGTGCCATGTCCTGCACCGAAATCCATTCCAATGGTCCGTGAATTTCCTGCATACCGGTAAAGACGTTCGGGCACGGCACGCCCATCTCTGTCAGGCGCGACCCATCGGTGCCGCCCCGGATCGGCACCGATACCGGGTCCAGCCCCACGGCGGCAACCGCACCGCGTACCAGTTCGACCGGGGTCATGTCGTTTTCCAGCCAGTAGCGCATGTTGCGGTATTGCGGGGTAATCTCGCAGGTGATTTCGGCACGCGGTTCCGTTGCCGCGACCGTGGCACAAACCTGACGCAACAGATCGCCCTTGGCGGCCAGTCCTTCGCGTTCAAAATCCCGTAGGATCAGCGTGATTGTGCACTCGGACGAACCGCCGTTGATCTCGCTGACGTGAATGAACCCTTCCAACTTGTCGGTGGTTTCGGGGGTCATGGTCACTTGCGGCAAGGTCATTACGATCTTGGCGGCCAGATGCAGGGCATTAACCATCTTGTCTTTCGCAAAGCCGGGGTGCGCGGACACGCCAACAACCTTGATCACGGCACCGTCGGCCGAAAAAGTCTCAAACTCGATCTCGCCGGGTTTGCCACCATCAAAGGTATAGGCAAAATCCACGCCCAGATCAGCAGGCAAGCGTGTATCAACCCCGCGCCCGATTTCTTCGTCAGGGGTAAAGGCGAGCCGGATTGCACCATGTTTGATCTGTGGGTTTTCGATCAGATGCCGGGCCGCCGTCATTGCAATGGCCACCCCGGCCTTGTCATCGCCCCCCAGCAAGGTCAGGCCACTGGCCGTGATGATGTCCTCACCCTGTTTTTGCCCAAGATACGGCGAATTTTCAGGCGATAGTTTCAAATCCGGCGCGTCAGCAAAGGTGATGTCACCGCCGTTGTAGCCGCGATGCACCACAGGTTTCACACCTGTCGCATTGAACTGTGGCGCGGTATCCACATGTGCGCACCAGCCCATCACCGGTGCCCCCTCAACTGTCGCCGGCACGGTGGCCAACACCACGCCGTAATCGGTTAGCATCACATCCTGCGCGCCAATGGCGTGCAATTCCTCAACCAGCAAGCGCGACATATCAAGCTGAATTTCCGTGCTGGGAGACGTTGGCGATGCCGCATCGCTTTGGCTGTCAATTGCCGCGTAGCGCAGCAGACGTGTCTCAAGTTCCGTGTCAAATTCACTGCGCATATCGCCCCCTTTCAGGTGCGCGCATCAGGACCCTGCACGCCAAGATTGTCAAGCAACGGGGTGCCAAAAAGGCGATCAAACCCACGCGGCCGAATTGCAGGGTCGATGCCTGCCGACTGACCGTTAATTTCATGACGAACAAGTCCGAACATGCCCGCAACACACCGTTCTTCTTCACCGGAGTCTGCTTGTTGTCGGCTATGACCTGACAAATGGCCCTATTACCCGCCTGTGGTAATGGCAAAAGAACGCGCAATACCTTCAGTCACTTTGAACCACTCTGAACCGCGCGCCCGCACCTGGTGCGCGTCAAACGCTGCCTGATCGACAAATATTTCCGCCACCATAAAGCGACGCGGATGCGTATCGCTTTCCACAACATCAAAGGTGATGCAGCCCTCTTCGGCGCGGGTCAGCGCGATATGCAACGGCAGCGCCGCCCTGACAGCATCCAGCCTGTGATCGGGTACATCAATATGACCGTTCAGAAAGATCCTGACATCATCGGTATCGGTCATTCTTTGCCCCTGCCCAGTGTCGCGTTTGCTCACCAGTTTGGCCTCGAAAATCAGGTGAAGTCACCCCCCCCTCGCGTGCTTGGGAAAATGTGGCGACGCCGCGATCAAACCAAAGGCTTTCGGCAGTCAGGTAACCCATTTCCCCACTGCGCCTCTTGAAACGCAGGGCCACATGGGCGATGTGATATGCATCCAAACCGGAGACACCCATGGCCCTGCCCATCAGAGATCAACTAAAGTACTGGGGTATCGCCGCGGCGGTGTTGATGGTGGCGCTGTGGTTCATCGGTGACGTTTTACTGCCCTTCCTGCTGGGCGGGGCCATCGCCTATTTCCTTGACCCTGTCGCTGACCGGCTGGAGGCGATCGGCCTGAGCCGCCGACTGGCAACCGCGATCATCACAATCATTTGCGTTCTGATATTTGTCGTCATGGCTCTTTTGGTGGTCCCGACATTGGTCAATCAGGCGATCAGCCTGTTTGAAACCGCCCCGCAACTGGCGCGTGATTTTACCAATTTTCTGACAGAACGGTTCCCCTCGCTTCTCGACGAAGGGTCCACCTTGCGTGCGTCAATTACCTCGGTCGCGGCGGCAGTCCAGGAACGCGGTGGACAGGTGCTGCAGACAGCGCTTGCCTCATTTGCGTCAATTCTGAACATCATCATCCTGTTTGTGATCGTGCCCGTTGTCGCCGTTTACATGTTGATGGATTGGGACCGCATGGTTGCCGCTGTGGACGCGATGCTGCCGCGCGATCACGCCCCGACAATCCGCCATCTGGCACACGAAATTGACCGGACATTGGCATCTTTCGTGCGCGGCATGGGCACGGTCTGTCTGATCCTCGGCACCTATTATGCCATCACGCTGATGCTGGTGGGCCTGCAATTTGGTCTGGTTGTCGGCTTTGTTGCGGGGCTTGTCACCTTTATTCCCTATCTTGGCGCGTTGATCGGCGGCGCATTGGCCATTGGTCTGGCGTTGTTCCAGTTTTGGGGCGACTGGGTGTCCATCGGGCTGATCGCAGGCATTTTTGGGCTTGGTCAGGTCATCGAAGGCAACGTTTTAACACCTAAACTGGTTGGCAGCTCAGTTGGCCTGCACCCTGTCTGGCTGATCCTGGCGCTGTCGGCCTTTGGCACCCTCTTTGGGTTTGTAGGGATGCTTGTGGCGGTCCCTGTTGCGGCGGCCATCGGGGTCATTGCCCGGTTTGGCGTCGAACAATATCAGCAAAGCTTGCTTTACAAAGGCACTGGAAACGGTGCCGCCCGCACTACGGACGACATCTGACATGGCCAAGCAATTGGGGTTTGATTTGCCCAGCCGTACGGCGCTGGGGCGGGATGCCTTTTTTGTGGCCCCCACCAATGCGATGGCGCTTGCGATGATCGAAAACTGGGCGACATGGGCGGGCGGCAAGCTGGTCCTGACCGGGCCGGAAGGGTCTGGGAAAACCCATCTGACGCATGTGTGGGCCGACATGACAGGGGCAAAAATCATCGCGGCCACGGACCTCAATAATGCCGATATTCCCGCCCTCGCCACTGGTGCGGTTGCTGTTGAGGATGTGCCGCGCATTGCAAACGACCCGGCGTCACAAACCGCCCTTTTTCACCTGCACAATCTTGTGCTGGCCGAACGGCATCCGCTGCTTTTGACGGGCGCGCTTCCGGTGCCGCGCTGGGGTCTGAGCCTGCCCGATCTGACCAGCCGCGTCGCTGCCGCGACCGCCGTTGCACTTGATCCGCCTGATGACGCACTGCTTTCGGCGCTGTTGGTCAAGCTGCTGGCCGATCGCCAACTCACCCCCAAACCTGAACTGATCCCCTATCTGCTGAGCCGAATGGATCGATCCTTTGCGGCCGCGATTGAGCTCATCGATCAGCTTGATACCGCCAGCATCGCGCAGAAACGTCCGATCACCCGCCATCTGGCGGCACAGGTGCTGGACAACGACACCCAATAAGCGTGATACTTGGGGCGCAAGCACGTTTCACAAGTCGCATTCCCGTTACAAACCAAAGCCATAAGGCCATCATGACCGACGCCGATTTCCTCAAAGCCCCCTTTGCCCCTGCCAGCGAATTGCCTGATTTGGATATTGCCGGAACGGGTCGGTTCTTTAACCGCGAGTTGAGTTGGCTGGCGTTCAACTGGCGGGTGCTGGAAGAGGCGGAAAACCCCCGTGTGCCCTTGCTCGAACGGTTGCGGTTTCTGTCGATCTCTGCCGATAACCTTGATGAATTCTACACGGTCCGTGTGGCGGGCCTGCGCGAACTGGCGCAGGCGGGCAACACCACGCCCGCCGCAGATGGTCTGTCACCTGCTGAACAGCTTGTCCTGATCAACGAAGACGCCCGCAATCTGATGGCAAATCAACAGCGCGTACTGGTTGATCTGATGGCCGAGATGGACGCGCAAAACATCATGCTCGAACGCAGCGCCGATCTGACAGATGAGGACCTCGAATATCTCGAAGAAGTCTTCCTCAATCAGGTCTTTGCCGTTCTGTCACCGCTGGCCATTGACCCAGCCCATCCGTTTCCGTTCATCCCCAACACAGGCTATGCGCTGGCGCTGCAGCTTGAGCGCACCGCAGACAAACGCCCCCTGCAAGCCCTGCTGCCAATCCCGGCACAGATCGAACGGTTCGTGTCCCTGCCAGCACCCGATGGCTGCCTGCGGTATCTGCCGCTTGAGGACCTGCTGGTCATTAAGATTCCCGTGCTTTTTCCGGGCTACAAAGTCAAAGCGCAATTCGAATTTCGCGTGCTGCGCGACAGCGATCTTGAAGTGGAGGACGAGGCCGAAGACCTCGTGCGCGAATTTGAAGTTGCGCTGAAACGCCGCCGCAGGGGTGAGGTCGTGCGCCTGACCCACTCTGCCGGTGCGCCCGAGAAACTAAAATCCATTGTCATGGCCGAACTGGGCGTGCACCCGCAGGATGTAATCGAAATTGATGGCATGATAGGCGTCGATGACCTGTCTGAGCTTGTCACTGACGCACGCCCCGATCTTTTATGGCCGCAATTCACCCCGCGCATTCCGGAACGTGTCACCGACCACGACGGCGATATGTTTGCGGCGATCCGGCACAAGGATATGCTGCTGCACCACCCCTATGAGACGTTTGACATGGTGGTCCGGTTTCTGGCCCAGGCCGCGCGCGACCCGCAGGTGGTCGCGATCAAACAGACGCTCTATCGCACCTCGCGGGACAGCCCAATTGTGGAAGCGCTGTGTGAAGCGGCCGAGGACGGTAAATCTGTCACCGCTCTGGTAGAACTCAAGGCGCGCTTTGACGAGGCTGCCAACATTCGACAATCGCGCCGACTGGAACGGGCAGGCGCGCATGTGGTCTATGGGTTCATCGATCTGAAAACCCACGCCAAAATCAGCACCGTCGTGCGCCGGGAAGGCAACCAACTGGTTACCTATACCCACTATGGCACCGGCAATTACCACCCGATCACGGCCCGCATTTATACCGATCTGTCGCTTTTTACCTGCGATCAGCGGTTGGGGCGCGACGCCACGAAAGTGTTTAACTATCTGTCAGGCTATGCGCAGCCCGCCAGCCTGGACAATCTGGCAATCTCTCCCACCACCCTGAAACCGCGCCTTCTGGCGATGATCAAGGCAGAAGGCGAATATGCAGCAGCTGGCAAACCAGCTGAAATCTGGGCAAAGATGAACTCGATCATCGACTCCGAAGTCATCGACGCGCTTTATGAAGCCTCGCAAGCCGGGGTTAAAATCAGCCTCGTTGTGCGCGGTATCTGCGGATTGCGCCCCGGCGTCAAAGGGCTTTCTGAAAACATTCGGGTCAAATCCATCGTGGGCCGTTTTCTGGAACATTCGCGCATTGTCTGCTTTGGCAATGGCTATGGGTTGCCCCACAAAAAAGCCCGCGTTTTCATGTCGTCCGCCGATTGGATGGGCCGCAACCTGAACCGCCGCGTTGAGACATTGGTCGAGATCGAAAACCCCACCGTAAAAGCACAGATCACCAGTCAGATCATGGCCGCCAATCTGGCCGATGTCGCACAAAGCTGGGTCATGGCCCCCGATGGCACTTTTGAACGCCCCGCGTTGCCTGCCGGACAGTTTGCCTTCAACTGCCACCGCTTCTTTATGGAAAACCCCTCCTTGTCCGGGCGCGGTTCTGCAGGGGCCTCAGATGTGCCAAAGCTCACCCACACCGAAGACTAGGACCGGTGGGTTTCGTCCTGCGTATCGCCTGCCCTTAACGATTGACCTCGCGGGCTCGGTACCGCATTTTGCGCAGCACTAGGGACGGCCCGCAGGAGACCTCATGGCAGACCAGACCGATACACTCCCGACACCTGTGCCCGAAACCGGTGTGGCCGACCTGGGGCTGTTTGGAAAACCGCTTTTTGAGGACCCAAGTGCGCGTGCGTTGGCGCGCGTCGGGGTAGTTGATGTCGGCTCAAACTCTGTCCGATTGGTAGTATTTGACGGGGCGGCACGATCGCCTGCGTATTTCTACAATGAAAAGATCATGTGCGCATTGGGCGCTGGCATGGCCGAAACGGGCCACCTGTCGCCCACTGGCCGGGTGCGCGCCCTGTCCGCGATGCGGCGGTTCAAAAAGCTGGCTGACGGGATGGGGTTAAGCGAATTGAGTGTCGTGGCCACCGCCGCAGTGCGCGATGCCAGTGACGGCAAAGATTTTTGTGATGAGGTGCACCGCGATACAGGTCTGCGGATATGGGTTATTGGCGGCGAGGAAGAGGCACGGTTGTCCGCGCAGGGGGTGTTGTTGGGCTGGCCGGGTGCCTATGGCCTTGTCTGCGACATTGGCGGTTCTTCCATGGAACTGGCCGAAATTTCGGGGGGGCGTGTTGGCCGCCGCGTCACTTCGCAGTTGGGGCCATTGAAACTGCGCGACCTCAAGGGCGGTGCCAAGGCGCGAAACAACCATATCAAAGGCGTGATGGACGAATTGCAGGAAAAGATGGGCGCGCAGCGTGACCGTCTGTTTCTTGTGGGTGGATCGTGGCGCGCGATTGCCCGCATCGACATGTACAGGCGCGGCTATCCCCTGCATGTGCTGCATGAATACCGCATGACTGTGCGTTCGGTCAGCGCGACGGTAAAGTTTATCCAGAAATCCAACCTTGATGAAATGCGCGCGGCCTGCGGCGTCTCTTCGACCCGCATGGCGCTGGTCCCCTTTGCCGCCGAAGTGCTAAGCCGACTGGTCAAATCCTTCAAGCCCAAAGACATCGCCATCAGCAGCTATGGCATCCGCGAAGGCATGCTCTACGAACAAATGCCGCAACGCCTGCGCGACCGCGATCCCCTGATCGAAGCCTGCCGTTTTGCAGAAGCCAAAGATGCCCGTATGCCGGGCTTTGGCAAAATCCTGAACAATTTCATCGCACCGCTCTATAAGTCCAGCCCGGCCCCGCGCAAACGCTTGGTCAAGGCCGCATGTCTGCTCCATGATGTCAGCTGGCGCGCACATCCCGACTACCGCGCTGAGGTCTGTTTTGACAACGCCACACGCGCCAATCTGGGCGGGCTCAAACATGCCGAACGCGTCTATCTGGGACTGGCCCTGCTGCACCGTTATTCAAACAAGCGCGAAAACACCCGGTTTGAAGACCTGTATCAAATGGTTGATGAAAAGACCCGGAACGAGGCCGAAATCCTTGGCAAAGCCATGCGATTTGGTGCGATGTTGTGGATGAACAAACATGAAGACCGTGGCGAAATGCGTTGGTTTCCAAAGAAAAAGCTGTTGGAGATCTGGTTGACCCCTGACATGCAGCCGCTTTTTGGTGAGGTTGCAGAGGCGCGGCTGAACTCGCTGGCAGAATCGCTTGGGGCCGAGGTCGTGGTCAAGATCGGCAAAGGGAAGCCTGAGAAATAGCGCTGTCAAATCTCGGCAAAAACCTCAATCAGATTGCCGTCAGGATCGCGAAAGAACAATGTGCGATGGCCAAAATCCCGGTTCGTTGGCGGCGACAGAATGGCGATCCCATGATCCGCCAGTTCTGCGGCGCAGACATCAACAGACCGCACCGGAACCTTGAAAGCCAACTGAAGCGCCGCACTGCCCATTGGCGTCGGCACATCTTGTCCGGTCCGGCCCGGATTGGACAGCGCAAGTATGGTCGGCCCAATCTGATATTCTATCCAGTTTTCAGACAGTTCGCGCGCGACGGAAAACCGCAAAACGCCCTCATAAAATGCGCGCATCGCCGCCATGTCCCGGACAATGATCACAGTGTAATCGACCGCGCGTATGGTATCGAATGCCGATCCGTTGGATTGTTTGTTGGTCATCTGTTGGCGCTAAAGTTCGATCTGTGGAGCGGGCTCGGTCGGGGTCTCGGGCGGGACCATCGGATGATCCGGTTTACGACGGATAATAATATCCCCGTTTGGCAGGATCTCGGGCGCGCGATAGGCACTCCAATCATCCACCTGTTCCAGCAATTCTGTCAGTTTCGGCCCCATCTCGGCGGCAAAATTCTTGAGCGCTGGCCCCATCTGTTCCGCCAACCCTTCGAACCCGTCGATCGCAGGTTCCATTTCTTTCAGGATACCTTCCATAAACAACTGCGCACCTCGCTCCATCAGGGACAGCCCCCGATCCTCCTGCGCCCCGGCAACGAGGGGGGAAAGGGATAGGGCCAGTGCAAGGGACGCAGCATATTTCATGGGCATAATATAGCAGTTCATGGTGGATTTTTCAAAGGTGCCGAACTTTTTAAGCGTCAAAATCTATCGTGACCGGAAAATGATCTGATGCCGTCACCAGCGCATCGCGCAACAGCGGATTTTCCCAACACGTAGGGTCATCAAGCGGGTGCCAAATGCGCCATTTCGCCCCCTTGGCGCGAAAATCATCCGTAACGATGATATAGTCGAGCAAGGCCTGTAGAAACCTTTTCTCTGTCCTGATCCAAAACCGTGCCGAGGTTGGCGCAGCCCCCAATTTTCGGCTAAGCGCCTGTTTTGCATGTGGATCAAAAAGTGCATTAGGCCCATCATGACCCATCACAATTTCAACTGAAGACCGGCCAAACAGGCTCTCAAACTCATCAAGCCCCGGACCGTCGTTCAAATCACCCAGAACAATCAGCGGCGTGCCGGCGGCCAGATGCTCGTCAATCCGGGCGCGCAACCAGATAGCCTGAGCCAGTTGTTTGCGGCGGTTTGCGATGCCAAAGCTCATGATTTCAGCCGGTGTTTTCGCCCCGTGCGGGGCCTTGGATTTGAGGTGGGCACCGATCATCCGAAAGGCAAAACCGCTTTTGGTTGTCACCGACAATTCCAACGGTGGTTTTGAAAACACCACCAGATCTTCGGTCGCATCAATGTCCAGATCAATGCGCAGCGCCCCGTCAAAGCGCGGTGCACCTGTGGCACCCTCCGCACCCGAAAACGCGCCTTGGGGATCATGGTGCGCCACAAGAGCGTCAGGATCAAAAAGCAGCGCAATCTCTTGCTGTGTCTCGTTTGAATAGCCCATGACCGCATCGCGGGCGCGCAGGCCAAAATGCGCGGCGAATGCCTCCAATGACTTGACGGTCGATTGTTTCCTGTTTTGATCCGGGGCTTCGATGATCATCACTGCATCGGCATCCAGCGCCTGAAACACCACACCCAGCGCCGCCGTCTGATCGGCCCGCGTAACATTATATCGGGCGGACCAGCCATTATCGTTAAAGAGTTTGTTATTGCTGTTAAAGAGGCTCGAAAACCACTCCACGTTATAGGTGGCGATCCGCATCAAGCCGCCTTGCCAGAGATGGTTTCCCACGCGCGGTTGATATCAATCATGCGCTTTTCTGCCATTCTGACCGCTTCTTCGGGCAACCCACGCGCCACCAGAACATCCGGGTGATTGGCCCGCACCAGCTTGCGCCAGGCGTCGCGCGCCTCTTGCAGTGTGGCACCCGGTGCGATGCCAAGAACGCTGTGCGGCAAGGGAGAGGTATCAGGCACGAACCGCGCCCGAAGCGATGCAAACTTTTCAGTCGGCATGCCAAATATTTCACCAACTTCTGCCAAAAACGCGTCTTCGTTCGGGTGGTAAGTGCCATCGGCCATCGCGATATGAAACAACCCTTCCATCAGGTCACACAGCATCTCGGGCTGATCCTGGAACATATCTGCGATCCGGCGCGCATATTCTTCAAAACCAGCGACATCCTGTCGCGCAAGGTTGAACACACGCGCCGCCCCCGCAGTATCGCCATCGGAAATCTGAAACACTTCGCGAAACGCTGTGACCTCATCGCGGGTGACCAGACCGTCCGCCTTGGCCATCTTTGCTCCGAGCGCAATCACTGCAATGGTAAAGGCCACGGACCGCTCCCGCGGGCTGCGCAGGCGGTCAAAAACCGCCGACAACCCTTCGCCAGTGGCAAGGGCTGAAATTGCTTCGGTGATGCGGGTCCAGACTGACATGTGGCCATTATACCCGTGGGTCGGGGGGAAGTCAGGGTCCGGAAACGATTTTCTGCATCAAAATCAGATCAAGCCATTTTCCACCCTTGCGGCCCACCTGCGGCATCTGCGCGACAGTCGTAAAACCCAACTTGCCGTGAAAGGCCACAGCACCGGGATTGGCCTCACTGATCGCCGCCACCATCACGTGATGGCCCTGCGCACGTGCCCCCGCGATGGCCTGTCGCATCAACCCACGCCCCGCCCCGCGACCCTGCGCATCCTGCGCCAGAATGATCGTGTGTTCGACCGTCGCGGCGTATCCCGGCCCATTGCGAAACGGTCCATAGGTGACGAACCCAATCACGCCGCCCGCCTCAGCGACCCAGAACGCGCCCTGTCGCTCGGCGATCATTGCGGAAATGCCCTTTATGGTTTTCTCTTGGGTGGTGAATGTCGCATCGGTATCGCGGATCATCGCGTTCCAAAGCGCTGCAATGTCTTCGGCGTCTGCTGGATGCGCGGACCTGATTTTCATGTCAGCACCCGCGGGCCCGACGGCGTGTCAAAATGCGCCGTCAGTCCGGCTGGACCGGTCGAATATCTGATCCGCTCATCGCTCAGGTGAGGCTTCAACATTTCACTAAGCGCCACCGCATCGGGATGTGAGACATGCACCTGCGTCAACCGGCATTCAGACTGAGCCAAAAGGGCCGCAGGGTGCGCCGTGCCTTCCCATTCGATCAATGCAGGCGCGCAATTGTCATAGGGTAGAATGCCCGAGGCAGGCACTGCCATCCGCCAGCGCAAATCCCCACGACGTAAGCTGACAGGGTCGCCAAAACCATCCGGCAACGCCGCCAATGTCGCATCCAGATCATCACATCGGCAGATCCAGTTGGTCAGGCGGGGCACCCCGTGAAACCGGTCCAGATCAAACCAACGCGGGCGGTCCGGCACCAGCGCATCGGGGTTGATAGCTATCGCCTCAAGGTACAGCCCATTCGCCAGCCCCAGCAGTGTATTGTGGGTGTAAAACACATCGTGCTGACCTCCGGGTTGCAGTTGGACACCCAATGCCTGCGCAGCATGCTCCGTGGCGGCACCCAAACTGGTGCCCGCCACTGCGATGTGATCCAACTCCATGCCAATCCTCTGCGACCCATTAAGTAACCTGTTTTTTATTTAGGTCATATCTTTCGTGTCGTCCATCACGCCGCCTAATACCACTCAGCAGTGGTGCCGTTTGTCGGGCGACAAAGACTGGCGTATGAGGTGTTCAGAACGCCCAGACCACCAACGACCAAAACGCTGCGATGCAAGTGGTGTAAAAAGTGGCCGCAAAGCCAAAGCCACGCAGCGGCGGTGACATGTGGTAGCCGACCCAGAACAACACCCGCGCAACCGCAAAAGCCAGCCCCATCGCGATGATCACCTGCCCGCCCAATGTGAGCGCCACAAACGGCCAGATCGCAAGCGCCAGCACCATTTGTTCGATGGTGTTGGTCAGCACTTTTTGATCAATCGACGCCGCTGACCCAGGCGCGAACCCCTGCCCGTCGATGGATTCATCATCAAAAAAGCGACGCTGTGCCAGTCGCCCGATCATTGCACATGTCACCAATCCACCGGGAAAGAACGCGCCGAGCAAGGCAACCGGTGCAGGAACAAAAGGCATGTTCAACCGCATCGCCCCACCGATGACGGCAAATGCCCAGATCAGCCCCGCCACCATGCCGATCACGATGGTGGGGCGCTTGTTCATGTCCGTGTCGCGCGGATCAGCTTCAGGATATCTTGCGCGGCTGTTGGGATATTGGTGCCCGGACCAAAGATTGCTTTGACCCCGGCATCATACAGGAACTGATAATCCTGCTGCGGGATCACGCCGCCACAGATCACCAAGATATCCTCAGCGCCCGCGTCCTTGAGAGCCTTGATTAGCTGCGGTGCCAATGTTTTGTGACCCGCCGCCTGAGAACTGATGCCAATCACATGCACGTCATTGTCCACCGCATCCTGCGCAGCCTCGGCTGGGGTCTGAAAAAGTGGCCCGACATCGACATCAAACCCGATGTCAGCAAAAGCGGTGGCAATCACCTTGGCCCCGCGGTCATGACCGTCCTGACCCATCTTGACCACCAGCATACGCGGGCGACGCCCCTCGCTTTCCGCAAAATCCTCAACCGATTTCTGGATCGCGGCAAAGCCCTCATCGCCCTCATAGGCGGCACCATACACACCGGCCAGCGTCTTGACCTCGGCGCGGTGGCGGCCAAATTCGTCTTCCATTGCCATGCTGATTTCCCCAACTGTCGCACGCGCTCGTGCAGCCTCTATTGCCCCTTCGAGCAGATTACCGCCCTCACGGGCCCGGCGCGTCAACTCTTTGAGCGCTGCCGCGCACTCAGCCTCGTCGCGGCTGGCCCGGATGCCTTTTAGCCGCTCGATCTGGCTTTGGCGTACCGCGACGTTATCCACGTCCAGAATATCAATCGGGTCTTCCGTTTCGCGGCGATATTTGTTGACGCCAACAATAACCTCGGTACCCCGGTCGATCATCGCCTGACGGGTTGCGGCGGCTTCTTCGATGCGCAGCTTGGGCATGCCGGAGGCGACAGCCTTGGTCATGCCGCCGAGCTCTTCAACCTCTTCAATCAGCTTCCACGCGGCTTCGGCCAGATCATGGGTCAGTTTTTCAACGTAATAGCTGCCCGCCAGCGGGTCCACGACATGGGTGATCCCGGTTTCTTCTTGCAAGATCAACTGCGTATTGCGGGCGATCCGGGCGGAATGATCGGTGGGCAGGCCGATCGCCTCGTCCAGCGAATTGGTATGAAGCGATTGGGTGCCGCCCAACACCGCGCTCATCGCCTCATAGGCGGTGCGCACGACGTTGTTATACGGGTCCTGTTCGGCGAGCGACACCCCCGAGGTTTGGCAATGGGTGCGCAACATGCTGGATTTTACATTCTTGGGTTCAAATTCCGACATGATCCGATGCCAGAGCAGGCGCGCGGCCCGCAGTTTTGCGGCCTCCATGAAAAAGTTCATGCCTATTGCGAAAAAGAACGACAGGCGGGGCGCGAATTTATCGACATCCATACCAGCGGCAATCGCGGTGCGCACATATTCGCGGCCATCGGCAAGGGTGAACGCCAGTTCCTGCACAAGGTTCGCACCCGCCTCTTGCATGTGATACCCGGAGATCGAAATCGAGTTGAATTTCGGCATCTCATTGGCGGTGAATTCAATGATATCCGCGATGATCCGCATCGAGGGTTCGGGCGGATAAATATAGGTGTTACGCACCATAAACTCTTTGAGGATGTCATTCTGAATGGTGCCGGACAGCACAGATTTGTCGTGCCCCTGTTCTTCACCAGCGACGATAAAGCTCGCCAATATCGGAATGACCGCGCCGTTCATGGTCATCGACACGCTGACCTTGTCAAGCGGAATGCCGTCAAAGAGGATTTTCATATCCTCAACGGAATCGATTGCCACACCTGCCTTGCCGACATCGCCCTCAACGCGCGGATGGTCGCTGTCATAGCCGCGGTGGGTTGCCAGATCAAAGGCGACAGACACACCTTGTTGTCCCGCCGCCAACCCACGGCGATAGAATGCATTGGATTCCTCTGCCGTCGAAAACCCCGCGTATTGACGGATGGTCCAGGGACGCCCGGCATACATTGTGGCCTTTACCCCACGGGTAAAGGGGGCCGCACCCGCAACGGACCCAAGATGATCCACCTCTGCCAGATCATCAGCCGTATAGATTGGTTTGACGTCGATCCCTTCCAACGTCTTCCACGTCAGATCCTCAGGGCTGCGCCCGCGCAGTTCAGCCTCAGCCAGGGTGCGCCATGTATCCTTGTCCGCCATTGTATCGGTGTCCTCTTGTCATGTGGCCCGCAGGCTGGCTTGTGCCTGCTCTTTTGCGGGTGTCGTCTTCTGTCAGGGTGGCCAGACCATCCGCACCGGCAATCAGCCAGTGCAGATCATCTGCGTAATTTTCGCGCAATTGTGTTGTCTGTTCTTGCGAAAACGGTTGCCAACGCAATGGGTTATCGGGAATTTCCGATATGTCCGCGCCTTGTTCTGCCAACAGCCCGCGCAGGTCGCGGGCGGTGGGCGACCGGTTCAGCCACGGGACCTGTGCGCCCAAAGGGACGTCCAGACCTGTCGCCGCTTTCAACAGCAAATTCGGATTGCCTGCGCCGTGTTCAAAGGGCATCACCACCAATGCGGCATCCGGTACCGCGCAGGCCAAATCGGTGATCACATCGCGCCATGTCCGCGCGCTCTGGGCAATTTGGTCGCGCTGTTGAGATGAGGGAATGGGATGGCCGCGCGCCACCGTAAAGGCCGCCGCAGACGCCCACCACAGGTCTTGCGCCCGGATCGTCAGGACCACACGGCTGACCCGACCGCCAAATGCCGCCGAAATACGCGCCATTCGGTCGCCGATGGCAGGATAAAGCGCGCTCTGACGCAAACAGTGCCGCGACGTTCCGATCATATTCTCATCACTGACCAGCAGTTTTCTGACCCCGGCGTTTTGCGCATGTGCCAGATGAATCTGCACACGGCCCTGCGCCCTGCGGGCGTTTTTGGGGATGGACGGCGTTGCAAACAAACCGGGAAAGACTGATTTTCGGGTTCGCAAAGGGCCCCAGAAACCCAACGACTGCGCCTCTAACGCCGTGAATTGACTGCGCAGATACTGCTGAAAAGTCGTTGTCCCACTGCGGTGCGCACCAACATGCAAGATAATATCCATGAAAAAGCGGGCCAATCTGTTAAGACAGGCCGCCCCAACCGGCCATGATACAGGGATCACCCCATTCATGCCCGAAAACCTCTTGCATTGTGCTTAATGCAAAAATGACCCAACACTTGCATCGCAATCGCGTGGTACACATCTATATCAAGTGAAACAGGAGCATCGATGAAACGCCTTATACCACTTGTTTTTACAGCTTTATTCGCCACGGTTGGGGCTACCCAAGAGACATCGGAGCCAGCAATGGACAGCTTGTTTCTGACAGCAGATATGAACGATTTGAGCCAATTCCACTGGAAAAAGCGACCCGTTCTTGTCTTTGCCGACAGCGCGGAGGATCCCGCATTCATCGAACAGCTTGAATTGCTGCGTGCCCGCGAAAATGAGCTCATTGAACGCGATGTGGTTGTCCTGACCGATACCGACCCCGCCGCCCGCAGCCCCTTGCGGCTAAAAATGCGGCCCCGCGGGTTCATGTTGGTGCTTGTGGGCAAAGATGGCGGTGTCAAACTGCGCAAACCGTTTCCATGGGACGTCCGAGAGATCACCCGTAGCATCGACAAAATGCCGATGCGCCAGCGTGAAATCCGCGACGAAAAAGAGCGAGCCTCTGGCAATTGAATTGGCCAGCGCCTGCACCTTCTATGTTGGGTCGGGCAAATCACTCAAACTCCATGATCACATCGTCCACCGCCAATGAATCGCCGGCATTGGCGTTGATCTTGCTGACCACGCCTTTGCGCTCGGCGCGCAGGATGTTTTCCATCTTCATCGCCTCGATAGTGCAAAGCGCCTGCCCTTCCTGCACTTCGTCGCCCACTTCGACGTTGAGTTTCACCACCAAACCCGGCATCGGGCAGAGCAGCAGCTTGGACGTATCAGGAGCCACTTTTTCGGGCATCAAGCGGGCCAGTTCGGCCTGACGCGGGGTGCGCACATGCACTTTGATATCAGCCCCGCGCGTCCGAATGCGAAAACCGCCGGATATCTTGCCAACTTTCAGGATCAGCGGTGCATCGCCCACGGTCATCTCGGCCAATTGATCGCCCGGTGTCCACGCGCCACTGACCCTCAGTTCGGCCCCATCATCAAAAGTCACTGTTGACCCCTTCTGATCGGCGTTGATCACCAAATCAAAGGACTGCCCCTGCAAGGCGACATTCCAGTCTGAACCGACTTTGCGTTCGTGGTTGTCCATCCGCCCCGACACCCGTGCACGTCTGATCTCGGCCACCCGGTGCATGGCGGCCGTCGCGGCCGCGATCCGGCGCAGCTCAGTTTCGGCCAATTCAACGCCAGTGAACCCATCGGGAAATTGTTCCTCAATAAACGCCGTGGTCATATCGCCGGCGACAAAGATCGGATGGTCCATCACAGCCGATAAAAACGGCAGGTTGTGGCCAATTCCCTCTACCTCAAAACTATCGAGCGCGACGCGCATCCGTTCAATCGCATCGGCCCGTGTGGGGGCCCATGTACAGAGTTTGGCGATCATCGGATCGTAATACATGCTGATCTCACCGCCTTCATAGACGCCGGTGTCATTGCGCACGATATGGGTCTTTTCAACGACTTCGGCGGGCGGGCGATACCGGGTCAACCGGCCAATAGAGGGCAGGAAACCACGGTAGGGATCCTCGGCATAAAGCCGGTTCTCAATCGCCCAGCCGTTTATCTTGACGTCCTTTTGCTTGATGCTGAGTTTCTCACCATTGGCCACACGGATCATCTGTTCCACCAGATCAACACCGGTGATCAGTTCGGTTATCGGGTGTTCAACCTGCAGACGGGTATTCATCTCAAGAAAGTAGAAATTGCGGTCGCCGTCGACGATAAATTCAACCGTGCCGGCACTCGTATAGCCCACGGCCTGTGCCAGTGCGACGGACTGCTCGCCCATCGCTTTGCGGGTCGCGGCGTCCAGAAATGGGCTGGGGGCCTCTTCGATCACCTTTTGCTGACGGCGCTGGATCGAACATTCACGCTCGTTGAGATAAATGCCATTGCCATGCGCATCGCAGAGCACCTGAATTTCAATGTGCCGGGGCTGCGTTACGAATTTCTCAATGAAGATCCGATCGTCACCAAAGCTGTTGGCCGCTTCGTTCTTGGACGACTGAAACCCCTCGCGGGCCTCTTCATCGTTCCACGCGATCCGCATGCCTTTGCCACCGCCACCCGCAGACGCCTTGAGCATCACCGGATAGCCGACTTCGTTCGAGATGTTGACCGCTTCATCAGCGTCCGCGATGATTCCCATGTAGCCCGGAACAGTTGAAACACCTGCTTCTTTTGCAATCTTCTTTGAGGTGATCTTGTCGCCCATCTTTTCAATCGCACCAACGGGCGGGCCGACAAATGCCACACCAGCAGCCGAGAGCGCCTCGGCGAACTTACTGTTTTCACTCAAAAAACCATAGCCAGGATGGACTGCCTCGGCCCCCGATGATTTGACCGCGGCCATCACCTTGTCGATGACGATATAGGATTGATTGGCGGGGGGTGGCCCGATGTGGACCGCCTCATCCGCCATCTGGACATGCAGGGCATCCGCGTCTGCATCCGAATAGATCGCCACCGTACCAATACCCATCTTGCGGGCGGATTTGATAACGCGGCAGGCAATCTCGCCCCGGTTGGCGATCAGGATTTTCTTGAACATGGAGTGTCCTTTTGGGTCTTGAGGAAAACGCAAAAACCCCGCCGCGGCACAAAGCCGGGCAGGGTTGATTTAGAAATGTTCTTTTTCTGCGAAAGCCGGTTTCCGGCCTGCGCAAAGGTTACATCAGGTGCAGTTAACGATTTCTGTCTGGCAGGCAAGCACGTTCGCGCCTGCTCCCACGGCCGCACCCGTTGCAAGGCTGCCACCGGTGACGGCGGCAGCACCTGCGCCGATTGCTGCACCGCCGAGTGCTTGTTCACCCAACGTGTCGCCACAGGCCGCAAGGCCCGCGCAGACCGTGAGCCCCAAAATGATGTTCCGAATAGACATATACCTGTTCCTTCACTGCTTTTA
>NZ_JBHGAR020000013.1:0-118299 GCF_042611115.2 Sulfitobacter sediminivivens
CATTAGGCTATCGCCCACCAGCGCCTGAAGCCATCATCCCGATGGACCAACGGCCAATCATGCACTAACTTTTAACACGGACCACTCAAGTGGGGCTGCTCAAGGCCAGCTATGCGAAACTGTGGAAATTTATCACTACTGCCTCAAAGAGCGGCTGATCGCACAATTGTGCTAACGGCTGGCGTTGGCGCTTTGCGACACGCATTCCAAACGGTGTTAATGAAAAAAATTTTAGAAACACCAAATTTGCTCTGCGTAATTCGGTTTTTGCTAAACGGATTGACCGGTCAAGCGCAAATTCTGCATACGAAATAGTGCATCAAAGCAGAGTATTGCGTTGAGTTGAACTATTGGGCGCTAGTCCTGTTTTCCGCATGTGTGCAACTTGTGTGCAATAATCGTCATGCTGCGAAATCGTTGTTGCAAGATTTGGGAAAGAATCGCTGACAAAAGTTTCAAAGGTAGCAATACCTTGGTTAGATGCACTTCAGCTAGGCAGCGATCTTGACTATCTGCCGCTCAAGCAACCGCAGAAATCGAAAGTTGCGAACTCCTGCAACCAAGTTTACTAATTAATAACAATCGCTTAAAGTCCATCCTTGGGTGAGTTTTTGCGTTTTAGATACCGCCGCAGACGCATTGTGGAAGCAGACGGAGCGCGTTCAGGGGCGTGGGCCCACCCAACTTGGTTCGCACGCTGACGCTTCGCAATCTACAGTTCGTTCATATCCTCCATAAAACCTGCACGCATTTTCTCGCGCGTCACAACATCAGCCAGATAAACGAAATCAGCAGGGTCCGCCCCACTGGTGACGAGGGCGCGCAGAAACTGCGTCATTACCGCATCGCAGACCCGTTTCGGTTCAATGCCAAGGCTACAGAAATATGCCACGAAGTGGGGGTAACGACATTCCTGATGTTTGGCCCCCGCATGCCTGAAGAAGGCGTTCCATCTTGCGTTGCGATCCGCTTTCGCCATTTCATGGGGGACGAACCGCGCCAGCGGTTCTCTTGCGCGGCACAAGACAACTGTCGTTTTGTCGACCTGGAATGCTAAACGTTTGGCAGTTGGGAACCGGCCGTTCTTGTAGATAATCTGGTGGCCCATGCTGTCTTGGACGGTAGGATTGTCTTGATGGGCCGTGCAATTGCGGCCTAAGGTTTAGATCATGTATGATCGTGCCCATTTGACGTGGATTTTCTTGCCTATTTTGCCGTTTTCATTGGGCTTTACTGTGCTCGAATTGCTCAGTAACGGGACGACTGATTTGCTGACCCGCATGTTGGAAATTGACAGCTTTTTTCAGGGCAATCTGGATCTTCGGTTTTATAACGGGTTAATAATATACTCTGCTGTGGGCTTGTTTCATGTATCGAGTTGTTTCGCTGTGATTTGTCTCATGGTGTCAAAGATTTGGGAGCTGTCTCCTAAGGCCAGAAGCCAAAGCCTGCTTGTTTTGGGCGTATCAGTGCTCCTGCTTGTCTTGGTCAATGCTTTGGCCCGCCACGAGAATTTCTTGGGCGCGTTGAATCTGACTTACCGATCAACCTGCGCGGTTTTGGTTGAGGCGGGTGTGGCCCCTCACGTCTTGCCAGAAGGGTGCAGTGATCCAGGTTTGAGCATTTTGGCCTGGTTTGCTGTTTTGCCGTATCTCTTTGGACTATTGGCAGCGGCTTGTGCATCTGCAGTTGTAAGCACGGGTCAAAGCATCAAGAATTTGGAAGCACATCTGGGCTTGGTTGATCTGACTTTTCAGACGACAGCCTTCGTATTGGTAACGAGCACAATTACGCTGATGCTATTCTATCACCTGCCTCTGGCGGTTGTGGCAGAGGACACAGCACGGGAATTGATCCGCGGTTTTGCACAAGGGATGGCGCTGTTCTGGGGGATCGTGTTCACCCTGACCCTTTTGTTCATTTTTGGGCCCAGCAATTTGATACTCCGCAAAGCATTGGAACACGATCCAACCATACAAGAGGACCTGCGTGGAAGGATCGAAAGGCGCAGTACAAGATATCAAGTCACAAGGATTCTCACTATCTTGGCACCACTTCTTGTCGGCTCCTCGGCTTCAATTTTGGAAATGATTACGCAGGCCTTGTGAATCGAAGTTGTGATTTGTTTTGGCGAGCAGGGCGGTCTCGCGTCCGAAATCAGATCTGTTGATGTTCAAAAGGACTTCATCTGCCACAAAGGTCTGTTCACACCAAATGAAGTGTGGATCCCGATCAGGACGCCAAGCCTTATCTAAACATTCAAGTCGCTATGCACCAATTCAGCCTTTAACATTTCGACCGGCGCTGACGTTTTCAATTATTATTGCCAGATATTATAGTTTGTCGGGACAGGTTCCATCAGGTCCTCTTGCGACCGGCGGTATCTTTCCTGCCATCCAATCGTCGCGCCAATGATAATGGTATCGTCCGCTTATCGCGTAATCAGGCCAATGACACGGGGTCTCAATTCCCGGTGGAAGAACCGTTGTGGCGTCCCCAAAGGTCTTGTCAAAGTCCTCTTGGTCCATGTTGGTTGAACTCAAATTACTGAGGTCCGTCGACACAAGGAAATTCATTTCGATAGTGTGCACATCAAGGCGAGTAGACGTCATTATTGCACTTGAAAGATCGACCCCGATCAATCGTGACTTCCAAAAATGGGCGTTTTGCAGTTCCGAATGTCTGAGATCCGTTTCTAATAGCTGTGCAAAGGAAAAGTCAGCGCCCTGCAAGTCAGAACCAGCAAGAGACGTTCCCTCTAGCCCCGCTCCAATAAAGTTCGCATCCCGCAGATTGGCTCCTCCGAAATTAACGCCTTCAAGTTCAGTTGAAGAAAAATCGGCTTCAGGTAGCTGCAGAAATTGACGTATGGGTACCCCATCTTCTGACACAGCTGCATGGTTTTCATCCTCTTCTTCTGTTTCGTACGTAAGATCCGCCCATTGCATTTGTGCGCCAACAAATCGAACCCCTTCCAGACCTGCACGCGATAGGTTTGCACCTTGCAATGAGGCACCACTTAAGTTCACATTCTGCATTTGTGCAGACTTGAAAACCGCGCCAGAGGCATCAGCACCTTTTAAGTTCGCCCCCGTCAAATCCGCTTTTTCAAGATCAATGCCGGCCATAAAGGCAAAAGACAGATCTGCACCGCGCAGGTCCCTATTCTCAAGGTTCTGATGGTCAAGAGAATGCGTAAGCGATTGCCACAGACGGCGGGCTTCCTTGTCAAAGTTGATTTTCTGTTCAGGCGTCCAGGCGGCATGGTGTACGTCAATCCCTTCTCTGCGCGCAAATTCGGACCTGATCTCTTTTCGCCAATCCTCCCAAACAAGCCAATCTCTGGGCCTTACACTCAAGTGCGCTTCACGAAGATTGGCGCGCGAAAGAGGAATGAGCTTTGTCAAACGCTCGGACGCAATAGGGTAGGCTGCCAACAACGTGTCAAAGCCTTTGGTACGCCCATAGGACGTTAAGATTAGGGCAGCGCATACCGCAATGCTGCTTAAGATCCGAATTGGCCGCATTGCCGTTTGCGAAGGTGCCTTATTTCCCAATTGCGTGCGTGCGGCACTGATTGCATATAGTCCGACGTCCAGCGTGCCACAGAGGCAAACCGCTGCAACTATCGTTATGAGCGGTTCATGGGCAGGCATGGAGCGCCACCAGACAAATGCAAGAATGACCCAGCAGAAAGCCCAACCCAAAAGTACTGCGATGATCACCGTCCAAATCCCAAAGATGCGGGCGGACATTGATCCGTCTTGCCTGACATGATTGCGATACCAAAGCGCAGCAATTGTAAAAATCGTTGGGACGATCAATTCAGCAAGTGGTGGCATCTCGTCCGTTTCGGGATCGGGTGGTATCTGATCAATCTTTCCTAATGCATCCCACAATCCGAACAGGAAAATATTCATGTAGCAATAAAACGCCGTCACCAAGAGAGGAGCTGCAAGAAAGAACGCATCTGTCGGCACTTCCACACCAATTATGGGCAGAGTTGTCGAAGCGCCATGTGCGAAAAAGTCACTGTCTTTGTGAGCCATAATTGTAATGCCGACGAAAATCAGCAAGCCAAGAAGGCCCAGCCACGTACTGCGCGCGGTTTGAGCAAGGCTGGAGATATGGCTAAGTCGGACTTCGGTATTCATAGCGATAGCGCTCCAGACCGGTAGACATCCAAGTGAACAACAGTTCCAAAAAATTGGCAACGATCAATGATCGCGCCAGATTTTGAAATCGATCTAAGGTCTTTGCGCTGAGGGCAGATCTGTCTGATGAGTGTGAATAGCCCCACTATCGGACTTCGCGTTTGCAGCGAAAGTCAGCAATAACGGGCCGCGTCGCAGCATTTCGTCGGACGGATCAAAGGCAGCAATGGGCCGTCTGAGACAATACGAGAAGGGTAGAACCGGCATGATGCCGCAAAGCGGGAACGGCAAATGTGAGCCCATGGTGTTGGTTTCTGCACGATGCATCGATTTATGGTCTGCGCAAAGCCTTCGCCTTGCGTCACGCCCAGTCAATCAAACAGCGCCGGAATGGCCAGCGACGACAAAGCTTGGGTCAGCGGCCCCGTATTGTAGAGAGTCTCAACCGATGTTGTGACTGTAAGAGGGGTTTGCAGTTCGGACTGTAGCTTTCGAAATCCATTTGCCGCAGCGGGCTCCCCTGCGCTTGGAGAAAGCGGGCATGGGTGTGGGCGATATCGCCGCGATAGTAGCTGTCAGCGCTGATTTTCGTAGTAACGCAGTGCGGCGGGGAGAAGATACTTGGCAGGCCATAAGCAGTATTATTCATCTCCCTTTCAATTCATTTCGCACGCCGAGACGCGCCCGAACCCGGCGCAGCAGTTTTGTGTAAGAGTGGCCTTACCACAGTGATTTGCAAGCGAACGTCCGTCGCGGGGCAGCGCGCAAACGATACTGGACAAGACCTGCGCCAGCGGGGGCGTGCCGGGCGTCTGGTTCAATTCAGGATTTGCCAGCCAACATTGCCTCGACGAGCTTTTGCACACGTAGCGCCTCTTCGGGAGTGGCTAGGCGGTTAGTTTTGCCGTCGAGACATAGGCTCAGATCGTCAAGCTGTGCTTTCAGGCTGGTTGCTCTGGGGTCCTCCGGCCGTTCCCGGACCTCGGTGAACGCGCCGCCATCCGAAACGGCATCGACATAGAAATCGGTGATGCGTCTGCTGGCCCTGCTTCCCTTGATTGTCAATTCCTGGCGGTCCGGTTGTGCACCGCCGATACTGGCCATGATTGTTACAGGTCGACCATCCAATGTTTCAAGACGGGCCAGCATATGGGTTTCGCACAGCGCAGGATCGTCCGGAAAGGACGGGCGTGCCCAGATGACCGTCAGTGGCCCAAGAATACGTTCCGAAAAAAACAGGAAATGCGAGATTACTTCCCGCGTCATGCCGCCTTCGTCGCGAAACCTAAGCCAATCGGCCGCCTTCTGCCAAGCGCGCGGCCAAGCCCCATAGGTTATGACGATATCGGCCCCAAGGACATCGCCCAGCACGCCGCTACGCGCAGCTTTGCTCACGTCCGTGAGGGCGGACCCTGCCGCCTGAGTGAAATTGACGGCGGTGGGAACGCCGAAAGATGCCAGCCGGTCCACGAGGTCTTCGCTCTCGGCGATATCCACGCCTAGCGGTTTTTCAAGAAACAGTGCCTTGCCTGCAGCTGCGGCAGTTAACGCATAGGCCTTGCGTGGTGCCGGTGGGCAGGACAGGTAGATCAGGTCAGCGGCATCCATCGCGGCCTCCGCGCTGGTTGCGATGGCAGCATCCGGGGCCAGTCGCACCGCTTGCGCACAGGCTTCTGGATCTGGGTCCCAAAGTGCGATCGGTTCATATCCATTGTGCCGGACCATGTGTTCGAGCATTCGCCGCCCCATGATCCCCAGACCGATGAGCGTTGTCTTAACGGCCATGTTGCCTTCCTTCATTGGGTTTTCCCGTCCAGCAATGCGATCTCCATCATCATGTGAATGCCTTTGTTGCCATTCACGGTTTGCGTCACCCGCAAATTACCGGCAAGCGAACACAGCATGTAGGCGTCTTCGCGGTTGAGCCCGGTGCGATCGGTGATCCACGCAATCATGTCCCTCAGCGCCATTTCAACACAGCGGTCCAAATCCTCGTGCATGCCCATGGTAATCAAGTGCGTCGGGGTCTTGGCGCGCGGAAAGTGGATTGGCATATCTTCGCGAATGGTAAGCCGGAACGTGCCTTCCAGAGCCGTTTCAATCGCCGTTACGCAGACCTCGCCATCGCCCTGTGCGCCGTGACCATCGCCACATGAAAACATCGCGCCTTCGGTGAAAATCGGCAGGTAAAGTGTCGTGCCCGCCACCAGCTCCTTGTTGTCGATATTTCCGCCGTGCGCCCGCGGCTGGATTGTCGAAATCCGCCCCCAGTTCGTCGGTGGTGCCACGCCCATCACGCCGAAAAACGGTTTCAGCGGCAGCGCGAGCCCCCATTGCAGCTCTGCCGTCATTGTGTCCTGATCCAGCGGGATCGTGACTATGCGACCGGTTTGAAAGTCATCGGGCAAGGTTCCTGCCAAGGGCCGTATCATGTTCCAGCCCCAGTCCTGGCGCAGTTGGATATCGAGGATCTGAACCTCGAGAACCTGCCCGGGTTTCGCCCCGGCCACTGCCACCGGCCCGGTCAGGATGTGCCCCGGCACCTGACGGTGCGAACGCGCATGGATGTCCAAAAGCTCAGGTGGGATGTGAAACCCGGCATCCGTTGGCGGAATTTGATCGGGGCCGCCCGAAACCGTCTCTATGGCAACCGTTTCACCGCTTTGAATTTCCAGAGCAGGGGCAATGGTGGCGTCGAAATATCCCCATGCACAGGTTTCGGGACTGGCTTTAAGTCGGTGTATCATGATGTGAACCTTGGGCTATCAACTGAATGGATCAAAACCCGACCGCTGCGCCGTCTTTACGCGGGTCAGAGCCTCCTGCATACCCGCCGCCCGGAAGACGATGGATCAACTGGGCACCGCCAAAGCCAAATGCTGTGTCCGGCTCTTCCATTGCGAGCGAATGTCCGAGCCGTGCGAGGGTTTCAAGAGTGTGTGAGGGCAGCGTCGTCTCGCAGGCCACACCAAGTCCTTCAGTTACCCGCCAGCGTGGGGCATCAGCGGCCATTTGCGGATCCTGCCCCCAAAGCTGGGTGCGCAGCACCATCTGCAGGTGCCCCTGCGCCTGCATCGGGCCACCCATAACGCCAAAACTCATGATAGGTTGCGTTTTTCCCATCAGGAAACCGGGGATGATCGTGTGAAACGGCCGCTTCCCAGCGCCCACGACATTTGGGCTATTGGGATCAAGGGAGAAGCCCCAACCGCGATTTTGTAGGTGGATACCCGTTTCGGGCACCGCCACGCCTGATCCGAACCCGGCATAGTTCGACTGAATGAAAGACACCATCATGCCCGACGCGTCGGCGGCAGTCAGATAGACAGTGCCCCCGCGTTTGGGCGCACCCGCGCCAAATTCCTGTGCCCGCGACGGATCAATCAACTTTGCCCGCTCTGCCAGATAACCGTCGTCCAGCATGTCTGCGGCCGAAACCTTCGTCATGTGGGCAATGTCGCCTACAAAATTCTCAGTGTCGGCAAGAGCGAGCTTCATAGCTTCAATCTGAAGATGCATGGCGCGCGGGTCATCAGCGTCAAGATTGCGAATGCCGGTGTGTTCCAGAATGCCCAGCCCCATCAGCGCCGCGATGCCCTGTCCATTCGGGGGGATTTCGTGCAACGCCGCGTCTCCAAATCCTTTCGAGATCGTGCCGCACCAATCAGCGCGATGCGCGGCAAGGTCATCAAGGGTCATCACGCCGGCATTGGCCTCCGAGAAGGCGATCATGGCCTCGGCAAGTTCGCCCTGATAGAAGGCCGCGCCTTTTGTTTCGGCAATCCGGCGCAGGCTGCGGGCAAGGGCACGATTGGCATACCGCTCTCCGGCGCGGGGGGCCTTCCCGTCCGGCAGAAAGTTTTCGGCAAACCCCGGCTGGTCGTGCAGTTTCTCACCGCCGCGTTCCCATAACTGCGCGATTTTTGGCGAGACAGGAAATCCGCGCTCGGCATAACCGATGGCAGGCTCAAACAGGGTTTCAAATGGGAGTGACCCGAATTTCTGTGATAATTCGACCCAAGCGGACACCGCACCGGG
Organism: Sulfitobacter sediminivivens; assembly: GCF_042611115.2. Classification (NCBI taxonomy): domain Bacteria; kingdom Pseudomonadati; phylum Pseudomonadota; class Alphaproteobacteria; order Rhodobacterales; family Roseobacteraceae; genus Sulfitobacter; species Sulfitobacter sediminivivens. The sequence continues at coordinate 8,193 of NZ_JBHGAR020000013.1, forward strand.
CACTGTCACACTATCCCAGCCATGCATGGGCATTTCATTACGTCCGGAAAATTTGTCGAGCGACCAGGCAGCCGGGGCACGACCCGATGCGTTTAGCCCATGCAACTGCTTGCCATCCCAAAGAATAGCGAACGCGTCTGATCCCACGCCGTTGCCCGTCGGCTCCACGACAGTGAGCGTGATCGCGGTGGCCACTGCCGCATCTGCGGCATTGCCACCGCGCGCCAGCATTGAAAGACCAGCCTGCGCTGCCAGCGGTTGAGAGGTCGAAACGATGTTGTCTGCCAAGACGGCCGAACGGCGTGACGGGTAAACGTGCGAAGAACGCAATTGCATCAAATTGACCTTTCCAAATGGTATCCTGTGGCTGCATTCGACGGCCTCAGGACGAGTGTCTCACCGAGAATCCATTGCGGACTTTAGGGGTGGTGACCAGAGGCTGATCGTTAGGTTAATGTGGTCGCACAACGCTGCAGCGGCATCATCTGCGTTCCCGCCTCGCAGGGCGTCAAGGATTGGTTGATGTGCCTCAGTTGGCGTGACAGGCCGTTTCGCGGGTTTTGAGTGACCAAATGTTCGCAAATGCATGTGCAACATGCAGCGTGTCAGGATCGGTTCGAGTGCGTTCATGCCAGAGTGTCGAAACAATGTTAGATGGAACTTGCGATCAAGCTCGCTGAGCGCATAGGAATCGCTTTGTTTGGCGGCGGCGTCCATGCGCGACAAGCAGTCCTGAAGCTCTGCGAAATCATCTTCGATTAACCCATCGGTGGCGTGGCGGACGCCCTCCATCTCGAGCTTGATGCGGATCTCCGCCATTTGTACGCCTTCGATCAGCGAGCTGCGTGTCACGGTCGTGCCATGATAGCCGCGCCTCTGCACAAGGCCTTCTTCCTGCAAACGCATCAGCGCCTCGCGCACCGTGCCCTGCGAAAAGTTAAATTTGCTTCCGATCTGTGGCTCAGAAAGCGTCTCGCCTGCTTGAATTTCGCGCAAGAGGATCGCGCGACGGATTTCGTGAAACAAAGCATCACCCTTGGTTTTCCAAGGTATTAAGCTTTGTCCAAGCGAAGAATTTTTCGTCAGGTCCACGTGAACTCGCCCATTATTGTGTCAAACTGAATCTATAGATATCGATATCGATAATTTGTTTACAGGATAGGAAAACGTGGCTACGGTCAACCGTATTGAAGATAAAAAAAACGGTGATTTGCCAAAATACTACGGACGGCGCTCACCGACACCCGGCGTTTCCAATAGCGAGGCCTAAACTTGAAAGACTTGCTTGTTATCAAGGATATGGTGATTGAATTTCGCACGCCTGAAGGCGTGGTACAGGCCGTCAACGGCATTTCCTATTCGGTTGCGCCCGGTGAAATCGTTGCGATCGTAGGCGAGTCGGGAAGTGGTAAGTCGGTGGGTGCCCGTGCGATCCTTGGGTTGATTCCAAGTCCGCCGGGTAAGATCGTTTCCGGGTCGATTGCCTTTGACGACATTGATCTGCTGGGCTTGGACGACAAATCTATCCGGCAGGTGCGAGGCAAAGAGATTGCGATGGTGTTTCAGGAGCCAATGACCTCGTTGAATCCGGTCATCTCGATTGGGCGGCAGCTGACCGAGGCGATGAAGCTGCACCTGAATATGTCACAAAAAGAGGCGAATGAGCGCGGCGTAGAGTTATTAAAGAAAGTCGGCATATCAGACCCTGAAGGACGTCTGAGCCAATACCCGCATCAACTGAGCGGAGGCATGCGCCAACGTGTGATGATCGCGATGGCCCTCTCTTGTTATCCAAAACTGATACTGGCGGACGAGCCGACAACGGCATTGGACGTGACGGTCCAGGCGCAAGTGCTGTCTCTGATGAAGGACCTCTGTCGGGAGATGGGTGTCGCGCTGGTTATCATTACGCATAATCTCGGGATCGTTGCGCGCTATGCGCACCGCGTAAATGTCATGTATGCCGGAAAAATCGTCGAAACCGGGATCGCCGCTGCGCTCTATTCGAACCCCAGCCATCCCTATACGCTCGGGCTTCTCAATTCAGTTCCCCGGTTGGATCAGGTGCGCGGCACGCAGATCGAGCCGATCCCTGGCAGCCCGCCGGACCTCGCGGATCTGGGGCCGGGGTGCTCCTTTGAGCCGCGGTGCCGTTTTGCGACGGCCCGATGCCGCGCCGAAACACCGCCGATGATTGATATCGGCGGTGCCCACAGCTCGGCTTGCTGGGAAATCGATGCCCTCCACCAGGAGACTGCGGCATGACTAAAATCGCCGTTGCCGCCGCCCCGTCCCAAGGGGCCCAGGACAAGTTGATTGAGGTCGAAAACCTCAAGGTGCATTTTCCGGTGCGCAAGGGTACGATCTTCGAAAAAACCGTGGGGCATGTGAAGGCCGTTGATGGTGCCAGTTTTGACATTCACCGTGGCGAAACCCTGGGCCTCGTTGGTGAATCCGGGTGCGGCAAGACCACCATTGGACGATGTTTGCTGCGTCTGGAAACGCCGACCGAAGGCCAGATCAAGTTCGACGGACACCAGATTGCCGGTATGGCCGGAAGTGCGGGGCTGCAGTACCGGCGTCAGGTGCAGGCAGTGTTTCAGGATCCGTTCAGTTCACTCAACCCGCGCATGTCTGTGGGCGATATCATCGCGGAACCGATACGCATCCACGACCGGGGCATGAACTTTGTGGGCCGGGCACGGCGCATCAAGGAATTGCTCGCGCTTTGCGGTCTGCCAGCCAACCTGGCAGATCGCTATCCACACGAAATGTCCGGTGGACAGCGCCAGCGCGTCGGGATCGCCCGGGCGCTTGCCCTGCGCCCGGAATTTATCGTCTGTGATGAGGCGGTTTCCGCGCTCGATGTGTCAATCCAGGCGCAAATCATCCGCCTGCTGGAAGACCTGCGCGAAGAGTTTGGGCTGACCTATCTGTTCATCGGACACGATCTGAGCGTGGTGCGCCATATCTGCCACCGGGTCGCCGTCATGTATCTGGGCAAGATTGTTGAAATCGGTGATTGTGACGCGATCTTTTCCGATCCCCGGCATCCCTACACGCGGGCTCTTCTGGATGCGGTGCCGGTCCCGGACCCCGAGATCGAGCAAAAACGCCCGCACAGCTTTGTCTCTGGCGAGGTGCCCAGCCCGATGAATCCGCCGTCTGGCTGTGTGTTCCACCCGCGCTGTCCAAAAGCCCGTGACAGCTGTCGGGTGGATGTTCCCAAGACCATTTTCACTGACGACGGTCGCAAGGTGGCCTGCCCCTTTGCATGAGCGTTCAAAACCAAAATACCATAACCAAAAGGGAGATCCAAAATGGATGACAATACACATAAAAACATGACCCCGACGCAGAGGGCAAAATTCGACACAGAGCTATCTGACGCCTATGATTTTGACCGTCATGATCCGATGTTCGGACTGTCACGGGACGAAATGTCGGGCCCCAAATTGAAACGTCGTGCGGTACTGCGCCTGATGGCGGCGGCGGGCACGCTGACCGCTGCAAACATGCTGCCGGCCGGTGGCCTGATCCGCAGCGCCCAAGCGGCGGGTACCCCGGGCGGCACCCTGACCTGCGGGTGGTCCGGTGTGGGCCAGATCGTCACGCTTGACCCCGCGCAGATCAATCAGGTGGTACAATTCCAGATCATGTCAAATGTGCTGAGCGGTCTGATGCACATCAACCGGGATTTGGTTGCAGAAGGCGATCTTGCCGAGGGCTGGGAAGTCTCCGCCGACGGCACGCAGTACGTCTTCAAGCTGCGCGAGGGCGTGACTTTCCACAATGGCGATGCGTTTACGGCTGACGACGTTCTCTACACCTACAACCGGTCGAAAGATCCCGAAAAATCGATCCATTCTCGGGTCTTGAGTAATGTGACCGGGCTTGAAAAGCTCAACGATCTTGAGGTCAAGTTCACGCTGGCCAAGCCTCAGGCGTCGTTCCTGACCAAGACGTTGGAACGCTCCAGCGGTCGGGCCATGACCATCGTCAGCGGCCGTGCGCTCGAGGAGATGGGCAATTCTGACTACGGAATGGCACCGATCGGCACAGGCCCCTTCAAGGTCGTTGAGCACCAGCTCGGTCAGGGCGTGGTACTTGAGAAATTCGAGAACTACTATGACCCGGAGCGCCCGAAGCTCGACAAGGTCATCATCAAACCGATCAGCGATGCCGAACCGTTGGCCGCAGCACTGGAATCCGGCGACATCCAGCTGATCGGCGGCAATCCGGTTCCCAGCGAACTGGTGGACCGGTTCGTGGCGAATCCCGATCTGGTGGTGGACGAAACACCCGGTCCGGGCTTCCAGTCGATCTGGATCAACCCCTGGCACGAGAATATGACGGTGTCGGATTTCAACAAGCCCCTGTCCGAACTGATGAAGGAAAAGGGTTTCATGGTGCGTCTGGCAATCGCCAAGGCGTTTGATCGGGATCGCTTCCTCAAGATCGCCCATTTCGGACGCGGAACGCCCGCCTTTGGCACAATCAATCCGGCCATGGGCTTTTATTACGACGAGGCGATTTCCGAAACCAGTAACCAGCGGTTTGACCCCGAAGGCGCACGACAGTTGATGGCGGATGCGGGCTATCCCGGCGGGGAGGGTTTTCCCACCCTGAGGTTGACCTGCACGCCGACGGGTCGCCGCGAGGCGCAAGTCGCCGCCTCCATCCTGAAGGAAAACTTGGGCATCACGGTTGAGCTGGATACCAAGGAATGGACCGTCAATGTTGAAGAGTTCGACGCGATGACATGGGACCTGCGGACATCGGGCAGTGGTGGTGACTTTGACCCCGATGATGGTCTGGTGGACTGGATGCAGACCGCATCCAAATTCAACGGTCGTAAACGCGACAAGGACAAAATGCCCTTCGGTTACTTCTCGGACAGTGAAGTCGACAGTCTCGTCGACCAGCAAAGTGTGGAGGCCGATCCGGAGAAGCGCAAGGCACTGGTCCAGCAGGCCAACAAGATCACCTCCGACAAGGTGGCCTCGGTGTTCAGCTATCACCCTTCGGACATCCTGGTTCACAGCGCCAACCTGGACTTCCCTGAGCAGAGCCGGATCCCCGGACTAGTCGACCTTGACCGGGTGTCGTTCAAGTCGTGATCCGCTGACACGCGGCGCTATCCCGCATCCGGTTCGGGCGAGGTGATCTTGCCCGGACCAAACACTCAACAACGGAGGCGGCCATGACCGGATACCTACTGAAACGGACGCTTGGGGCCCTCCTGGTGATGTTCGTGGTCGCGACGCTTGTGTTCTTCATGCTGCGGCTTGTGCCGGGTGATCCGATTGCGGCCATGCTGGCCGATGTCGGCGACCCTGATGCAGTGGACGAGATCCGCCGCAAGCTCGGTCTCGACCAGCCGATGTATGTTCAATACGGAAAATGGCTCTGGAATGCGGTGCAGGGGGATCTGGGCAATTCGATCTACGGCAGTCGCGTGCCGGTTGGGCAGTTGATCGCGGAATCCCTGCCGCGCACTCTTTCACTGGCCCTTTTATCGTTCTTCGTGGCGATCGTCATCGCCGTACCCGCCGGTCTGATTGCCGCGACCCGCAAGAATTCGGGGCTGGATTATGCAGTGACTTTCGTCGCGTTTCTGGGGTTGAGCATGCCGGATTTCTGGCTGGCGATCCTTCTGATCATCGTCTTTGCCGCTAACCTGCATTGGCTGCCAGCCATCGGCTATGTGCCGCTGTCAGAGGGCTTCTGGCCATGGTTTTCCCATCTGATCCTGCCATCGATCGCTGTCGGCACTGCGTTTTCGGCCATCGTTGCGCGGATGATCCGCTCGTCGATGCTGGAGGTGCTCAATGCCGAATACATGCAGGTCGCGCGCGCCAAGGGGCTGAGTGAGTACACTTTGATCATGCGACATGCTTTCCCCAACGCCCTGATCCCGGTGATCACCGTGATTGGCATCGCCTTTGCCTTGCTGATGTCGGGCGCTGTTGTGGTCGAGAATGTATTCGCGATCAAAGGTCTTGGGCGACTTTTGATCCAAAGCATCCTGAACCGCGATTACCCCGTCGTTCAGGGCGCAATCCTGATCGTTTCCGCGATCTTCGTTTTTTCCAACCTGCTGGTTGACGTTCTCTACACGCTCGTTGATCCGCGCATCAGGTATCAATCGTGAGCAAATACGCAAAAGCCTTCGGTGCCGATACAGTCAGTACCGGAGAACCTGTCCTCCGTCGCGGTCCCGGTTTCCTGCGCGAAATCGCGCACGACAAGAAGGCCGTCTTTGGCCTGATCGTGCTAGGCATCTTTGCCGTCTTTGCGTTCTTGGGGCCGTGGCTGGCACCACATGATCCGAATGCGATGCTGTTCGACATGCTGATGCCGCCATCGCTGGAGTTCCCATTGGGCACGGATGATTTGGGTCGCGACCTGTTAAGCAGAGTGATCTACGGCACGCAGATATCCCTGTTTGTGGGCGTGTCGACAGTCGCCATCGCGCTGGTCTTCGGCGTGGCACTGGGATTGATCGCCGGGTATTTCGGCGGATGGCTCGACTACGTGATCATGCGCTACATCGACCTGCAGTGGGCGTTTCCGAATTTCATCATCGCAGTCTATCTGGTAGCCGTTTTCGGGGCCGGGCTGTTGAATGTCATAATCGCCATATCCTTGGCCTTCCTCGATGATTTTGCCCGCGTCGCGCGGAGCATGGTTCTGACCCTGAAAGAGGAACAATACGTCGATGCCGCGCGTGTGTCGGGGGCCTCGAACTTTCGCATTCTGACCCAGCACATCCTGCCCAACGCGGCGGCACCGATCATCGTACAGGCAACAGTCAGCGTCTCTTATGCCATTCTGGGCGAGGCCAGCCTGTCGTTTCTGGGTCTCGGTGTCGAGGCCGACACGCCGACCTGGGGACTGATCCTGGCTGACGGTCGGAGCTTTATCTCGCGGGCCTGGTGGCTGGGCCTGTTCCCCGGTGCCGCGATCATGCTGACGGTTCTCAGCATCAATTTTCTCGGCGACGGGCTGCGCGATTATCTGGATGTGCGCGAAGTGAAGGATGTCTGAGCATGGCCATGATTGATCTTGAGCAGGAATTGATCGGGGGCTTCGGCGCGAAAATGGCATTGGGCGACACTGACGCTTTGTCGCTGAAACAGTGGTGCCTGAACCAGATCGGCAAAACAGGAGAGCATCAATGACAGATACTGCCATCACCGTAGAAGACATCGAAGCCGCCGAGCGGCTGTTGGGTCTTTCCTACACTGTGCGGGAACGCCAACAGATGGTTGGCAATCTGGCCGGGCAGATTGAATCTGCCGTGGCGCGCCGCAAGGTGCCATTGTCCAACAACGTGCCGATGGCGTCGCGATTTGATCCGCGGCTGCCGGGATTTGAAATGCCCCAAGTGGCGGACAGCCAATTGTTGGCGACCCACTCCGCCCCGCTTCCCGACAGTGACGAGGACATCGCCTTTGCCCCCCTGACGCATCTGGCCGCCTGGATCGCCAGCGGGCAGATCACCAGCCGCCGGTTGACCGAAATCTATCTCGCCCGAATTGCGACGCTGAACCCAAAGCTGGAATGTTATGCGAAGGTGATGTCGGAAACCGCATTGTCTGAGGCGGACGCGGCAGACAAATTGCTGGCGCAAGGCACCAATCTTGGTCCGCTGCACGGCATTCCCTATGGGATGAAAGACCTGTTTGACACGGAAGGTGTCACCACCGGTTGGGGTGCCGAGCCCTATCAGGAACGTGTGCCTGACTGCGATGCGCGTATCGTCACGTTGCTACGTGATGCTGGCGCGGTGCTGTTGGGTAAGACCACGCTGGGGGCGCTGGCATATGGCGATATCTGGTCGGGTGGTTGGACGCGCAATCCATGGAACCTGAATGAAGGCTCGAGCGGGTCAAGCGCCGGGTCGGCGTCGGCCACCGCCGCCGCACTGTGCGGGTTTTCCATCGGGACCGAAACCTTGGGATCGATTACATCGCCCAGCCAGCGCTGCGGCACCACCGGGCTGCGGCCCACCTTCGGCCGGGTGTCTCGCGCAGGCGGAATGGCACTTTGCTGGTCGCTCGACAAGGTCGGCCCGATCTGCCGGGGCGTCGAGGATACCGCGATGGTGCTGGCCGCAATCAATGGCGTGGACATTAACGACCGCTGCACAATCGCGGCACCGTTCAACTTTGATGCAAACCAAGGTATAGAGGGCATGCGTTTGGGTTATCTGCCAGAAGCCTTCGGCGAGGGTGCAACTGAGGTTGATCATGCCGCTCTGGCCGCTGCGAAGGACCTGGAAATTGAGGTCGTCGAGGTCGAACTGCAGGATCTACCCTACGGGGCCTTGATGAATGTGCTCTACGCCGAAGCCGCTGCGGCGTTCGAGCATCTGACCTTAGAAGATACTGACGATACGCTAAAATGGCAGGATGATGGGGCTTGGCCCAATACCTTCCGCAAAGCGCGGTTCCTGTCAGCAGTCGATCACGTACAGCTGGACCGTTTGCGTTATCTGGTCATGCAGTCATTGGACGCGCTGTTCAGTAAAGTTGATGCGCTGATTGGCCCTTTCATGACCGGACCGATGCTGGTGGCCAGCAATTTCACCGGCCATCCCTGCCTGCACTTGCGTGCCGGGTTCCTTGAAACTGGGACCCGCAGTGCCGCATCGCTGGGGGCCGGCAAACTGACCACTGGAAACGCCATCGGTGCGGGCCCTACTTTCACCGTGCCACAGGGAATATCCCTGTGGGGGCGGCTGTTTCAGGAAGGCCCGCTGCTGAATCTTGGTATGGCGCTGGAACGTAAACTGGCCGTGGCGGACAGACGCCCCGGCTTTGCGATTTGAGCAGACCTGACACTGACGCGACCGGCATCCAGTCGTAGCGCAGCATCTGAAAAACCAGAAGCCCATCGCAATTGGGCCTGAATCCTACTTTTCAACCGGGCTTTGCCGTCCTTCGGGACATTGAGGCCCATCCACGAGGAGAGAAAAATGAAACGCAGAGATTTTCTTAAATCCACATCCGCGGTTGTTGGCGGCACAATCCTTTCCAGTGCCGTGCCAGCGCTTGCGCAATCGACACCGGTCAGCGGCGGAACCCTGATCTGGGGTCATTCCGAGACGACACAGAACCTTGATATGCACCAGACCGGCACTGCCTCAACAGGGCGGGTGCTGCAGAACGTTCACAGTTCGATTGTGACGGTAGACAAGGATCTGAACGTCATTCCGAACCTTGCTGAAAGTTTCGATCTGTCCGAGGATGGCCTTGTCTACACCTTCAAGCTGCGCTCTGGCGTCAAATTCCACGACGGGTCGGACATGACCTCTGCCGACGTGAAATACTCGTTCGAGCGGTGCAAGGACCCGGCGACGGGGGCGGTCAATTTTGAGGTTTTCAACGCGGTTGAATCGATCGAAACACCTGATGACCTGACCGTCATCGTTACTTTGAATAGTATCAATGCGCCTTTCCTCAGCCGTCTGGCGGAAAACGGTGCCGGTGTAATCATGCCCGAAGGCTCGGGCGAGGTGCAGGGCACCACGCCGATTGGTGCCGGTCCGTTCAAGTTCGTGCGCCGGGAATTCGGCAACGAGGTCGAACTGGCGCGATTTGACGACTACTGGGAAGGCCCCGCCTATCTGGAAAGGATCATGATCCGCGAGATCACCGAGCCTACGGTGCGTCTGACCGGCCTGCGGACAGGCGAATTGCACATGATCAACGATATCCCAGCCGACCGGATGGCCGAGATCAAGGCGGACCCGGCGTTTCAGGTTGTCACATGGTTCCCGCTGAACTGGGATTTTTTGAACATGAACCACGATTTCGAGCCATTCAAGGATGCCCGCGTGCGCAAGGCCTTCGATCTGATGATCGACAAAGAGGCGCTGCTAGAGGGGGCATTATGGGGCGAAGGCGCGGTCACGGCGTCGCCCAGCTATCCGACCTCGGCATCCTACAACCACGATCTGGTGCAACGGCCACAGGATTTCGAACAGGCCCGCGCGTTGCTGGCTGAGGCGGGCTATGGCCCAGGAGAGTTGAAGGTGGTGTTCAAGGTCACGACCAATTACCCCTACCACGTCGAGGCCGCCCAAATCATGCTGGAATGGTTCCGCGAGGGCGGGGTGGATATGAGCATCGAGCAGCTGACCTGGTCTGATTGGCTAAGTCAGGTGTGGGTCGACAAGGATTTCCAGATCTCGATGATGAACTTCTTCACGCTGTGGGAACCGGACTTCCTGTACTACAGCCTGTGGAACACAACCGGTGCGTTCAACTACCGCAAGATCAGCGATCCCGTGATTGATGAACTGACGGAAAAGGCGCGCATCACTGTCGATCCTGACGCGCGGGCCGAAATCTATAAGGCCGTGCAGCAGCGCGTCTTTGACGAGACACACGATGTGTATTTGTGGTTCCGTAACGGATCAATCGGGGCGCTGCCGTCGGTCGGTGGATTGGATACTGTCGTGCACCCGAACGGCTCGAACCTGAATTTCCACAAGGTCTGGTTGAACGCCTGATCCTATGACGCGGGCCTTTTCGGGGCCCGCGCCGCGCTCCTATTGGAACGATTTGAATGACCTATGTCTTGAACCGCCTCCTGTCGCTGGCGATCACCTTGCTGCTGATCTCGGTGATCACATTCGTCGTGACCAACATCCTGCCGGGCGATGTGGCGATGATGATCATGGGCACGCAAAGCAATCCCGAGGCGCTGGCGGGCTTGCGTGAATCGCTTGGGCTGAACGATCCGTTGATTGTGCAATATGGCCGCTGGATCGGTGGTATGCTGACCGGGGACTGGGGCACCTCGCTGGTATTCAAGGAACCCATCGGTCCGTTGCTGCTGCAAAAGATGACCGCCAGTTCGCTGATCGTGGTGATGTCGATGACCATCGCGCTGACCGCCGCCGTGCCGCTTGGCATCTGGGCGGCAGTTCACCGAGACCGCTGGCAGGACACGGCCAGCAGCACTACTGCGCTATTGGGCGTCAGCTTGCCGGACTTCTTCTGGGGGATCATGCTGATACTTCTGTTCGCCCGCACGCTCGGATGGCTGCCCTCAAGCGGGTTTGTTGAGCCGTCCGAGAACTTCGTGCTGGCACTGAAACATGCCTTTCTGCCATCCCTTGCGCTGGGCCTGGGTTTGATGGCGCATCTGACCCGCATGACCCGGGCGACTATGACAGGCATTCTGGGCCAGGAATTCATCCGCGTTGCCCGCGCCAAAGGCCTGTCGGAACGCACCGTCGTCTGGCGCTATGGGTTGTCCAACGCGGTTGGTCCGGTGATGACCGTAGCGGGCCTGCAAATCGGATATCTGTTTGGCTCGATCATCGTGATCGAGAGCTTGTTCAACTACACTGGCATGGGGTGGCTGACCTATCAGGCGCTGTTGAACCGCGACATTCCACTGATCCAATCCAGCGTCTTCGTGATCGCCGCAGTGGTCATGCTCGCCAATCTAATCGTCGATCTGATGTACGTGCTGATCGATCCTCGAATTCGGCTGGGATGACGAGATGAAATCCTTTTTTTCATCAAAAGGCATCATTGGAATCGTTCTGGTCACCGCTGTGGTGTTGGTCGCAATATTTGCTCCGCTTATCATCCCCGCCGAGTTCGCTACCAAGATGAACATGCGCGCGCGGCTTGATCCGCCAAGCATGGACTATCTGTTTGGCACCGATCAACTGGGCCGGGATCTTTTTTATCGGGTCATGTTGGGTGCGCGCACCTCAGTCATGATCGCGGTGTCTGCCGTGGCCATGAGCGTCGTGATCGGCCTGCCGCTGGGCATTATCTCTGGGTATTATGGTGGCGTCACCGACAACTTGCTGATGCGACTGGTGGATACTCTTCTGAGTTTTCCGGTGCTTTTGCTGGCGCTGACGATCAGCGCCGTGTTGGGGCCAAACCTGCAAAATACGATCATTGCCATCGGCATCGCATTTACGCCCTTTCTGGCCCGCATTATCCGGGGTGAGGCATTGCGTATCGCGCAGATGCCTTATGTCGAGGCGGCACGTGCAGCAGGCACCACTGACCTGATGATGATCCTGCGCCACATTCTACCCAACATCATGCCGCCCGTCATAGTTCAGGCGACGATCAGCTTGGCCTTCGCAATCCTGGCCGAGGCCGGGCTATCGTTTCTGGGCCTCGGAACCCAGCCGCCGCGCGCTTCGTGGGGGCTGATGATTCAGGCCTCGCGCGATTATCTGGACGTGGCACCCTGGACTGCGCTGGTGCCGGGGGCCGCTGTCGCGTTGACGGTACTTGGCCTGAATATGTTCGGGGATGTGCTGCGCGACGCGCTGGATCCACGCTCGCGGTCGGGAGGCTGAACATGCTTGAAGAACCCAGACAAACCCCGATCGTCGACATCGACGGTTTGAGAGTGGAATTTGAAACCGACGATGGCATCGTTGTCGGGGTCGAGGATGTCAGCTTTTCAATCAATCCTGGCGAAACCGTCTGTGTTGTCGGCGAATCCGGTTCGGGCAAATCCGTCACCTCGCTTTCGCTGATGCGGCTGGTCGAATTCGGCGGTGGGCGTATCACCGGCGGACAGCTTCACTTTACGCGCCCCGGCGGTGAGGTGCTGGATGTTGCAGGTGCCGACACTGATACGATGCGCGATATCCGTGGCAACGAGATCGGGATGATCTTTCAGGAACCAATGACCTCGCTCAACCCGGTCTTTACAATCGAACGTCAGCTGACCGACGGGCTGCGTGTGCACCGGAAGCTCAGTCAGGACGCCGCCCGCGCCCGGGCGCTGGAATTGTTGCGCGAGGTCCGCATCCCGGAACCGGAACAACGCCTGCGGCAATATCCGCACGAATTGTCGGGCGGCATGCGCCAGCGGGTGGTGATCGCGATGGCAATGGTATGCGAGCCGCGCCTGCTGATCGCTGATGAACCCACGACGGCGCTCGACGTGACCATTCAGGCCGAAATACTGGCGCTGATCGACCGGTTGAAGCGTGAAAACAACATGGCGGTGCTTTTCATCACCCACGATATGGCGGTGGTCGCCCAGATGGCTGATCGCGTGGTGGTGATGTATCGCGGCAATCTGGTTGAGAGCGGACCGGTTAGGCAGATTTTTGAGGCACCGACCCAAGACTATACCCGCGCACTTTTGGCCGCCGTGCCGCGACTGGGCGAGATGACGGGTACGACCGCGCCCGAACCCATGCGCATTGTCGGGGCAGAGGCCACGGCGGTGTCGCGGATACTGGAACCAGCTGAATATCCTGAACCACTGCTCGAGGTGCGAAACCTGACCACCCGATTTGCGGTCAAGGGAGGGGTGTTGCGTAGAACCACGGCCTATGTCCACGCGGTCGAGGATGTCAGCTTTACTGTCAACAAAGGTGAGACCCTGGCACTGGTGGGTGAATCCGGCTGTGGCAAGTCCAGTTGCGGTCGCTCAATCCTGCGGCTGGTCGAACCAACTTCTGGTGAGGTTGTGATCGACGGCACCGACATTATTGCGCTAAATGCCGCCGACCTGCGCCGGGCGCGACGCAACATGCAGATGGTGTTTCAGGACCCCTTTGCCTCGCTCAACCCATATCGGCGGCTACGCGATCAGGTGGCAGAACCTTTGCTGAACTTCGGCATCGCCTCTGGGTCCGAGCTGGAGGATCGGGTGGCGACGCTGTTTGGCCGCGTTGAACTACCGCGCAGCTTTTTGCGCAGATTTCCTCACGAACTGTCCGGTGGTCAGCGCCAGCGCGTTGCTATTGCTCGCGCGCTAGCCACCAATCCCAAGTTGATCATTGCGGACGAGGCTGTCTCGGCGCTGGATGTATCGGTGCAAGCTCAGGTACTGAACCTAATGATGGAACTTCAGGCCGACCTAGGCGTGTCGTTTCTATTCATCAGCCACGACATGGCCGTGGTTGAACGGGTCGCCCACCGGGTCGGCGTGATGTATCTGGGGCGAATCGTCGAGATCGGCTCACGCGCGCAAGTGTTTGAAAATCCGCAGCACAGCTATACCAAATCGCTGATAGCGGCCGTGCCAATCGCCGACCCAACCCGCCGGACAGTCCATGATAACTTGAAATTCAAACCGATCCCTTCGCCAGTGTTCCCTGTCGGTCACCAGCCCCAACCCTCTGTCTATTACGAAGCGGCCCCTGGCCACTTCGCGCTGAACGACTGATCCAGCAAAAGGCGATGGATATCCATCGTTATCAAGAACTGCCTTGCCGAAAGGTACCCCGATTTCACCGCATAGCGCCGCGACCTGCACGGAAATCTGGAACTAATAAAGAACACCCACCGGACATCTGACCTTGTCGCTGACATGTTGCGGGAGTTTGGACCCGTCGCCGTGATTTTCCAGCGCACAGAAGGGCGCGGCACCGTTGGAGAGGCGATGATCAAAGACGGCATAATCGAGCGTTTTGGGATCAAGAAAGTCTAGGGCATGCACAATCCGGCGGGTTTAACTGTCGGCGAGTTCGCCATCCGACCGGGGCCACTTTATGCAGCAGCTGACCAATTCGAAATCGACGTCACCGGTAAGGGCCACACCGCCAAGATGCGTCATTTTGAATAAGACTTTTACGATGAGACGATCCCAGTGGGCTGCCCCTTACAGGGCTGAACTCTTAGAAATCCGAATGCCCACCTAAGCGGTCCTAAGGGCCAAATTCTGGAACATTTGAGGCGTACTTTGTGATCGCGGGTATTCAGACTTCAAATATTACCCGCGACAAGATGGCCATGCCCGATGTCTATAAGGTTCATCATTTTGGGGCGTTGCCCGATTTTGTAGACCGGGCTTGGCACGTCTCCTGTCAGACGCGTGTTGCTGGTCCGAATGTGGGTCGGATCGGGCACTGGCACGGCTTCGATCAAACGTTGGGTATAGGCGTGCTGTGGGTTTCCGAAAATCTGCCGGCAACTGCCCATTTCCACGATTTGGCCCAAGTACATGACCGCAACACGGTCAGCGACATTTTCGACCACGGCCATGTCATGGGAGATAAACAAATACGCGAGCCCCATTTCCCGTTTCAATTCACCCAACAAATCGAGCACTTGCGCCTGAACAGATACGTCCAACGCCGAAACAGATTCGTCAGCAATTATCAGATCAGGTTGCAACGCCAACGCGCGGGCGATGCAAATGCGTTGCCGCTGACCACCGGAAAACTGGTGCGGATGCCGGTCAGCCGCGTCGGTAGGAAGCCCAACCCGTTTGAGCAGGTCCAGCACAGTTGCCTTCCGATCCGCGGTGGTTCCGATGCCGTGGATGGTCAGGGGTTCGGCAATCAGATGTCCGACCTTCATGCGCGGATCAAGTGCCGCCATCGGATCTTGAAACACCATCTGAACATTGCGGCACAGCGCCTTGCGCCCGGCCGAGTCCAAGCCTTCAAGGTGGCGACCTTTGACCTCAATCCGGCCGGTATGAGATGCCAGACCGACAACCGCCCTGGCGATGGTGGATTTGCCACAGCCGCTTTCCCCAACCAGTGCGAATGTTTCGGCCCGGGCAATGTCAAAGCTGACATTTTCAACCGCGTGTACCCGATGCGTGACCCGGCCCATAATGCCGCCACGAACATCAAAACGGACCGCCAGATTGTCCAACCTCAGAACCGGCTGATCCTTTGCAGGCAGCTTTGGCGGTTTGCTGGTGCCATCGCCCATGCGCGGCACGGCCTCCAAAAGCTGCTGGGTATAAAGTCTGCTGGGGGCCGCGAACAGGGTCTTGACGTCGTTGACCTCTTCGATAGCGCCGTCTTTCATCACGATAACTCGGTCGGCCATTTCGGCAACGACGCCCATGTCATGGGTAATCAGCAAGATCGCGGTGTCATGTTCGGCTTGAAGATCGCGCAAGAGGTCGAGAACTTCGCGTTGCACGGTGACATCCAACGCGGTGGTGGGTTCATCCGCGATCAGCACTTCGGGCTCCAACGCCAGCGCCATTGCGATCATCACGCGCTGGCGCATGCCGCCCGAAAACTCATGAGGGTATTGGTCAAGCCGCTGTTCAGGCTGACTGATCCGGACTGACCGCAGGGCGTCCAGCGCTCGAACGCGGGCCTCGCGGCGGCTGATCAGTGTGTGCGCACGGATTGCTTCGGAAATCTGTGTGCCAATGGTCAGAACCGGGTTGAGCGACGTCATCGGTTCTTGAAAAATCATCGCTATACGATTGCCGCGGATGTCGCGCATCTGGGCTTCGCCAAACTGGGTTAGATCGCTTCCGTTCAACCGGATGGTGCCGCCCGTAACCTGCACTGCGGGGGGCGGCAAAAGCCCCATGATGGCCAAGGAGGTGATCGATTTCCCGGAACCGCTTTCCCCTGCGATGGCCAGAATCTCACCTTTTTCGAGAGTGAAGCTGATGTCGCGGATCAGCGGCTTTTGGCCTTGTTCACTGCGCACCGATACCGTCAGTCCGTCAACTTTGAGGACGGGCTGTTCCAAGACGGCCTCAAGGGCCGCCTCAGTTTTCTTGTATGCTTCTGGCATCATTCAAAAACACATCGCGGGAAGTAAAAGCTGACGACCCAATTGGGCATATCAACAATCTCCGAGATCCTAAGATCACCACAGGTCGACACCAGCATATAGGCATCTACCGCTGACATGCCGCGCTGTTTGCACAACAAGTCAACCATTGCCGACACCGCATCACGCGCCGCCTGCATCAGGTCAGGGCCCATGCCGGTTGTGGCTTCGTAGCCTTTGGCATCAAGATGGTTGGTGACGGGACCCGGCGTGGTAAAGCGTGGGGTTTTCAGATTCTCACCCTTGACCAGATCCAGCGTCAAAACCACGTCCATTGGACTTTCAATTGCCGTGCCACAGACCTCTCCATCACCCTGTGCAGCATGGGTGTCGCCAACACTGAACAGCGCGCCGGCCACTTCAACAGGAAGATAAAGCGTCGTGCCCGCCGCCAGATCACGGATATCCAAATTGCCCCCGACCCGCCGGGGTGGGACAATTGAATGCAAACCCGCCTCTGCCAAGGCGTTCCCGATGGTACCGCAAAACGGCTTTAGCGGTACCTTGCCCTGATCGCCCCAAAGAGCGGGCGCAAGCGAGCTGGGATCGTACTTCCATAAGGTCAACGCAGCATCCGTGAACTGGTCCGCCAACAGGCCGAAGCCGGGAATATTGGCGGTCCAGCCCCAGCCAGAGGGCGCAAAGCTTTCGATGGTGACTTTTACGCTGTCGCCGGGTTCGGCCCCTTCGATGTAGATCGGACCCGAAACCGGATTGATCTTACCGAAATCCAGGTCGACCACATCCTGCACCGTGGACGACGGGCCAAGCTGGCCCGCCGAACTGTCGTGGCAGTGAAACAGGATTGTCGAACCAGGCGTGACGCGTTCGGCCGGGGCAATGGAATTGTCCCAGCCGAAATGGTGCTGCGCGTGGTGGATCGTGTAATTACAAGCCTGACACATGCGCTTACTCGGTCACATAGACGTAGTCATAGTTGACCGGGATCGATACCGGATCAACGTAAAGCGCGTCGGCCCCGCCCATGCGCGGCGACTTCATCGTGTAGCGCTGTTCGTTGAATACTGGCACCCAGGGCGCATCTTTCATCACACCCATATAGACGTCCGACCACATTTTCATGCGATCATCCACCATGCCTGCATCGGTGATGCTGTCCGCCTTGGTTGCCATCGTGTCCAGCTCTTCGTTGCAATACCACGACCAGTTCCAGCCGCCTTCGACTGCCCCGTCGCAGCCAAGAATCGGCCCGTAAAAGTTGGATGGATCGGGGAAATCTGCGATCCATGCCATACCGCCAGACCAAATCATCGGAGCAGTGCCATTGCCGCCGGCCTCAATCACGTTGGCTTGGGCCAGTGATTTGATCGCTGCCTTGATGCCGATGGCATCGAGATCACGCTGGATTGCCTGGGCGATGCGCGGGTTGGGGTCGGTGTTCATCACGTAAAGCTCGGTTTCGAACCCTTCGGGATGTCCTGCTTCGGCCAGCAGTGCCTTGGCACCGTCGACGTCAAAGGCATAGCCCGGATAATCCGGGGTATATCCGGGCATCGAAGGTGGCAGGGGTTGCGTGGCCGGAACCGCGCGCCCGTTGATGATCTGAACGATCCGGTCTTTGTTAATGGCCATGTTGATCGCCTGCCGTACCCGCACATCGTCCATTGGCGGCGTGTTGACGTTGAGGGTGATGTAGCCGGTGTGAAGCTGTCCGCCCTCAACAACACGTTCAGCTTGAGCCGGGTCTGACATCACCTCCTGAAACTTCGCCGGGGGGATGCCATCGCCGGGAACGTCCACCTCTCCATTCTGAAGCCGTAGCAGGGCCACGACCGGTTCCTGCCCCACTTCGAAGGTCACCGCATCCAGATAGGGGATGCCCGCGCGCCAGTAATCGGGGTTCTTTTTAAAAACCAGCCGCTGCCCAAGCGTCCATTCGCCAAGGCTGAAGGCACCGGTACCGACGGGTTGTTTGCCAAAGTCATCTCCCGCCGCATCGACCGCTTCTTTGGGGACGATCGACGCAAAGTTCAGCGCCATGACATGCAAGAAGGTCGCGTCGGGGCGCGACAGAGTGATTTCCACGGTGCTGGCGTCCAGAACCTTGACCCCGTCAAGGTGGTCGGCGGCACCGGATGAGACCTCGTCAAAGCCTTTGATTGAGCCAAAAAAACCTGCGCCCGGAGATTGAGTCGTTGGATTGGTTACCCGGTCGAGCGAATATTTGACGTCGTCGGCGGTCATCACCCGCCCGTTGTGAAACTTGACGCCGTCGCGCAATTTGAAGGTAAAGACCATGCCATCATCGGACACGGAATAGCTTTCGGCAAGGCCGGGGCGTAGATCAGTGGTGCCGGGGTCGTAATCCATCAGACCGTCAAAGATCGATTTGATCATCGACCAGTTTTGCCAGTCATAGCCGATGGCAGGGTCCAGCGTTGCCACGTCATCCTTGTAGGTGATCACGATATTACCGCCCGGTTTAGCATTCGGGTCGGGTTGATAGCCTTCGGCGAGCGCGGGCAGCCCAAACCCAAGAACCAGTGCGGATGTACAGAGTAGCTTTTTCATTTGGTATTCCTCCTTGTTGAATTTGAATGACCCTCAACGCAGTTTGATGCGCGGGTCGATCAGCGGTGTGATGATGTCCGCCAACAGATTTCCCAAAACGATTGCAAAGGCAGTGACCAGCGTGACACCCATAATGATCGGGATGTCGACGCGCTGAATCGCCTGCCAGGCAAGCTGGCCAATACCGGGCCAGCCAAAGACACTTTCAACGACCACCAGCCCGCCCATGAAGATGCCAATGTCGATCCCGATCATGGCAATCACTGGCAGGATGGCATTGGGGATCGCATGGCGCAGGATAATGCGCCGTCGGGTCAGTCCCTTGGCGCGGGCGGTGCGGATGAAATCCTGCTGAAGGACTTCGATCATCGACGACCGCATCATGCGACTGTACCAACCCGAGCCCATGATCCCCAACGCCACAGCGGGCAAGACAAGATGTGCTGCTGTGCCATAACCGCCGATCGGGAACCATCCCAGTTGCACGGCAAATACGTAAAGCAACAACAGCGAGACCACGAATTGCGGGGCCGATACGGCAATGAAGGATGTGATCATCAGCGTCTGATCCAACGGCTGTTCGCGCCGAATCGCGGCGATCACCCCCATCGACAAACCGATAATCAACTCGCAGATGATACCCGCGCCCATCAGCAAAAGCGTCGGGGGAAGGCGCGCCGCGATCAGCTCACTGACTTGGGTTTTCTGCAGATAACTGCGCCCCATATCACCTTGGAGCAGGCCTGAAAGATATCGGTAATATTGAACGACGAAGGGTTGATCCAGTCCCAGTTGCTCTCGGATATTCTGGACTGTTTGCGCCGTGGCGGAACGTCCGGCGATCTGGCGAACCGGGTCGGCGGGCAGCACGTACAAAAGCAAAAAAGTGATGAACGAGATGCCCAGCATGATCAAAGCGGATTGCACAAGCCGGCGGACAAGGTAGGCAAGCATCAGCTGCGCCCCCGCTGGGTGGGGTCCAAAACATCACGCAGGGCGTCGCCGACCAGATTGAAGGCCAAAGCCAGGATCAGGATGGCAAAACCGGGAAGGAAAACCAGCCACGGGGCCGACTGAAAATAGGTTTGGTTTTCGAAAATGATGTTGCCCCACGATGGCGTCGGTGGCTGCACGCCGATACCCAGAAAGCTGAGCGTCGCCTCAAGCAGAACAGTGGTGGAAATTCCCAAAGTTCCCCAAACAAGCAGGATCGGAAGCAGATGCGGCAAGATGTGGTGGAACAGGATGCGGCCAGTGCCAGCCCCCAGCGTCTTTTCGGCGGCGATAAAATCACGTTCGGCCAAAGATGTGGTTTCGGTATAGATCACCCGCGCGGTCTGAACCCAGTTCACCAGCGCAATCACCATTGCGACGATCCACAATGAGGGTTGAAAGATCGCAGCAAGGCAGATCGCCAGCAAAAGCGCGGGAAACGCCATCATCAGATCGGTGAACCGCATCAGGATCGTTCCGATCCAGCCACGCAAATAGCCAGCCGTGACACCAATCAGGGTGCCAATGATCAATGCCAACCCGTTTGCGACCACACCGATGATCAGTGACGTTCTTGCACCATACAATATGCGCGAAAACAGATCGCGCCCAAGCAGGTCAGTGCCCAATGGAAAATCGCCGCCCGGCGGCAGTGGCGCGCCCTGCAGGGTCAGCCCCTCGAAATGCTGCTCATTAGGAGAGTATGGCGCGATCAGCGGCGCGAAGAGAGCCCCAATCACGATCAGGGCAATCAATACCAGACCAAACACAGCCAGTTTTCGGCGGACAAGGCGACGCCAAGGTCCAGCTTCGGCGACCTCGGCCTCAACCCCGATGACCATGTCGGTCATGCAAATCCCCCTTTTCAAGATGTTGGGCAACCACCCTTTGCGCCGCGTCCTCGAAGTTGATCCGCCAATCCATGGCCATGCGGCGCAGCCGATCATATGCGGCGTCTTCGTCGACACCGGACACCATCAGAAAGTTGACAGCCCGCACGACGGTCTGACGCTCGTTCAGACGCCGGCGAAGGCTGTCCACATCATCCAAAAGTGCTTTTCGGGCGTTGTGGGCCGCGCGCGCAATCAAAAGCGCGCTATAGACCCCACCATCCCCAATTGGCTTGAGGAGTTGGGCATCGGCACCGGCAGACAACGCCCAATCAATCCGTCCTGGTGCCTCGCTGCCAATCAGAGCGATCAAGGGCATCGGCGATTGGCCAGCGGGCCACGGGAACTGCTCATCATGCCCCATGTCTGCATCAAAAAACACGAAATCCGCGCCCAAGGCACCAGCATCAAGCACGGGCCAACTGGTCGAAATCTGCAACCCAATTGCAGTGAGTTGGCGCGACAGATTGCGGACCGTTAAGTGTTCACGGTGCAATATGATGGCATGGGCCCCGCCGAGCTCTTGAATGGAAACACGCCGTTTCATGACACCACCCGCAGCTTTGGCGCAATGCCTTCAAGCCCGCTCCGCCCCCGCGACAGGTATGGGTCGCCCATGATGGGTGCAAATTGCCTTCTCACGGCAAATTCGCCGCCTTCGACCTGTCCGATCAGCACCGGCAGCCGGGTGTGATGGGTCTGGGGGTCAACAATGCCTTCTGCCGCGCCATCGACACGAAGCAGTTCAGACAAG
The DNA here is from genome assembly GCF_042611115.2 of Sulfitobacter sediminivivens. NCBI lineage: Bacteria > Pseudomonadati > Pseudomonadota > Alphaproteobacteria > Rhodobacterales > Roseobacteraceae > Sulfitobacter > Sulfitobacter sediminivivens. The sequence continues at coordinate 29,912 of NZ_JBHGAR020000013.1, forward strand.
CTGAGGGTTTCGGCATCTGGACACAGGTTCAAAAGCCGCGCCAACTCGCGGATCGCCGTAAAGGTCGCGGCCTCGTGCGACGAATTGAAATTATGCCCCTCGGGCCAGGCGGTCGAGCCGCGGAAATATGGCCCTACGGCCACCAGACCTTCTGCGGCATCGCCAAGTGCTGGCAGCTCACATTCGGTCAGGTTACACGACATTATTGGACAGTTTTCGGGTAAAAAATGGGGGTTGGTCTTAGCCAGTTCGCGATAGGCCGCAATGAACTGATACTGGGATCGACCGATCATTGAATTGAGGATGAAATCGGGGCGCGCCGAGGCAATCTCGCGGATCATCAGATCAACGTCCGGCGACCCGACCGGCAAATACCTTTCGCCCAAAATTTCACCACCCTGCGCAGTGATCTCTTGGCGCGCAATGCGGTTCATCTCCCAACCCCAGATATAGTTGGACCCGGTCAGATAGGCCCGTTTTCCATAGGTTGGCATCGCCCAGTCGAGCAGCGGCAACAGGTGCTGGTTGGGGCAGGCATGGGTATATACCACATGGTCAGAGGCCTCGAACCCCTCGTAAGGCACTGTATACCACAAGGTTGCCCCAGCGCGTTCCAGCGTGGGGATCACCTCTTTGCGGCTCGAAGAGGTTACACATCCGACCACATGGCGTGCATTGGTGTTGTCCAGAATGTCGCGACACAATGGTTCATATCGATCGATATTTCCCTCGGGATCACGCTCGACTGCATGCAAGGTAAAAGCCAGGTTCGGATCCGCATTGATTTGAGCAATGGCGGACATTGCCCCTACACGGCAGGCTTCAGAGATCAGCGAATAGGTGCCTGACCGCGACAGAAGCAGGCCAATTTGGATTTGACGTTTTCCCAAGCTTTCCCCCCAAACAAAAAACCCCGCGCCGACCTCTTGCTAGAGATCAAACTGCGGGGCGCGAATGCCAAATAGGTGTTTTTCCGAGTGTTGCCTCAAGGGTGACGCCAGAGCTGCATTCTGTCAATAACTTAATCGGCCCAAGATTTACGGGTTGAAATACTTGCCTTCATTGCATGTGCCCATGACACTGACGTCCAGATCAAGTTCACAGAATGAATCTGCTCGACCTATTTCACCAACCCGCAGAACATCTTCTCTTATCTTCAAGTCACCTTTGATGAGTGTCATGCACGCGCAAAGCACTAACGTTTCTTCTTTCTTTGTAATGCTCTTTTTGTTTGATGGTGTAACGACGGACTCAATTTCCGCACTGAAGGCCCGTAAACCACTGGGAAGAGTCCTTTAGGCATTCGAGTTTCATCCTGGGTGAAGATTTTACCTTTTACGAAGGGCCGACATACGTATTGGGCGCTATGTGTCGATTGCCGCCACTTGCGCGAGCGCAGCGAGCGGTAATTTGGTCCTGAACTCTGTGAGTCGGCCATCCCCCGAATTTGCACCCGCGGCGAATGGCGGGTCTGACGGGCCGCACTGCAGGATAACAAGCACTGGGCGAACGACGGCTATGGGCCGTCCTTGTGTGTGATGGTTTGCCCGTGATGGAAACATGCTGCGCCCGATCTAATGGCGGCTTCGAGGCAAAAGTGACGGATTCAGCAGCGTGTATTAACGTCTGCTTTCAAGAGAGGTGCATCTTCGAAGTTCGCTTTGAAGGTTCAGATTTTGTATTTGTCCCTGCAAGGCAACATAGCCCCGCAAGAGAAGTTAGTGCTCGTCAATCTGTCAATGTGTCTGCCCGCTGTCCGGCCCGATTGTGGTGAATTGGAAGCGTTTTTCCATAGAGTTGCTGAGTGCGCTCAACGCTGCCTACCATGTCCGGCTCTTCCACATAGGAAAAAATGGCAACATAGCGGGGAGTTTGGCCTTCGAGAGGCGCGACGCGATGCAACGAGTAGCGACCTTTGAACAGTTGCAAATCGCCGGGCTCAAGCTCCAGCGAATTCACTTTCTCGGACGTGCCGTCAAGAACCCTCGAAACCTCTGCAAAGTTCTCGTCCTCGCTGCTGCGTATCATCGGGGCGTATTCGAAAGCGCCGCCGCGTTCTGCATTCTGCAGCGCCAGTGTTACTGTGAAATTGTTGGTGTCAAAGTGCCAGGGAAACCCGTTCCCTTCCGCAGCGGCATTCACGATGACATCTGCCAATGGGTCAGCGTAGCGAAAGAACCGGTCTTCCGGCTGCTCAAGGCACTCGCGAATGAAAGTGTCGAAACCATCACAATCAAAAATGGTGCGTAGCGCACCGTCAGAATGGAAGTTGTCGGCCGGAACGAACGCGTTTGACCTATCAAAAAACCTCCGCCTCGGATCAGACTGCGGCAAACTTAAGTCCTCCGACGTGAAATATGCGTTGGTGCGCGAATAGCTGCGGTGGCCTTCGCCTGCTACATTTTCTGCTTCTGCAACTGAGGCGGCAATCCCCTCTGGTGTCAGAAAGCCCTTGAGAACAGCACAGCCTTGCATTTTCAACGCACCACGTACTCGATCCAAGATAGCATCACGCGAGGTTCCAGGGGTCGAAATTGGGTAGCGTTCGAAATCGATAAGATCTTTTGCGTTAAGTCGCATGGGCTTGCCTAAGAATGAGTTGCACCGATCGAAGTGTGGGACTGCAACTGACCACGTGCTAACGGCAACACGACGATCCGAGGTCGTTTTTTGCGCATGATGAGGACGCGGTCATTCGCAAAGAGCACCAACAACGGCAACGTCGTCCGGTTAGCGGTTATTTGGGTGCGACAGGAATATGGTCAAAAGTCGGTTGCGTTTGCGCCGGTATGATCTTGCGTTCGCAAGAGTGGTTGCTGGCTGATTTCGCCAGTTAGAGGCCATCAGTAAATCATTTCTTGATATGGCCCGTGTTACCCAACCATACCGACGATCTCGTAGGTTTTCTTCAAGATCGGTGCCGTAATCTCGCGTGCTTGCCCGGCACCTTTCGCAAGGATGCGGTCAATCTCTGCAGGGTCGGCCATCAGGCGCGCCATTTCGTCTGAAATGGGGGCGAGTTTTGCGACTGCCAATTCGGCCAGAAGCGGTTTGAAAGTGCCAAATTGATGGCCGCCCACGTCTGCCAGTACCCGATCCACGGTTTGGTCATTGAGGGCCGCATAGATGTTGACCAGATTGCGCGCCTCGGGGCGGTTCTCCAGCCCTTCGGCTTCGGAAGGCAGGGCGTCGGGGTCGGTTTTGGCTTTGCGGATCTTCTTGGCGATGGTATCGGCATCATCGGTCATATTGATGCGGCTGGCATCAGACGGGTCAGATTTTGACATCTTCTTGGACCCGTCGCGCAGAGACATGATACGGGTCGCGGCCCCTTCGATGACGGGTTCGGTGATGGGGAAGAAATCGACGCCGTAGTCGTGGTTGAATTTGGCAGCGATATCGCGGGTCAGCTCGAGGTGCTGTTTCTGGTCTTCGCCAACAGGCACGTGGGTCGCGTGATAGATCAGGATGTCGGCAGCCATGAGGGCCGGATAGCCAAAGAGACCGAGACTTGCGGCTTCGGCATTCTTGCCCGCCTTGTCTTTGAATTGGGTCATGCGGCCCATCCAACCCATGCGTGCTACGCAGTTGAATATCCAGCCCAGCTGCGCATGCTCTGGCACCTGGCTTTGATTGATCAGGATGGATTTGTCGGGGCTGATGCCGGACGCGATGAACCCTGCGGCCAATTCGCGGGTGTTGTGCTTGAGTTTCTCCGGCTCCTGCCAGACAGTGATCGCGTGGAGATCGACCATGCAATAGATCGTTTCGAACGCCTCGTCCTGCATCGACACAAACCGTTTGATCGCACCCAGATAGTTGCCCAAGTGCAGATCACCGGACGGCTGAATGCCTGAAAACACTCGGGGGGTGAATTTGGTTTCCGTCATGGGTCACTCCTTAAGGGCTGGAAATGCGCTTGTGTCCCGCTTACTCATGGGGCCAGCCAGCGTCAAGGAGGCCCCATGCACGACCCTGAAATCCAACCCCCCGTGAACCCGTTGCCGCCTGTGGTGGTCCTGTTGTTTCTAGCGATTGCCGGGATTGAGGCGGGGCTGTCGCTGGGAGAAGCAGGGGTGATTGGCGGGCCCGGTGCGATTGGCTGGCGGCTGGGGCTGGTCCGCGATTATGGCTTTTCCGGTGACATCTTTGACTGGATGCTGGCGAATGGTCAGTGGCCGTTGAGCGAAGTGATGCGGGTTCTCACCTATCCGTTCATCCACCTTGGTTTTACCCACGCGCTATTTGCGATGGTGTTGCTGTTGGCGTTGGGAAAAATGGTGGCCGAGGTGATGGGGCAGGTGGCGTTGCTGATGATTTTTGTCATGTCCGGGATCGGTGGTGCTGTGTTTTATGCGCTGGTGCTGAATGATCCGGTCTGGCTGGCGGGTGCCTATCCGAATGTGTACGGGCTGATTGGTGGCTATTCATTTGTGATGTGGCGCAAATTGGCGGGGCAGGGCGCGCAGCAATTGCGGGCCTTTGCGCTGATCGCGGTGCTGATGGGGTTGCAATTGATCTGGGGAATTCTGTTTGAGACAGGGACGCTGTGGGTGGCGGAACTGGCCGGTTTTTTCTGTGGGTTTGGGCTGAGCTTTTTGTTTGCGCCGGGGGAGTGGGCGCGGCTGCGCGCGAAATTGCAACGTCGTTGAGCGGGGCAGAGGGCGAGATTGAGTATTTTTGGCGAAAAGAAGCGGGGTGGAAGTTATCGCCGGCGTATCGCGCCCCTGAATTCTGACAAGCGGAACGCGCCGATCATCTGGCCGATGCCAAAATAGCTGATGATGCCGACACCGACCAGGATCAGCAGGGCGATTCCGCGCCACCACGGCTGGCCCAGCATTGGTTGCAAGGCGGCATTGGCGGTCCAGAGTGCGAACCCCATGGCAATGGATGCAGCAAGGATGCGCCAGATGCGTTTGTGAAAACGGGCGTCGAATTTTGCCGCAAGGCCATAGCCCCGTGCGCCCAAGGCCAGCAGTGCGAACATCGCCCAGCCGGCAAGCGAGGCGGCAATCGCGGGGGCGATCCAGCCCACAAAGGGCATCAGCCCCACGGCCAGGCCGACATTGACCACCATGGCAACCACGGCAAAATGGAAGGGGCGGCGGGTGTCTTCGCGCGCAAAATAAAGAGGTTGCAGGATTTTTTGCAGGACAAAGGCGGGCAGGCCAAGTCCGTAAATTGATGCGGCAATGGCGATGGCCGCAGCATCGTCGATGCCTGTTGCCCCGCGTTGAAACAACACGGATACAAGCGTGAACGGGATCACCATCAGTGCCACAGCCGATGGGATCGTCAGCGCCAGCGCAACCTCAGCCGCGCGGCTGATGGTGCTGTGTGATCCGTCCTCGTCGCCGGCCTTGAGTCGGCGCGACAGGTCCGGCAACAACACCACACCGATGGCAATGCCGACGACGCCCAGGGGCAATTGATACAGGCGATCTGCGTAGTTGAGCCATGCCACCGCACCATCATAAAAGCTGGCCACCTGGCGACCTACCAGCAAGTTGATCTGGACGACGCCCCCAGCCAGTGCAGCGGGTGCCGCAATAATCGCAAGGCGTTTGAGGTCCGGCGTCAGGCGCGGGCGGCGGTTGATGCGCAAGGTAAAGCCCGCGCGCCGGGCCGCCCACCACACCAGCGCCAATTGCGCCAGGCCTGCCAGCGGTACCGACAGTGCCAGCGTGTCCCCGACCCGCATGCCCAGAGCCTGATCAATGCCAACCCCAAGGGCGTCAGAACCGGGCCGCCCCAATGCGGCACCGATCAAAACGGCAGAGATAAACACGACGTTCAGGACCACAGGTGCAGCGGCAGCGGCCATGAAGCGGCCATTGGCATTCAGGACGCCGGAAACCAAGGCGGCGAGAGAGATAAACAAGATATATGGGAACGCCAGACGGCCATATTCAACGGCCAGATCAAAGCGTTCGTCACCTGCAAACCCCGATGCCATCAAAAGCACCAGTCCCGGCATCGCAATTACCCCGATGATCGTGAACAGGGTTAGCACAAACGCCATGCCGACAAAGGCGTCCTGGGCGAACCCTTCGGGGTCGTCGCCAGCCTCCAGCCGCTTGGAGAACATCGGCACAAAAGCCATGTTGAACGCCCCTTCTGCAAAGAAGCGGCGGAACATGTTGGGCAGGGAAAAGGCGACGAGGAAGGCTTCGGCCACCGGACCTGCACCCAGATATCCCGCGATCATCACATCGCGGGCAAAGCCCATGACACGACTGAGCAGGGTCCAGATTCCCACAGTGAAGAAGCCGGACATAAGACGGATGGGTTTCATCGCGGTGCGTGCCTTAGGGTTGCGTCGGAACGTGCCTAGCGTGGTGGGGGGGGCAGTGCAATGGGGTGGCGATAGGGCCGTCGCATCGGCCAGGTCGAGCAGGTGCAGCGAATGGGGGGTACATCCCAGTCTTACCCGACCAAAACGCTCAAGAAGTGTTAACTACTGGTGACCCGATATTTGATGCCTTTGTCCGGCGATGGAAGATTGTTTTGCCGCAAAGCGCCGCAAGAGGGCCAGAGTAGACCAAATAGAGCATGTCAAAAGCGGTTCCTATTGAGCCACTTTTTTTGATTGCGGTAATTTTCCAGATCGGCCTGAACGCCGTGGCAACCCCTCAAGGTATCCAATATTACAATGAAAAACTTGCGAATTTTTGAGAACTGGCTTTGCATTGACCCGACCCCCGGCTTGAGGCGTTTTAACATGTCCGCAAGGGGCTGACTGCGAACCAGATCACATTCCCGAAAGAATAGTTTGAAAGCCGCAGGAAACTGCTCCTCCCCGTACTTAGTGTTAAAATGTGCTTGATGTGGCATTAGTTACAAAGGCCAAAAAGCCGAGCTTGGTGTAACGCTCAGCCGAGGGCCGCAACCTGCTCATTCGTAAGTATGCAGCGAAGGGCCGCTTTATTAGTATTCGTCATTATTCAGGATTTTTCCTAAGTGTTATTCAAGAGACCGCTGTGCATTATTCCTTAGGGATATGTCTAAGTATGGTTCAAAACTAGATCTGTGCCTCTCCGCCCCCGGCGATCCGACATGACGCTTAATCCTTCAACGCCTTGCGCGCGGCGAGGCGAGCGTGAGCGAATTGGCTAAGCCGCATGACATGGCGCTGCCATCCCTTATGGAACATCTGAAGAAGCTGGAAGCGGCGGGATTGATCACATCGAAAAAGCAAGGTCGAATACGAACTTGTGAACTCACGTCCAACGCTTTTTTACCAGCCAAAGATTGGCTGAGTGAACAGAGTGCAATCTGGGAAGCCCGCTTGGATCACCTTGACGTTTACATCACCAATTTGATGAAGGAACGCGACAATTGAAACTCGGCCCCGAAACCGATCTAACCTTTACACGTGCTCTCAACACGCCTCCGGCGCTGCTATGGAAATGCTGAACAGCGCCGGAACATATCAAGCGGTTTTTCGTACCCAAACCGCATTCTGTCGATGCTTGTGAGATCGACCTACGGGTCGGCGGACGCTTTAACATTGTGATGAATGTCGAAGGCAACAAGATGGCGAGTGAAAGCGTTTGTCTTGAGGTTGAAGAAGGCAAGCGACTAGTGTTCACCGATACCTGCAGCGAGGGTTGGTAGCCCGCCGCCGATCCCTTCATGACCGCCATTATCGAGTTCGAAGACAATGGAAGCGGTGGAACGACATATACTGCGACAGCGCGGCATCGCTCGTCGGATGCGCGGCAATCGCATGAGGAAATGGGATTTCTAGACGGATATGGAACAGTGGCCACCCAACTGGAAGATTATGCCAATGGCCTTCGTTGAGCTGCTAGCCGATATTCATCAAATGAAGGCTTGGTCCGCACCGCGGACACTGCCAGTCGCACCTCCTCCATTCACCGCTGATACCGCGCCGCCGTCAGCCCCTCCATCGAAATTTCGGGTGTTTTACCCAGCACTACATCTGCAACTGCACGGCCTGATCCGCACGCCATTGTCCAGCCGAGCGTGCCGTGTCCGGTGTTTACAAAGAGGTTCTCAAACTGTGTAGGGCCCAGCACTGGCGTGCCGTCGGGGGTCATGGGCCGCAGGCCGGTCCAGCCTTCGGCGCGTGTAATGTCGCCGCCTTTGGGGAACAGATCGCTGATCACGTGTTTGACGGTGTCGGTGGCATGCGGGCCGAGGCGGCTGGAATACCCGGCAATCTCTGCGGTGCCTGCGACGCGAATGCGGTCGCCAAGGCGGGTGATCGCGACTTTGTGGGTTTCGTCCATGATGGTGGATTGCGGGGCAAAGGCATTGTCGGTGACGGGCAGGGTCACGGAATAGCCTTTGACCGGGTAGACGGGCAATTTCACGCCAACCGGATTCAGCACGTTCACCGCATAGCTGCCCATGGCGCAGACATAGGCGTCACCGGTGATGCGCCCGGCAATTTCGGTGTTGATGCCGGCGATTTTGCCATCCTCGATGGCGAGGGTTTTGATCGACTGGCCGTATTGAAATTCAACGCCCATTTCCTCGCATTTTTCGGCCAATGCCATGGTAAACAACCGGCAATCGCCAGTGCGATCTGCGGTCAGGCGCAGGCCACCGACGAATTTGTTGCGCACCTCGGCCAGTGCCGGTTCCACCTCGATACAGGCGTCGCGGCCCAGCACTTCGTAAGGGCTATCATATTCCGCCAAAATCTCCTGATCGGCTTTTGAGCCTTTCATCTGTTTGGCGGTGCGAAAGAGTTGGAGCGTGCCTTGTTCGCGGCCGTCGTATTCGATGCCGGTTTCCGCAATCAGATCAGGCATCACGTCACGTGAATAGTTCGACACCCGCACCATACGACCCTTGTTGATGCGATAGCTTTCGTCGTTGCAGTTCTGGATCATCTGCACGCACCATTTCCACATGGTCGGGCTGATCAGCGGCCAGATGAACAGCGGGCGGCGTTTCATGAACAACCATTTGACCGCCTTTACCGGAATGCCGGGGGCCGCCCAGGGCGAGGTCATGCCATAGCTCAATTCGCCCGCATTGGCATAGCTGGTTTCCAGCCCCGGACCAGCCTGCCGGTCAATGACAGTCACCTCGGCCCCACCTTTTGCAAGGTAATATGCGGTTGTGACGCCAATGACGCCCGCGCCCATAACGACAACTTTCATAATGATCTGCCTTTCGGTGGTAATTTATGTACGATGCGATGGTCGTGGGGTTGTTGCAAGAGGTGTGGTGGATTGGGGACAAGGTCGATGCCCGACTTCACCGCTTCAGCGACAAAAGCATCAAATCGTTTTTTGCACTCCCTGATCCGCTTTGCAGCAATTGGAAATAGGGACGTAACGTGCCGTGGACATGAAAAAACGGGGCCGCATCAGCGGCCCCGTCTCAGCAAATCCCAGATGTGCGGTTTGCTTAGCTTTCTTCACCGTCTGGTGCGCCCATCTCGGTGGTGGGCACTTCATCCACGGCTGTATCTTCGTCCTCGTCTTCATCGGCGCTTTTCAGGGCAGATGGGGCAGAGATCTGTGCGATCACAAAATCGCGGTCGATGACGGGCTTAGACCCCGCAGGCAGTTTGACATGCGAGATTGTCGCGCTGTCGCCAATTTCCAACTCCGAAACATCAATGGTAATGCTTTCAGGAATATCAGCCGCGGTCACGACCAGTTCGACTTCTGGACGAACCAACGTCAAGGTGCCACCCTTTTTCAGACCGGGTGATACGTCTTCGCCGATGACGTCAACGTGGATGAACAGGTTGACTTTCGTGGTCCGCTTGAGACGCATGAAATCCACATGGGTGGGCAGGTCTTTGACAACATGGCGCTGGACGTCGCGGCAGATCACGCGCACGTCATCGTGGCCTTCGACTTTCATGTTGAACAAGGTCGCCTTAAAGCGGCCTGCGCGCAGCATGGTCAGCAGTTTGTTGAACGGGATGTTAATCGGCAGTGGGTCTGTGTCGCCACCAAAAACAATCCCCGGTACCATGCCATCACGGCGTGCCTGACGAGCGGCGCCCTTGCCTGTCCCCGTCCGTACCTGGGCTTCAAGATCTGGAATCTCTCCGGCCATTTTAATCTCCAATATATATAGGGCGGGGCCCCTCCAAGGCTGTAGTCCCCGCGTGAAGTCGCGCGTATAGAACGGTTTGGCAGGGTTGAAAAGAACAAATCCACCCTGTCCGTTCAATGCTGTGTTGGCATTTGACCAAACCCGTGGCAAGGGCGGTGGCATGAGCATCAAACATGATCTTTACCTGACCCGTAAACCATTGGCGGGATTCATCGCCATCGGGGTCGCATGGGCGGTGTATTTTGCGCATATGCCAGTGATAAAGGCCAATGTCGGCGCGTCTGACGGGGCCTACGGCGTTGCGGTCTTTTTCGCGGCCCTTGGCGCTGTCGGGGCCATGTGGCTTGCACCGCTTGCGCAACGGTTGGTGGGCGGCAAGGCGTTGCCTGTGGCGATTCTAGTGGTGGCCGCGGGGATGTTCGCTGCCAGTTTTTCGTCGCTTCTGGTGATCCTGGCGCTGGCGATGTTGGTTGCGTCCATCGGGTCGGGGGTGACGGATGTGTTGATCAATGCGCGCGTGTCCGAGATCGAAGCCCGATCTGGCCGCACCTTGATGAATCTGAACCATGCGCTTTATTCGTTCGCCTACGCGGGGGCCGCATTGCTGGCGGGTGTGCTGCGCGAGGCGCAGGTTGATCTACGGGTGATCTTTGCGTTTTTGGTGGTTGTCCTGACGGGGCTTGCCTATGCCGCACGCGATGTCAGCCCGAATATTGAAGACGGGACAGATGGGACACCCGCCGAGATGCCACACCGTTTGGTGATCATGGCAGGGCTGGTCGTTCTGGTGGCATTCCTGGCCGAGGCCTCGTCTGAGGGGTGGTCAGCTTTGCATCTGGAGCGGACCCTGGGCGGTACACCGGGTGAAGGGGCGATGGGCCCGGCGCTGTTGGGTCTGACCATGGGGGTTGGCCGGTTGTCTGGGCATGGATTGGCGCGGTTCATGCGCGATACAACGTTGATGTTGGTGGCCACGCTGGTGTCCACCAGTGGATTGTTGCTGGCGGGGTTGGCCACAAATGTTCCGATGGCGCTGGCTGGGTTTGCGCTGGGTGGTTTGGGGATTTCTGTCGTGGCCCCTTTGGCGCTGGCTTTTGTGGGGCGCAGCGTCCCGGATGCGTCGCGATTGGCCGCAATCAGCCGCGCGTCGGTTCTGGGCTATGGGGCGTTCTTTTTTGGGCCGCCGATGATGGGGGTGATCGCCCAGGGATTTGGTCTGCGCACGGCGTTTGTTGTGATCGCTATCCTGCTGGCGGTGACCGCAATCGTGTTGATCCCGGCGCTTGCACGCCGGGCAAAGGTCGCGCTCTAGTCCTGCCAGTCGCCGCCAAAGTTCTTTGGCACCAGCAGGTTTTGCCGCCCCAGGTTTTCGACGGATGTTTCCCCGCAGAGCGCCATTGTGATGTCCAGTTCGCGGTGGATCACCTCAAGCGCCTTTGTCACCCCAGCCTGACCCATCGCGCCCAATCCATAGACAAACGCGCGTCCGATGTAGGTGCCTTTTGCACCCATCGCCATCGCTTTGAGCACGTCCTGGCCAGAGCGGATACCGCTATCCAAATGCACCTCAATCTTGTCTCCCACAGCATCCAGAATTGAAGGTAGGGCGCTGATCGAACTTACCGCACCGTCCAATTGCCGCCCGCCGTGGTTTGAAACGATGATCGCGTCAGCACCAACCTTCAGCGCCATTTTTGCGTCCTCAGCGTCCAGAATACCTTTGATGATCACCTTGCCGCCCCACATCTTGCGGAATTCGGCAATGCGATCCCAATTCAGCGCCGGATCAAAAGCTTCGGCGGTCCAGGAGGAAAGCGACGAAGGGTCTTTCACGCCTTTGGCATGGCCGACGATATTGCCAAAAAACCGCCGTTTGGTGCCAAGCATTTCTAGCCCCCAAGGCACTTTGGTCGCCAGATTGGCCATTGATTTAATTGTAAATTTTGGTGGCGCGGACAGGCCGTTTTTCAAGTCCTTGTGACGTTGGCCCATGATCTGCAGATCAACCGTGATCACGATGGCAGAACAATTTGCGGCCTTGGCCCGGTCGAACAATCGTTGCATGAAATCACTGTCTCGTAGGGTATAGACCTGAAACCAGAACGGCTTGGTGGTCACAGTTGCAACGTCTTCGATCGAACAGATCGACATGGTGGAAAGGGTAAACGGCACGCCAAAGGCTTCGGCCGCTTTTGCCGCTTTCATTTCACCATCGGCGTTTTGCATGCCGGTGAAGCCAACCGGGGCGAGGGCGACAGGCATCGATACGTCTTCACCTATCATCTTTGTTGCGGTGCTGCGCCCGGTCATATCGACGGCCACCCGCTGGCGCAGCCTGATCTGGTCAAAATCCGAGGTGTTTTCGCGGAATGTCTGCTCCGTCCAACTGCCCGATTCCGCATAGTCAAAGAACATGCGTGGCACCCGGCGTTCGTAGATGCGTTTCAGATCGGCAATGTTGGTGATGACGGGCATATTAGACTCACTTTGATATTGGTCATTTTTCTTTACCAATTTCACCAAAAAAGAGCAATTGCAGAAATGGCTTGATTGGTTCGATATCGCACTATATAAAGTAGTACCATATCGCACCAAAAAGAGGACTTTCTGGCATGGAACTTTCCCGCCGCAAAACACTTGCTTTGATCGGGGGCGGCATTGTTGTGGCCGCCGCAACTTCGGCAACCGGCTTTTTGGCCACCCGTACGCCCGAAAGCGCACTTCGGCCATGGTCTTTGGCAGGCAGCTATGACGACGCCCGGCTTAACGCGCTCAGCTTTGCCCTGCTTGCGCCAAACCCCCACAACTTGCAGCCCTGGCAGGTTGAATTGATTGGCGATGATCGTCTGCGTGTCTTTCGTGACGAAACCCGCCGCTTGCCCGAAACGGATCCATACGATCGCCAGATCACCATTGGGCTGGGGTGTTTTTTGGAACAGATGGTCTTGGCGGCCGGGGCAGATGGATACTCAGTTGACCTTGCTCTTTTTCCGGATGGACCAGAGGGGGCCATCGCCGAGGCCAAATTCAGCAAAGGTGGCAAAGCAGACGCTTTGGCCGACCATATCCTTGATCGCCGCTCGTGCAAGGAACCGTACGAAGCGCGTGCGGTGCCCCCTGAGCTTGCTGATACATTGCGGTTGGTCGCAGATATTCATACCGACCCAACGATGGTTTCGTCCCTTCGAAAACTGACATGGGATGCGTGGATGGTCGAGGCGATGACACCACGCACGATGCAAGAAAGTGTTGATCTGATGCGCTTTGGCAAAGCCGAGATCAACGCCATGCCGGATGGTATTGATCTGGGTGGCCCGTTCTTGGAAAGCCTGATGTTGGTTGGGGTCCTGACCCGCGAAGATCAGGCGGACCCCGACAGCACCGGATTCAAGGAGGGAATCAAGATATATAGTGAGATGTTGCAAGCGACACCGGCCTATGCGGTGATCACCACGCCCACAAATACTCGGCAGGATCATATTAACGCTGGACGGCGCTGGTTGCGGTTGAATCTTGCGACCACAGGAAGTGGGTTGGCTTTGCATCCGGTCAGTCAGGCGTTGCAGGAATATCCCGAGATGGCTCCCCACTATGACGCTGTACATGCGATGTTGGCACCGGGCGGCGGCACGGTTCAAATGTTAGGGCGGCTGGGCTATGGTCCAACGGTACCGCGTACACCGCGTTGGCCATTAAAGGCGAAATTGATTGACGGACAAACATGATCCGATCCTGATGTTCGAGATTTTCAAGGAAATCGGGATCATAGAACAGCTCAGTCGCGCAGTTTTAGAGGCGCGCCTGCCGAAAGGATTGATCGCGCCGCACTTTGCGGTGCTCAATCACCTGATCAATCGGGGTGATGGGGCGGTGCCTATCGACATGGCCCGCGCATTCCAAGTGCCTAAGACATCAATGACCCATACCTTGAAAGGGTTGGTGTCGCATGGGCTGATCGAGTTGCGCGCCAATCCTGATGATGGACGGTCCAAACGGGTGTGGCTGACCCCAGCGGGGCGAAAGATGCGCGATGACACCATTCAGGCGCTGGCACCGGAGTTTAACGCGCTGGTGGCGGGTTTTGATGTAGACAAGTTAACCCAGATCAAACCGACATTGACGTCGCTCAGAGAATATCTTGATGACGCGCGAAATAGCTAGGCGGGGCAGGCCGCTTGCATGCCAGATGTCAGGCGGAATGCGCCCCATCTGACAGCGATTTCACGAAGGCCAGCACATCCGCGACGCTGTCACCTTTGGCGATGCGCGACACAATGGCGGAACCAACCACAACACCATCTGCAACTTCGGCAATCGCACGGGATTTCTCGGGCGTGTTCACCCCAAACCCGACGATCACCGGCAGATTACTGGCCTTTTGAATACGCACGACTTCGGGGGCAACATCGCCTGCATCCGCTTCGGCGGACCCGGTGATCCCTGTGATAGAGACATAATATATAAAGCCCGATGTGTTCTGAGCCACCTGAGGCAGGCGTTTGTCGTCCGTGGTCGGCGTGGCCAGTCGGATGAAATTAAGCCCCGCCTCTTTGGCTGGCAGGCACAGTTCGCTGTCTTCTTCGGGGGGCAGATCGACGACAATCAACCCATCGATCCCAGCGGCAATTGCTTCTTTCAGGAACGTTTCAACGCCCATGGAATAGATCGGATTATAATAGCCCATCAGCACAATCGGGGTCGTGTCGTCACCCTTGCGAAAGGCAATAGCCAGATCTAGCGTGCGGCGCAGGGTCATGCCGGCCACCAATGCCCTTTGCCCTGCCAATTGGATCGTCGGGCCATCGGCCATCGGATCGGTAAACGGCAAACCCAGCTCAATTACGTCAACACCCGCATCGGGCAGGCCCCGCACGATTTCCAGCGAAGTGTCAAAATCGGGGTCCCCGGCCATAATATAGGACACAAACGCCTTTTTCCCTTGGGCCTTGAGGTCTGCGAATTTGGCGTCAATACGAGTCATGATGGCGGCTTTCTTTTGGAGTTGAAGCTGCAATGCCGAAAAGCGTAGGAAAAATCAATGTTCCTTCGCTTTGAGGTGTTCCACAAATATTGGGCCGGACCCTGCAAGGAAATTGAAAATAGAAATTCAGGTCCTATTTCTTTTAAATGAATTACATTCTCGCCATCTTGCTTCCGCCGCTTTCGATCCTGCTAACGGGCCGACCGATCCTGAGTGTGATCGTTTTTATCATCTGGATCCCAGCGCTCATCTTTTCCGGCGGCCTGACCCATCCGATGTTTATTCTGTTGGCATGGCTCTTGATTTTTCAGGCCCGCGAGGACCGACGCGCGCGCTGAGACTTGCGCCCCGCCGCGTCACACCCTAGGAAAACGCGAGCTTTGATAAAGGACGCGGCACATGGGTTTTAAAATGGGTATCGTGGGTTTGCCAAACGTTGGCAAATCGACACTTTTCAACGCGCTGACCCGCACCGCAGCGGCACAGGCCGCGAACTTTCCGTTTTGCACGATCGAACCCAACGTGGGCGAGGTTGCCGTGCCCGACGCGCGGTTGGAAAAACTTGCCGCCATCGCAGGATCGAAACAGATCATTCCCACCCGCATGACATTCGTGGACATCGCGGGTCTGGTCAAAGGGGCCTCCAAAGGCGAGGGGCTGGGCAATCAGTTTCTGGCCAACATCCGCGAGGTCGACGCAATCGCACATGTGCTGCGATGTTTTGAAGACGGCGATGTGACCCATGTCGAAGGCCGCGTGGACCCGGTGGCGGATGCCGAAACCATCGACACCGAGCTGATGCTGGCGGATCTGGAAAGCATCGAAAAACGCCGGGCGGGCCTGGTGCGCAAGATAAAAGGCAATGATAAAGACGCGGTGCAGCAGGACCGCCTGTTGGCTATGGCCCAAGACGCGATTGAAGCAGGCAACCCCGCCCGCGTGGTTTCCGTCGACGACGACGACCGCAAGGCTTGGCGGATGCTGCAACTGCTGACGACCAAACCGGTGCTTTATGTCTGCAACGTGGGTGAAGGTGACGCGGCGACGGGCAATGCGTTTTCTGCGAAGGTCGCCGGGATGGCCGCGTCCCAAGGCAACGCCCATGTGATCATCTCTGCCCAGATTGAAGAGGAAATCAGCCAGCTTGAGATTGAAGAGGCCCAGATGTTCCTTGACGAAATGGGTCTGGCTGAGGCGGGCCTAGACCGCCTGATCCGCGCTGGATACGAACTGCTGCACCTTGAAACCTATTTCACCGTCGGCCCGAAAGAGGCCCGCGCCTGGACCATCAAACACGGCACCTCCGCCCCCAAGGCCGCTGGCGTGATCCACGGAGATTTCGAAAAAGGCTTCATCCGCGCCGAAACCATCGCCTATGATGATTTTGTATCTCTGGGCGGTGAGGGGCCTGCGAAAGAGGCGGGCAAAATGCGGGCAGAGGGCAAGGCATATGTGGTCAAAGACGGCGATGTGCTGCACTTCTTGTTTAATACCTAGGAACCTGCGGTACAGCATGGCAGTGATGTCGCTGACGACCGTCCCAGTGACCTGACTGGCCTTTTTAACAACAAAGACGTCGGAAAGGTGCTCAGTTTGAATATCCATTTGCCTAAGTGACGATATGCAGGTTCTGTCTTCATGGTCTGTCAACCGCCGATGAAATGGGTGGGGTGAAAGACCACTTTCACTCTTGCCCCCTCATTGCCGCTTATGTAGACGGGTCGACGGAGACGTGGCCGAGTGGTCGAAGGCGCTCCCCTGCTAAGGGAGTAACGTGCAAGCGTTCGAGGGTTCGAATCCCTTCGTCTCCGCCATTATTCTTAAGCAAAATTCTGAAAATTGATAATATTCTGACGTCCATTCAAAAATGTTCCCGAAAACGTTGTGAATGCTGGGCTCGCTTGAAAACGATTCACCTTCAAAGACATCACGATCTAAATCGCCAATAACTGGAGTGCGCTGGCGTTTGCGGTTTAACTGTCCAAAGTTGTGCAATGGGTCAGAACATTAGTACAGCCAAGCAATATGGCAGCCGAAGTTATCCCTCAGCCCGTTCAACGCCTTCCACTATCGCCTGTCGCAATCTTTTCTCAAGCGTGTTTTGCTTGCTCTGAGAATAATACTTCAACCCGAACATGTCCTTCACATAAAACGTATCTACCACCTGTTCGCCGTAGGTCGCGATCACGGCGTTGGCGATATAGACGTTGGAGGCAGCCATGGCGCGGGTCAAATCATAAAGCAGGCCAGGGCGGTCGCGGGTGTCGACCTCGATGATGGTGTAGATCTCGGATCCTTCGTTGTCGAAGGTGATATGGGTCGGTACCTTGAACGCCTTTTCGCGCTTCTTGACCTTGTCGCGAGATTTGAGCGCGTCGCGCGCGACAACTTCACCGCGCAGGGTCTTGGCGATCATCTGGCGCAGGCGGGGCAGGCGGGCGGATTCGTAGGCGTTGCCGTCGGCATCCTGTATCCAGAAGGCGTCCGTCACAAAGCCGTCCTTGGTGGTATAACTGCGCGCGTCCACCACATTGGCCCCCACCAGTGCCAAGGCACCCGCAAGTCGTGAGAAGATGCCGGGGTGATCGGCCATCACAAAACAGGCGCGGGTGGCATCCCGGTCTTCGTCCGGGTGCAGGTCGATGCGCACATCGTCATGTCCGATGTCACGCAGCAGTTCGGCAAAGGCGACATGGGCCGTGACATGCAGCCCCTGCCAATAGGGATTGTAATGCCGCGCCGTTTCAATTTGCAGCGCCTTGCGGGGCCAATCCTTTAATGCGTTACGCAGGGCCTTCTTGGCCTCGGTGCCCCGGTTTTCGCGGTTAAGATCCTCAAGACCCTTCTCAAGGGCGCGTTCGGTTTGACGATAGAGTGCGCGGATCAGAACGGCCTTCCAGTTGTTCCACGTGTTTGGGCCTACACCGCGAATGTCACAGACAGTGAGCACACAAAGCAGGTCCAGCCGTTTCACCGTCTGCACGGCTTTTGCAAAATCGCGCACGGTGCGCGGGTCGGCAATGTCGCGTTTCTGGGCCATGTCGGACATCAACAAATGATAGCGCACCAACCATTCTGCGGTGTCTACTTCATCCTGTTTCAATCCCAACCGCGGGGCAATTTTGCGAACCATCTTGGCCCCCAGAATCGAATGGTCCTCTGGACGGCCCTTGCCGATGTCATGTAAAAGCAAAGCGATATAAAGAACCTTGCGGTTTACGCCTTTTTTCAAGATCGAAGAGGCAACGGGCAGCTCTTCTTCAAGTTCGCTTTTCTCAATCCGGGCAAGATTGGCAATGCACTGGATCGTGTGCTCGTCGACCGTATAGCTGTGGTACATATTGAACTGCATCATCGCCACGATGGGCTCGAATTCAGGGATGAACGCGGAAAGCACACCCAATTCGTTCATCCGGCGCAAGGCGCGTTCCGGGTTGCCATGTTTTAGAAGCAGATCCTGAAAGATGCGCTGGGCCTCAGGTTCGGTGCGCATGGTGTCGTCAATCAGATGCAGGTTGCCTTTGATGAGGCGCATCGCGTCCGGGTGGATCAACATGCCGGTCCGCAATGCTTCTTCAAATATGCGGAGCAGGTTCAGCTTATCAGATAGAAAGGCCGCTTTGTCCGAGATGGCAATCCGGTTGTGAACGACTTCAAACCCCGCACGGATCTTGGGACGGCGCCGGAATATGCGTTCCAGCAGCGGCTCAGCCTTGACATGCATGGCCTCAAGACTGGTGAGGAAAATGCGGGTCAGATCGCCCACAGCTGTGGCATGGCGAAAATAGCTTTGCATGAAAACCTCGACCCCGCGCCGCCCTTGCGTGTCTTCGAACCCCATGGCCGCCGCGACCTGAACCTGCATGTCAAAGGTCAGCTGTTCGGTGGCGCGACCCGTCAGCAGGTGCAGATGTCCGCGCACAGCCCAAAGGAAGTCTTCTGCCGCCTTAAAGGTTTCAAACTCATCCGCCCGAAAAACCCCCTTGGCCACAAGATCGGCAATCTTATCCACTTTATGAATGAACTTGGAAATCCAGAAAAGCGAATGCAAATCACGCAGGCCGCCTTTGCCTTCTTTCACATTCGGTTCAACAACATACCGTTCGCCTTGTTTTATGTGCCGGCGATCACGTTCTTCCAGTTTGGCCTCGATAAAGTCACTTCCCGAACCTGAAAAAAGGTCCTTCTTCAGCGCTTTTTTCAGGTTCGATGCCAGAGCTTTGTCACCAGTGATGAACCGATGTTCCAAAAGGGCGGTTTGGATGGTGAAGTCTTCGGATCCAAGACGCACGCAGTCGCGAATGGTTCGGGTGGCGTGGCCCACCTTTAGCTTTAGATCCCATAAGATATAAAGCATGCTTTCGATGACGCTTTCCGACCATGCTGTCGCTTTGTAGGGGATCAGAAACAGCAGATCGACATCCGAAAACGGTGCCATTTCGCCGCGTCCATATCCGCCTACGGCGATCACCGACAAACGCTCGCTTTCTGTCGGGTTAGGCTTGGGATGCAGCAGTTCAGCCGCTACAAAAAGCGCCGACTTTACCAGATTATCTGTCAGGTAGGTATAGGCACGGGTCATGGGGCGTGCGTCAAACGGGGATGCGGC
Source organism: Sulfitobacter sediminivivens (assembly GCF_042611115.2). Lineage (NCBI taxonomy): Bacteria > Pseudomonadati > Pseudomonadota > Alphaproteobacteria > Rhodobacterales > Roseobacteraceae > Sulfitobacter > Sulfitobacter sediminivivens. The sequence continues at coordinate 49,555 of NZ_JBHGAR020000013.1, forward strand.
AAAGCCCTCTGCGATCCTGGCCCGGCCTTCCTTTTGCGCGGCGCTCAAAATGCTTACGGCGCAGGCGCGCAGCGCTGTGGGATCGCGATCGGTGCAGGCTTCCTTTAATGCGGTCGTAATTGCGCTTGTGTCAAAAATCATCTCTGGCGCGCAAATCAGGCGCGGCTGATCAACCGCGCCTGAGGATGTTTCTAACGTTTTATGAGTGCCCAATTCAGAACCCAGCGCCGCCAAAGCCCTGCGGTGCACCTTCAAGAACGACAACGCCATTGTTGCGGATCGTTGCAACTGCAAGCCCCCGTTCATTGGTGCCGTTGTTGCGCAGGCGGAAAATACCGCTGGCCCCGCGGAAACCCGCACCCTGGGTCAGCGATGCGCCAGTGAGTGCAGAAGATTTGCCAGATTTCACCAGCGCCCCCACTGCAGCAATGCCGTCAAAAGCAAGCCCGGCCAGCGGATGTGGTGCGCCGCCATAGGCAGCTGAGTATTTTTGTGCAAACGCCCCCGTCGCACCGGGGTCAGGCAGCGCGAACCAACCGCCCTGCACACCGGGCAAAGCGAGGGTTTGTGGTGGGATATCCCACCGCGTCAGGCCGATGTATTGCGTCGTGGCAATCGGCAAACCTGCTTCTGGAAGAAGCTGTGCAAAAAGAGGCAGCGCGCTGGCAGATGAAGTCGTCAGGAAAACCGCGTTTGCACCTGAATTGCTCACGGCGGCCTTGACGCGCGGGACTGCGGCAATCACCGATTCTTGACTGAGCGAATAGTCAACGCTTCCTGCCAAAGTCGCACCATTGGCCGAGATTGCCTGTTGAATGGCATTGCGACCCAATTGTCCGGCGACGTCCTGCGCATGCAAAATCACGATGCGGTCTTTGCCATTGCGTTTGGCGAAACCTACCAAACGATTGGCGGTGTTTTCAAAAGTTGGCCCAAGGACATAGACATTTCCGCCAGCGATTGTCGGGTTGTTCGAGAACGACAAAACGTTAACGCCTTGCGATGCGACGGCAAGACCAGCCGCATTGGCTGCCTCACCATAGACTGGCCCGATGATAATCCTTGCACCTTCGCTCACGGCTTGTGCCGCAGCACTTGCGGCGGTGCTTGCCTGGCCTGCAGTTGCATAAACCCGCAGATCAATCTGGACGCCGTCAAGGTCGCGCATCGCCAGACGTGCTGCATTTTCAAGGTTTTGCGCAAGCAGATTGTCGCTGCCCGATCCGCCGCGCGGGACAAGAAGGGCCACAGGCACCGGCGCAGCGGTGTCAATCTTTGGGCCGCCAATATTTGTTACCCCGCCAAGGGCAATCGGATCACAGGCAGCAAGGATCATGGCAAACAGAGGTAACATCAAAAGCCGCAGCTTCTTGCGGCTGGCTTGGAAAAAGGCAATCATCGTGAACTCACTCCCCCAGTGATAGGTTGGCAATTGCTTGCCACTTAACATTGGCGTGATCATAGAGAGTGCGAAAGGGGGGTCCAGCGTGAATTATCAAAAGAGCGTACTCGTGCCGGGTTTGTATTTTGTTGGCGTCCCGATTGGCTCTGCACGCGATATCACGCTGCGCGCGCTTGATGTGCTGGCGTCGGCCGAGGTGTTGGCGGCTGAGGACACACGTAGCCTGCGTCGGTTGATGGACATTCACGGTGTGCCTTTGGCGGATCGGCGCATTATTGCCCTGCATGATCACAGCAGCACGGCAACCCAAGACCGTTTGCTCAGCGCCATTCGGAGCGGCAAATCAGTCGCCTATGCGTCAGAGGCGGGGATGCCGTTGATTGCAGATCCGGGGTTTGAATTGGCCCGTGCTGTGGCGCAGGCGGGGTTGATGATGACATGCGCGCCGGGACCTTCGGCTGTTCTGACGGCGCTGGCCCTGGGCGGGTTGCCCACAGACGCGTTTTTCTTTGCCGGATTTTTACCAAATGCCAAGGCGGCGCGCTGTGCCGAACTTGAAAAGTTGCGCGACATTCCTGGCACGCTGGTCTTTTACGAATCGCCCAAGCGCCTGGGGGCAATGTTGCGGGACGCAGCGGCGGTGCTGGGTGCGGAGCGGAAAGCCGCAATGTGTCGCGAATTGACCAAGAAATTCGAAGAAGTGCAACGCGACACACTTGAGAACCTGGCAGAAAGGTTTGCGAAACACACCCCCAAAGGCGAAGTGGTTGTCTTGATTGATCGGGGCCATTTGGAAAGTGTTAAGGAAGATGACTTATTGTCTGATTTGACGCGCGCATTGAATGATATGTCGATGCGGGATGCGGTCGATCTTGTGGCGCAAGCCCACGGCCTGCCGCGTAGACAGGTTTATCAGGCGGCTTTGGCTCTGAGTAAGGATTAGGAAACATGGGCACCGGCGAAAAGCATCACCGTGGCAAGGCGGCTTTTCACGCAGGTTTGGCTGCAGAAAACCGAATTGCGCAGGATTATGAACGCCGGGGATTTGCTGTGGCTCGGCATCGTTGGCGCGGTAAATCGGGCGAAATTGATCTGGTTATTCGCGATGGGTCGGGCCTAATTTTTGTCGAGGTAAAACAAAGCCGCGACTTCACACACGCCGCTGAAAGCCTTGGGGCGCGGCAGATGCAGCGGATCTATAATTCTGCCGAAGAATATCTGGCACACGAACCAAACGGGAGCCTGACAAACGTGCGTTTTGATGTGGCCCTGGTTGACGGAACAGGCGCGACGCATATCATCGAAAACGCGTTTGGCCATGGCTGACCCATTGCGTCCTTGCCTTTGCTGGGCCATCTAAAGGGGCAAGCAGCACGGAGCACCCCATGAAAATCGCCTTTCAGATGGACCCTATTGGGGACGTAAATATCAACGCCGACAGCAGTTTTCGCCTCGCAGAGGAAGCACAGGCGCGCGGTCATCAACTGTTTTTTTACACGCCGGATCATCTGGCCTATCAAGAGGGGCGGATCACCGCACGCGGGCATGATTTCACCGTGCAGCGGGTGCAGGGCAATCACGCGCAACTTGGGCCAGAACGCGAAGTGGATCTGGGGACTTTTGATGTGGTGTGGCTGCGTCAGGACCCGCCCTTTGACATGCACTACATTACTTCAACGCACCTGTTGGATCGGCTCAAAAAGACAACGCTGGTCGTCAACGACCCGTTCTGGGTGCGCAATTATCCTGAAAAACTCATGGTGCTGGACTTTCCCGACCTGACGCCGCCGACAACCATCGCCCGCGATCTGATCACCATCAAGGCGTTCAAGGCCAAACACGGCGATGTTATCCTGAAGCCGCTTTATGGCAATGGGGGTGCAGGGGTTTTCCGGTTGGATGCCAATGATCGCAATCTGTCATCGCTGCATGAGCTTTTTACGGGGTTTTCGCGCGAGCCGTTGATCGTGCAGAAGTTTTTGCCTGCTGTCTCAAAAGGCGACAAACGCGTCATCCTTGTGGACGGTGTTGCGGTTGGCGCGATCAACCGCGTCCCTGCCGAGGGCGAGACGCGTTCGAATATGCATGTCGGTGGGCGGCCAGAAAAAGTCGGCCTGACGGATCGCGATCTGGAGATTTGCGCAGCAATCGGACCGTTGCTCAAGGAAAAGGGGCAGGTGTTTGTCGGGATTGATGTGATTGGCGACTACCTTACCGAGATCAACGTGACATCACCGACCGGCATTCAAGAACTTGAAAGGTTCAACGATGAAAATATTGCCGGCAAGATTTGGGAGGCGATCGAGGGCAAACTTGCATGAGCCTCCAGCGGTATCTTCTGAATGGGTGGCTGCGCCGGGTTGAAAAACCCCGCATGGTACGCGCCCAAACACCTGAACCGCTGCGCAGAGCCTTTGAATTTCAGGCCAAGCTCTTGTTTCATGCGCCGCGGGGAACCACTCAGCGATGGACAAAATTGGCTCATCTGCCAGCACTCGAGATCGTCCCAAAGCACGTTGCCGCCAACCCCCTGACAATTTTGTATTTTCATGGCGGTGGATTTACATTTGGCAGCCCGCGCACCCATGCGGCAATGGTGGCGCAACTGGCGTATCGTTTGGGTGCCCGTGCGATCTTGCCCCAATACCGCCTTGCTCCAGAGGCCCCGTTTCCCGCCGCCCCCGACGACGCATTGACCGCTTGGAACGCTTTGGTCGCAGCTGGCACAGCGCCGCGGGATATCGTGATAGGCGGGGACAGTGCAGGGGGCGCGCTGGCGTTTGGATTGCTGGCTGATTTATGTGCAAAAGGTGCGGCACTGCCCGGGGCGGTCTTTGGGTTTTCGCCGCTCACAGACATGACCCATAGCGGCGAAAGTTTCCAAAAAAATGCGGATTGTGACGTTTTGCTGCCTGCCATAAGAGCGGACCGCATGGGACAGATGTTCTTGATGCAGCACCCGCCAGAAGATCCAAGGGTCAGCCCAGTTTTTGGGAAATTTGAAGGCGCGCCGCCGATCTGGATTACTGTTGGTGACACTGAAATACTGCATGACGACGCCCTTAGCCTGTCCCAGGTTTGCCAGCGGGACGGCGTCGACGTGACCTTGGTCGAACAGCATGATCTGCCACATGTCTGGCCGATCTTTCACAATATCCTGCCGGAAGCAAAAGAGAGTTTAGACAGTCTGGCGGCGTGGATCAGGCAACAACGGGACCGGCCAGGCGAAAGCTGACCGCTTCGGCGATATGAGGTCGGCGCACAGTTTCTGCGCCTTCAAGATCGGCGATGGTCCGGGCCACACGGATCACTCGGTGATAACCACGTGCGGAAAGATGAAAGCGGTCGGCCACTTTGGTCAGCAATGCGCGCGCCTCGCTGTCGGGGGAGGCGATTTCTTCCAACATATCGCCTTCGGCATCCGCATTTACGGTCATGCCAGTGTGCCCCTCAAATCGGGCGTGTTGAACGTCGCGGGCGAGCGCAACACGCGCCGCAACCTGCGCTGACGTGTCGCCGTTTGGGGGTAGATCCAGATCGGTAAACGCCACAGGTGGCACATCGACCCGCAGGTCAAACCGGTCCATCAGCGGCCCGGAAATGCGGCCCATGTAATCCTCGCCGCAATGGGGAACGCGGGCGCAGGCGCGGGCCGGGTCAGAAAGATATCCGCATTTGCACGGGTTGGCCGCAGCCACCAGCATGAATTTGCAGGGGTATTTCACATGCGCATTGGCGCGGGCGATCATCACTTCGCCGGTTTCGATGGGCTGGCGCAGAGTCTCCAGAACGGCTCGGGGGAACTCGGGAAATTCATCCATGAACAGGACGCCGTTATGGGCCAGCGACACCTCGCCAGGTTTGGCTTGGCGGCCGCCTCCGATGATCGCGGCCATTGACGCGGTGTGGTGGGGTTCCCGGAACGGGCGGGCGCGCGAAATGCCGCCCTCGTCCAAAAGCCCAGCCAGCGAATGGATCATTGACGTGCTTAACGCCTCAGATGCGGTGAGGGGGGGAAGGATGGAAGGCAGGCGCGCGGCCAACATGCTTTTTCCTGACCCTGGCGTGCCGACAAACATCAGATGGTGCCGCCCGGCGGCGGCTATTTCCAGCGCGCGCTTGGCGCGTTCCTGACCTTTGACATCGCGCAAATCACGGGCGTGCGGCGGGTTGGACACTTCGCCCGGTTCCGCAGGGCTTAGAGGGACCTGGCCTGTATAATGACGCACCACATCGCCAAGGCTGGCAGCGGCGATCACCTGCGCGCTGCCAACCCATGCGGCCTCAGCACCAGAGGCGGCAGGACAGAGCAGGCTGCGGTTATGTTCGGCAGCGGCCATCGCGGCGGGCAGGGCACCGACCACCGGAATCAGCGAGCCATCAAGAGAAAGCTCGCCCAGGGCCACAACATTTTGAGTGACATCGTCTGGCAAGATATCGAGAGCCGCCAACAGCGCAAGCGCGATTGGCAGGTCAAAGTGGCTGCCTTCTTTGGGCAGATCCGCAGGGCTTAGGTTGATCGTGATGCGTTTGGAGGGCAACGCAATCGCCATGGAGGTTAACGCGGTGCGCACGCGGTCGCGCGCTTCTGACACTGCTTTGTCAGGTAAACCGACAATCGAAAAAGCGGGCAAGCCTGCAGTCACGGCGCATTGCACCTCGACCATGCGCGCCTCAACCCCCTGAAACGCGACTGTATAGGCGCGTGAAACCATGTCTGACCCTTCACCGTTTATGGTTAATGGGTAGGCAGGGGGTGTTTAAGAATGATTAACGTGGGCGGTAACGGTAAGATTTTTATCTGCCAAATCGTCGCGGCCTCGATCATGCCGCCGGCCAAGGGCGTGTTTGAGTTCCAAAGTTGTAGGGGAAGGGATCATAACTGACCTTTAGCCCCTCAGCGCGCCACTCTTTGAACGCGGGATCATTGATTGTGGTCTTACAATAGCGCCGCGCGGTTTCCGTCACCGGCAGGTCATAGCCGACGATCCGTGCGGCAACAGGGGCATAAAACACATCGGCAAGAGAGTACTGGCCAAAGAGCCATGGGCCATCGGTTCGGGCCTCAGTCCTCGCGTGTGCCCAAAGGAGTTCAATGCGTGCGAGGTCAGCCGATACAGCCCTATCGGCGGCAAAACCAACGTTTACATGTTGCAATTGCATCGGGCATGCACCCCGCAATGCACCAAACCCGGATGCCATGGCAGCACAAAGCCAACGGGCGGTTGCACGCGCGCTGGCGTCTTGTGGCCACAGGCCCGCATCGGGGTGACGTTCGGCAAGCGTTTCAGCCATTGCGAGCGTTTCGCCAACAACCGTGCCTTCTGGCGTGCGCAGTACTGGCACAAGGGAGGCAGGTGCGAGTGGTGCCAAATCATCTGCCATGGTGCCTTTGTAAAGGCCAACCAGATGGGTTCGGTAGGGCAGGTTGAATTTCTCCAACATCAGCCAGCCACGTAAGGACCAGCTTGAGAAGGTGCGATCGCCGATAAAGAGGTCATATGTCATGGGCGCAGATTAGCGGCAGCAAGACCGGGACGGCAAATTCGCAAATGTGCTGCGGACCATCACGGACAGTGATTGATGTGCACGGCTGACCATTGCCCGGCGTCATGATGCAGCTGGGTGACGGACAGGTTATCGATTTTGTGCGATAACGCTTGATGGGCTGTCACCCCAAGCGCGCGCTGCACCTGTGTGAGGATGACACCAAAATGCGCCACGGCGATGATATGGGCGTCTGGCTGTGTATTGTTCAGATAATCGACCACCGCATTGACCCGCGCGGCTGTCTGGTTCCAGCTTTCGCCATCAGGCGGGGCAACATCACCGGGTGTTTCCCAATAGGCGCGGGACAGGTCGGGGTTACGCGCAGCCACATCGAAAAAATGCATGCCGTCCCAGACACCAAAGTGCAGTTCGCGCAGGTCAGGTTCAGATGGCAAACGCTGGCGTTCAGGATGGGCGATGGCATCAGCCGTCGCATGTGCTCGGATCAGATCCGATGAAATGAGCAGTGCCGTTTTTGGCAGATGGTCATTAAGCCGCGCGATCTGGGCTGTGTCGGACAAATCCGCAGGTACATCGCGCCATCCGACAAAGGTTTTCTCGTGGGTGGGGCCGTGGCGGACCCAGTGCCATGTCGTCACGGTAGTTGCCCTTTCAAAACCTGAGGCAATCCGGCGATCACCTGCACGGCCAAATCAGCCTCGGCTGCGAGTGCAATGTTCAGACGCCCCTGCGCCTCGCGAAATTGGCGGGCCAGCGCGTTTTCAGGCACGATGCCATGCCCGACCTCATTTGACACGATGATCCAAGGTGCCGGGCATGTGCGTAAGCCGTCGATCAGAGCGGTTTGCGCAGTGCCCAAGTCAGAGCCATCCAGCATATGATTGCTCAGCCACATCGTCGCGCAATCAATCAACAGCGCAGAATTGGCATCAATTCCTGCCAATGCAGGTCCAAGGTCAAGCGGTGCCTCGATGGTTGTCCAGCGATTGTCGCGCCGGGCACGGTGAATGCCGACACGGGCGCGAACCTCTTCATCAAACACCCGGCCCGTTGCGATGTAAGTCATTGGTAAGGCTGATGTTTCCAAAAGCGCTTCGGCCCAGGCTGATTTGCCCGAGGCCGCCCCGCCTAGAACGAAAGTGCGCCGTGGCAACATTTTTTCACCTATTAATTGAACCATTTGCCTGTCTGATGCGTATCTATCTCAACAGAACATCGCAAGATGTGCTACTGGATCAGGGGAAAATTTCGATGACTTTGCAAACTGCACAGGACTTTTCACTGACACGTACGGCAATGAAAGCAGAGATGCTTGACGCGGATACGGAGTTGAAACTGGCTTACGCGTGGCGTGATCAACGCGACGAGGCATCTTTGCACCGCCTGATCAACGCCTACATGCGCTTGGCCGTTTCGATGGCGTCGAAATTCAAGCGATATGGCGCCCCTATGAATGACCTGATCCAAGAGGCCGGATTGGGATTGATGAAAGCCGCGGACAAATTTGACCCGGACCGTGGCGTGCGGTTTTCGACCTATGCCGTGTGGTGGATTAAAGCGAGCATTCAGGATCATGTTATGCGCAACTGGTCGATGGTGCGTACGGGATCCACATCATCACAGAAATCGCTGTTTTTTAACATGCGCCGGGTTCAGGCAAGGTTGGAGAGAGAGGCCGCATCAACCGGCGAGACGCTTGATCGGCATCAGCTTCGTCAGATGATCTCGACCGAAATCGGTGTGCCACTGCACGATGTTGAGATGATGGAAGGCAGGCTGTCAGGGTCTGATTATTCACTGAATGCCACCCAATCGGCTGAGGACGAAGGCCGCGAATGGATTGACGCCTTGGTGGATGAGAGTGATCAGGCCGCTGAGAAGGTTGAAGCGAGCCACGATACTGCACAATTGCGCGCTTGGCTGCTGACAGCCATGAAAGCGCTGAATGAACGCGAGCAATTCATCGTGCGCGAGCGAAAATTGATCGACAAGCCCCGTACATTGGAAAGCCTCGGAGAAGAGCTGAGCCTTTCAAAGGAACGCGTGCGGCAGTTGGAAGCGGCCGCTTTTGCCAAAATGCGCAAGTCGCTTGAAGGGCAATCGCAAGAGGTATTCCATTTCCTGATGTGACCAAGGCAGGAGGCGCGCGGGGGCTGGCAGAATTGTGCCGCCCGCATTATGGTCTCGCAATACGCGGACCATGAAAGGGCCTATCATGCTGGCGGGAAAACATATTCTGCTGATTATCGGCGGCGGGATTGCGGCTTTCAAATCCCTTGACTTGATCCGACGGCTGCGCGAACGCGGTGCTGTGGTGACCCCGGTCCTGACGCGGGCGGGTGAAGAATTTGTTACGCCCCTTTCGGTCTCTGCTTTGGCCGGGAATAAGGTTTTCCGTGATCTGTTTGATCTGGGTGACGAGGCCGAGATGGGCCATATCCAGCTCAGCAGGATTGCTGATTTGGTTGTAGTGGCCCCGGCTACAGCGGATTTGATGGCCAAGATGGCGCAGGGGCTGGCCAATGATCTGGCGTCGACCTTGCTGCTGGCGACTGACACACCGGTCCTGATGGCCCCAGCGATGAATGTCCGGATGTGGGAACACTCCGCAACCCAGCGCAATTTGGGGACTCTCAAATCCGATGGTATTTCTGTTGTAGGTCCCAACGATGGGGATATGGCTTGCGGTGAATTTGGCCCCGGACGGATGTCTGAGCCGCTTGAGATTGTTGCGGAGATTGAGGGGCGTCTTGCTGACGGACCGCTTAAGGGCAAAAGGGTTCTGGTGACCTCTGGTCCCACGCATGAACCGATTGATCCTGTGCGCTATATCGCGAACCGATCCTCTGGTGCGCAAGGCACAGCGATTGGTCGTGCCCTGTCAGCTTTGGGCGCAGATGTTGTCTTTGTGACTGGTCCGGCTGACGTGGCACCGCCCGATGGGGTTCAGGTGATCAAGGTGCAAACAGCGCAAGAGATGCTTGAGGCCGTGAATGGCGCATTGCCAGTGGATGCAGCCGTCTTTGCCGCCGCAGTTGCTGATTGGCGGGTCAGCAGCGCCAGCGACCGCAAGCTGAAGAAATCCAATGATGGGCTGCCTGTTCTTACGTTTGCCGAAAATCCCGACATCCTGAAAACGGTCAGTCAGATGAAAAAAGGCAGGCCCGGTCTGGTCGTTGGATTTGCTGCGGAAACCAATGACGTGATCGACAATGCGACCGCCAAGCGTGAGCGCAAGGGATGTGATTGGATCGTTGCCAATGATGTATCAACCGGAACGGGCATCATGGGCGGAAGCGAGAATGCGGTGACCCTGATTACGGCGGATGGATCTGAGGATTGGCCGCGCATGGGCAAAGACGCGGTCGCAGCAAAGTTGGCAGCGCGTATTACTGAGGCATTGGGATAGGTGATTTCACGGCTCCGCCGGAGATTGCGAAGTATTTGGAAGGGATAGAGTGACCACCATCAAGCTGACTTGGGCACAGAATGCTGACCGTTCTTTGGGTCTTCCCCGGTACGAGACACCCGGTGCTGCCGGGGCTGATCTTTGCGCAAACCTGCCGCACGGGTATGTGGTGATCGCGTCGGGTGCGCGGACTTTGATCTCGACCGGTCTGCATATGGCGATCCCGGACGGGTTCGAGGTGCAGATCCGGCCGCGCTCCGGTCTTGCGCTCAAACATGGCGTCACTTTACTGAATAGTCCCGGCACAATCGACAGTGATTATCGTGGGGTGGTTGGGGTTATTGTCCACAATGCAGGATTTGAACCGTTTGAAGTGACCCATGGAATGCGGATTGCTCAGATGGTGATGGCTCCTGTTCTTCAGGCTGCGTTTGCCTTGGTGGAACAACTGGACGATACGGCGCGGGGCGCGGGCGGATTTGGGTCAACCGGCGCATGATGCTTGTCATTATTCTTGCTGCGTTGATCTGGTTTGGCGGTCGGTTTCTGGGTGCACCGCGCGGCGTCCGTGCCGGGATGCTGGGACTTTTGTTCGTGGCCGTGCTTGGCGTGCAGTTTTCCTTCCCTGAGGCACATCCCTTGCGGGTCGCAACCGGTGGCAGTGCGGCACTCTGGTTATTGCTCGCAGGGTTTGCCGGGCTTTTTCTGGGCTATCGACAGTTATTAAGCGCGCTGAGACGCAAGGCCGAAGCACCAGATCCAGAGCCCGTTCAGAAAGGCACGTTTTCTGACACAGAGCTGAACAGATACGCCCGTCACATCGTGCTGCGTGAGATAGGGGGTGCCGGTCAAAGGGCGCTGAAAGAGGCACGTGTTCTGGTGATTGGTGCCGGCGGGTTGGGCGCGCCCGCCCTGCAATATCTTGCGGCGGCGGGGGTGGGGACTATTGGCATCATCGACGATGATGTGGTCGAAAATGCGAACCTGCAACGGCAAGTTATTCACAAGGACCGCGCCATCGGCACGCCCAAGGTTTTTTCTGCCCAAGCCGAGATGCAGGCGCAGAACCCCTTCATCACCGTTCGTCCCTATCATCGTCGATTGACGCCCGAGATAGCGGATGACCTGATTGCTGATTTTGATATGGTGCTTGATGGCACCGATAATTTTGACACGCGATATCTGGTCAATCGGACTTGCGTTGCGATGGGTAAACCATTGATATCCGGCGCACTTAGCCAGTGGGAGGGGCAGCTAAGTATCTTTGATCCGCGTCATGATGCCCCCTGTTACGCATGTATTTTCCCCACGGCCCCTGCGCCCCATCTGGCCCCATCCTGTGCCGAAGCGGGTGTGATTGGCCCGCTGCCCGGTGTCATCGGTGCCATGATGGCAATGGAGGCGTTGAAACTGATCGCCGGTGCCGGTACGCCCCTGCGCGGTCAGATGATCATTTATGATGCACTTTACGGTGAGAGCCGGACGATCACAGTCGCACCGCGCAAGGATTGCCCGGTTTGCGCCAAGGGTCGCACGTGAGCGAATTTGATATAGAGTAATTGCGGTTGAAATTGGCCAAGGCCGGAAGTTGGTCCAGCTTGAATGCGAGTATAGATGCGGATACGATTAGGCAGTCTGAGCTCGTGGATGCCTGCAATCAAACTGGATTAGGTTTGCCGTGGGTTTGTGTGTTATATTCGGAGCTCTAATTGAGCGAGGTATCACAGATGGCTTATGTGAATGGCATGGTAGCGGCGGTACCCACGGCGAACAAGGACGCCTATTTCAAGCTGTGCAAAACAATGGCCCCCATTTTCAAACGACACGGCGCGATCGAAGCGGTGGATTGCTGGGGCGCGGACGTACCGGACGGCGAGGTCACGTCCTTTCCCATGGCGGTCAAATGCAAGGCAGATGAAACCGTGGCTTTTGCTTGGATCACATGGCCTGACAAGGCCACAGCGGATGCCGGCATGCGGGCGGCGATGAGCGACCCTGAAATGGCGAAGGCTGGCGAAATGCCATTCGATGGCAAGCGCCTGATATTCGGTGGATTTGAAAAAATTACCTGAGGCACTTTCGCTGCTTCCGATTGCAACCCTTTGGACTGGCCCTTAGCTAGAGGCCAAAGGAGATCTGCATGAAAAATCCGTTGCTGCAAGATTGGGAAACGCCGTTTGGTATGGCCCCTTTCAACACCATTTCTGACGAAGATTTCGCGCCCGCGCTTGACGTTGCATTGGGTGCCCACACCGCTGAGATCGCCGCGATCTCTGACAACCCTGAAGGGCCAACCTTTGCCAATACCATCGAAGCGTTAGAGGCTGCGGGGACTGACCTGGACAAGGTGTTGGGCGTGTTTTTCACCGTGGCAGGGGCCGATAGCAATCCTGTGCGTGAAGATTTGCAGCGCGCGTTCTCACCAAAGCTGGCTGCGCATTTTTCGGAGATTTCGAGCAACAAGGCGCTTTTTGCGCGGGTTTCGGCCGTCTGGGAGGCGCGTGAAACGCTTGATCTGACAGACGAACAGGCGCGGGTTCTTATGCTGACGCATCGCGGTTTTGTTCGGGCGGGCGCGGCCCTGACGGGGGCCGATGAGGCGCGAATGAAAGAGATCAAGGGACGGCTCGCGGTTCTGGGTACACAATTTACGCAGAACCTATTGGCGGATGAGCGGTCCTGGTCCATGTCACTGGCCGAGGATGATTTGATCGGGTTGCCAGATTTCGTTGTGGATGCGGCCCGGGCGGCGGCCGCTGAATTGGAATTGGGCGGTCCGGTGGTGACCTTGTCGCGATCCTTGATTGTCCCGTTCCTGCAATTCTCGCCACGCCGCGACCTGCGCGAAAAGGCATTCCGCGCCTGGGAAGCGCGGGGTGCAAATGGCGGCGATACTGACAATCGGGCCATCGCTACAGAAACCCTGAAACTACGTGAAGAGCGAGCCAGGCTTTTGGGTTATGCAAGTTTTGCGGACTACAAGCTGGAAACGGAAATGGCCAAGACGCCTGATGCGGTTCGTAATCTGTTGATGTCGGTATGGGAGCCTGCGAAAACGCAGGCCAATGCGGACGCCGCGGTGCTGACGAAGATGATGCAGGACGATGGGGTTAACGGCGATCTGGCCCCATGGGACTGGCGCTATTACGCCCAAAAGCGGCGGGCGATTGAACATGATCTCGATGAGGCCGCGCTGAAACCTTATTTTCAGCTCGACCGGATGATTGATGCCGCATTCACTTGTGCTACGCGCCTTTTTGGTTTGCATTTTGCGCCCCTCGATGTGCCGCTTTACCATAAGGATTGCCGCGCATGGGAAGTCACGCGGGATGGCAAACATGTGGCCGTCTTTATTGGTGATTTCTTTGCACGCGGGTCAAAGCGGTCTGGCGCGTGGTGCTCGGCGATGCGGGCGCAGGCGAAATTTCCCAATGTGCAAACGCCGGTGGTGATTAATGTTTGCAACTTTGCCAAATCGGATCCGGCGTTGTTGTCTTATGACGATGCTCGCACGCTGTTTCATGAATTCGGTCATGCCCTGCATCAAATGCTGTCGAATGTTACGTACGAAAGTGTCAGTGGCACGTCAGTCGCGCGTGATTTTGTCGAACTGCCCAGCCAGCTTTTTGAACACTGGCTGGAGGTGCCTGAGGTTTTAAGCGAATTCGCCACCCACGCGGGTACCGGCGAGGCGATGCCGCGCGCGATGCTGGACAAGGTGTTGGGGGCCGCGAATTTCGATATGGGGTTTCAGACAGTTGAATATGTTGCTTCTGCCCTTGTTGATCTGGCCTTCCATGACGGGGCCGCGCCTGACGATCCAATGGCAAGGCAGGCAGCGGTTCTGGATGAATTGGGGATGCCCGATGCGATCCGCATGCGGCACGCCACCCCACAATTCGCGCATGTGTTCGCGGGGGACGGATATTCCAGCGGATATTACAGCTATATGTGGTCAGAGGTCATGGACGCAGATGCATTCGAGGCCTTTGAAGAGGCGGGTGGCGCGTTTGATCCGGAGCGTGCGGATGCGTTGGAAAAGCACATTCTGTCAACGGGCGGCAGTCGCGATGCAGCAGAACTTTATGTCGCGTTCAGGGGACGCTTGCCAGGGGTTGAGGCGCTGTTGAAGGGGCGTGGATTGGCAGCATAGCTGTGGTTCAGCGTATAATTCAATATCCTAGGGTGCGATCCACCAGATGCAGAAACTCCTGGCCACTTTCGCCACGGCGTACGTTTTCGGCAATGACCTGAGACGCTGTGCTGGCACGGGTTTCCGCGGCAATATGCGGCGTGACAGTGACATTTGGGTGCACCCAGTAAGGGTGGTCTGATGGCAGCGGTTCGACCCGAAAAACGTCCAGCGTTGCATGGCTAATGTGCCTCTTGTCCAACGCGGCCAGCAGGGCGTCATCGTCGATCAGGGGCCCGCGGCCGGGGTTGATGATGCGCGCGCCTTTGGGCATCAGGGCCAGTGTTTCGGCGTTCAGCGTGTTTTCGGTGGCAGGTGTGTCGGGCAGCAGCAACACTGCGATTTCGGCCCGGCCAAGGGCCGCGCGCAGCCCGTCGGTGCCATGCAGGCAACTGACACCCTCAATGTCCTTGGGGCTGCGCGACCATCCCGTGACCTCAAAGCCCAAATTCACAAGAGATTGCGTTACCGCATGACCCAACGCCCCAAGGCCCAGAACGACAACAGACCGTTCTTGCGCCAGTGGCGGCGTGCGCGGTTCCCATAGGGTGTCTTTGCGCAAAACATCAATGTCCATCCCAAGATGGTAGCGCAGCACATGCCCTGTCACCCACTCGACCATGCCTTTGGTCAGGCCCGGGTCCACCATCCGGGCGAGCGGGATGTTCAGCGTTTGATTGCCGACCACGTTTTCCACACCGGCCCAAAGATTGAGCACGGCTTTTGCGCGGGTGAATGGTGCGAAGTCCTGCACGTCACTGTTGGGCGCATAGACGATATAATCGACCTTGTCGGCGCGGATATCCATTGACAGATGCGCATCCAATCCGGCCTGACCAAGTGCCGATTTCAAAGGGTTTTCGTAAGTATCCCAGCGGTCGGGTCTTGCCGCAAAAAGCACATTGATAGGCATCTGTTACCTCGGTCTATGGACATGGGCGGACTGCACCAGCCCAAAGGCCAAGAGCAACACCAGCATCGCGGAGCCCCCGTAGCTTACCAGCGGCAGCGGCACACCAACGACGGGTGCCAGACCCATGACCATCGACATGTTGACGGCGAAAAACAAGAAGAAGTTCAAGGCAATCCCCAAGGTCAGCAGGGATGAGAACCGGTCTTTGTTCATCACCGCCGTTGCGACGCAGAACATGATGATCAGCGCATAAATCCCAAGCAAGGAAATTCCGCCAATGAAGCCGAATTCTTCGGCCAATGTTGTGAAAATAAAATCGGTGTGTTTTTCGGGTAAGAAATTAAGCCGTGATTGGGTGCCCTGCATGAATCCGCGCCCGGTCCAGCCGCCGGACCCCAGTGCAATCTTGGACTGGGTAATATGATATCCCGCCCCCAACGGGTCAGCGGCGGGATCCAGAAACGTATCAATGCGCTTGTACTGATAGTTATTCAGTAGTTGCCAGGCTGTATCGCGGGATTGGAAAACGGCGGTCAGCAGTCCAATTGCAGCGGTCGAAACGACAGCAAAATAGGCCCAATGAACCCCAGCCAAGAACATCAGCCCGCCACCCGCACACAAGAGCAAGATTGATGTTCCCAAATCGGGTTGTTTCAAGACCAAAGCGGTCGGTACCAAAACAAATAAAACCGGCAGCAATACCCAAAAGGGACGAGACACCTTTTTGGCGGGCAGCCAGTCGTAATAGGCGGCGAGAAACATCACCAGCGTGATTTTCATCAATTCAGACGGCTGCAAATCTATGAACCCCAGATCAATCCAGCGCTGCGATCCTTTGCGTTCCTCACCGATGAAAGCGACCGCGATAAGCAAGACAAGCGATATGCCATAGGCAAGGCCAGACAGGTTGCGCCACAGCCAAATCGGGATCAGCGCAACGATGATCATCAGGACCATACCCAGCGCAAACCGCTTTATCTGTGGTTCGGCCCATGGTGTGAACGATCCGCCTGCAACCGAATAGAGCATCAGAAAGCCGATGCCGCACACCGATGCCAACAGCAAAGCCAGCGGCCAGTTTATGAACAGAAATTTGCGAAACCCTGCAGGTACCGATTTGACGGTATATTCAAGATAACTCATGCCTGATCATTTCCATCAATCGCTGCCTGCGGCTTTATCTGGCGCAGCTTTTCTTGTTGGATCTTGATCCGGTCACGGTCGCCCGTCGGATAAGCCTCAAGTGGCGGGTCGCCGCCGGACATTGCCTGCAACAATACGTCCCGTGCAATAGGTGCTGCCGCAGTTGAGCCACCGCCGCCATGTTCGACCAGCACCGAAACGGCGTAACGGGGATTTTCGTAAGGTGCGAAACTGACAAACAGCGCGTGATCGCGGCGTTCCCACGGCAGATCGGAATTCTTTGATACCCCGCGCGCCCGTTCGGCGGCAGTGATGTTGCGCACCTGGCTGGTGCCGGTCTTGCCAGCCATCCGCATGTCATCAGCAATGATCCGGGATCGGTACGCAGTGCCGCGACGGTTGTTGACAACTTCGTACATCGCGCGGCGCATCTTGCGCAGGTTATTTTCATTCATCTCGAGCGGTTCGCCAGCGCCGCTGGGTTGTTCGACCCCATCAATCGACTTCACCAGCCGAGGTGTGATCTGACGCCCCGTAGCGATCCGCGCGCACATCACCGCGAGTTGCAGGGGTGACGCCAGCATGAACCCCTGACCGATTGACGCATTCACCGTGTCGCCAATCACCCAGTCAGCATTGCGGGCCTTTTTCTTCCAGTCTTTGGTGGGGGTCAGCCCGGCCGCAACCGAGGAAAGAGCAAGTTCATGTTTGATGCCAATGCCAAACCGGTTCGCCATCGCGGTTATTTTCTCGATGCCGACCTTTAGCGCGAGATCATAATAATACACATCGCAGGATTGCTTGAGCGAGTTTTCCAGATCGACCCATCCATGCCCTGCGCGTTTCCAACAGTGAAATCTGCGGCCCGCGACCTCCAGATAGCCGGGACAATAGGCGGTATCATCCGGTCCGATCAGGCCTTCTTCCAGCGCGGCCATTGCCGTCATCATCTTAAACGTTGATCCGGGCGGATAGGTGCCCTGGACAGTTTTGTTGACAAGGGGGCGGTACTTGGAATTCAAGAGCGGGTTGTAATCCGCCGACGAAATCCCACCAATAAACAGGTTCGGGTCATAGCTGGGTGCAGAGGCGATTGCAGTGAGATCGCCGTTTTCACAATCAATGAGCACCACCGCCGCACTTTCGCCGCTGAGCCGCGCCTGAACGTAGCCCTGCAACTTGGCATCGACAGTCAATTGCAGGTCGGCACCGGATTGGCCTTCGCGCCGGGCAAGTTCACGCATCACCCGGCCTGTTGCGTTGACTTCGACCTGTTTGGTGCCTGCGGTGCCGCGCAATAACGTTTCTTCACGGGCCTCAACGTTGATTTTGCCAATCTGAAATCGTGGGATGCGCAGCACCTGATCAGGGTCTTCGAGCGCGTCCAGATCCTTTTGGCTGACGCGTCCCACACGACCGACCACGTGGGCAAAATCCGATCCGCGCGGATACACCCGCGTCAGGCCAACCTCGGGCGTGATGCCGGGCAGGGCAGGGGCATTGACGCTGACCTTGCTGACTGCATCCCAACTGACATCATCAATGATTGTCACCGGGAGAAAGGGCGCGGATCTTTTGATTTCGGCCATCGCACTTGCGCGGGTTTCTGGATCAATATCAATGACACTTGCAAGGCGGTCCATGACCAGATCAACATCGCCTGCATCCTCGCGCACCATAACGATGCGATAAGAGGGGACGTTTTGGGCAAGCCGAACTCCATTGCGGTCAAAAATTTCACCGCGCGCTGGCGGGATCAGGCGGATGTTGATGCGGTTCTCTTCAGCCAAGAGGCGAAACTGATCGGCCTGATCGACCTGCAGGTATCGCATGCGGGCAGCCAATCCGCCCATGAACAGCAATTGCGCGCCGCCCAGCAGGGCCGCACGCCGGGTCAGTTTGGCGTGGCTTGCGTCATTTTCGGCGCGATTGCGTCTCATCTCAGCTGTCCCCAATCAGACCCGTTGACCCAAGGCATCCAAATCCCCGGGTGCGGCTTTGCGCACGCGCATAAGGCTATGCGTGATCAAAACGGTCAGCGGATAGAATAGCAGAGTCATGCCCAGTTCCGAAAGGCTTAGCGCCAGTTTGGGCGTTTCGACCAGCGCCAGCGCCATCACAATATGGTTCAACAGTGTAATCGCGATCATAATCGCCCCCACTGTCAGCCATTCAGCGACAAAGTTTGCATCCCGCAACGACCGGGCCCGCGATTTCAGGTTTTCACAGCCAATCAACGCCAACATCGCCCAAAGCCCCGGCGGACGTTGCAACAAGAGATCGGCAAACAGGAATACTAACGCTAACGCGAATGCTGGCACATATTCAGGTCGGCGGAATGACCATGCGCAGGCAAAGCAAAAGATCAGGTCAGGCGCAATCCAGCGCCTTGGTCCTTCGTTTCGCAGCAGCTCTTCCAAGCGAGCCTCTGCGGGGGCGGTGTTTTCCAACGGCAGCAGGCGTGGCGTAAAAAGATCAATGGGCTGTGTATCAAGCGGCAACAGGTGAAAAAACAGAATTACAAAGGCGAGCAGCACAAAGGCCAGCCGCATGGCCCAGAGCAAGGCGGCTGACTGATCGTTCATGGCAGCGTTCCTTCAGTTGCGGGCGGCGCGGGGGTGATGACCTGAGCCGTGTCGGAAACTTTTTCGTGGCCATGATGGCGCAGCACCCGCAGGAATTTGAGCCGTTCATAATCTGCCGCCAATCGCACCCGCAAACGGCCGCCGGGGTCAGCGGCGACTTGGCCGATCAACAATCCAGCCGGAAAGACACCGCCATCACCTGAACTGATCACACGGTCGCCGGGCCGCACCAGATCGGGGTTTTCTAGAAAATCAACAGGTGGGGCTGCCGAATTATCGCCGGCCACAATCGCGCGTTGTCCAGAGGGTTGGATGGTGGCCGGAATGCGGCTGTTGGCATCGGTCAGCAAAATCACCCGCGCGGTGTTTTGTGCAACGCCAGAGATCCGGCCAACCAGACCGATCCCATCCATTGTGGCCCAGCCATCCACCAGACCATCACGTGCGCCGACGTTCAGCAAAACGGATTGACGAAATGGCGAGCCGGAATCGGCGAGAACGACGCCTGTGATGAAAGTCAGGCGCGGATCAAGCCGCACATTGTTCAGATCAAGCAGGCGGGCGTTTTCCTGTTCCAGTTGCAGGGCCGCCTCTTTCCACGCCTGCATTTGACGTAGCTCGCTGCGCAGTTCCTGATTTTGCTCGGCAAGCCTTTGATAACTCTGAATATCGCGCATCAAGTTCACCGTGCCGGTGACAGGGGCCATCGCCCAATCAAGGTTGGGCACCAGACGGTCGGTTATTTGCGCGCGAAAACGTTCCACACGGGGGCTGTCGATGCGCCACAAAAGGAATATGGTACCCAGCGCCAGCGTCAAAACAACCAACAGCAACCGGCGCAGGGGGCCGGTGTAGTCGCTGCTGCTGTTTGAACGGTCCTTGGCCATGGTTTCATGCGCTCCCGCCCCGGATCGGACAAGGGTTCAGCCCTACCTGGGGATTGGCTATTCTAGCCGCGATTAACTGTCATAGTCGATGGCATGGCGCAGTTGTTTTTCAAACTCCAACGCCTTGCCGGTGCCAAGGGCCACACAGTTGAGCGGCTCATCTGCGACCGAAATGGCGAGGCCCGTCTGTTCGCGCAGCGCAAGGTCAAGATCACCCAACAACGCACCACCACCGGTCAGCATCACACCACGGTCGACAATATCTGCGGCCAAATCCGGTGGCGTGGTTTCCAGCGCGGTCATGACCGCCTCGCAAATCTGCTGTACCGGTTCGGCCAAAGCTTCGGCAATCTGTGCCTGTGTCACTTCGATTTCCTTGGGTACACCATTGAGCAGGTCACGCCCGCGAATTTGCATCGATGTGCCGCGCCCATCATCCGGCATGCGCGCCGTACCGATGGAGGTTTTGATGCGTTCTGCCGTGGTTTCACCAACCAACAGGTTCTGCTGGCGGCGCAGATAGCTGATGATCGCCTCGTCCATGCGGTCACCACCGACGCGGACCGAGCGGGCATAGACGATGTCACCAAGGCTCAGCACCGCGACTTCGGTTGTGCCGCCGCCGATGTCCACAACCATGTTGCCGGTGGGGTCGGTGATCGGCATGCCTGCACCAATGGCCGCCGCAATCGGTTCGGCAATCAGCCCCGCACGGCGCGCACCAGCAGAAAGCACAGATTGACGGATCGCACGTTTTTCAACAGGCGTGGCACCATGGGGCACGCAGACGATAATCTTTGGTTTGGAAAAGGTGGAGCGTTTGTGGACCTTGCGAATGAAGTGCTTGATCATCTCTTCGGCGGTGTCGAAATCCGCAATCACCCCTTCGCGCATCGGGCGGATCGCCTCGATGCTGCCCGGCGTGCGGCCCAGCATCAGCTTGGCGTCTTCGCCCACGGCCAGCACGCGCTTGACGCCATCCTTTACGTGATAGGCCACGACCGATGGTTCCGACAGCACGATGCCTTTGCCTTTGACGTAAACCAACGTGTTGGCAGTTCCGAGGTCAATCGCCATGTCTGATGAGAACAGACCGCGTAGGTTTCCAAAAATCGACATGACGAACAGCACCTTGCAAAAATTCTTATTGGCCCGACGACTCTGATCGAGGCGGGCTGCAGCGTCTTATAGGCCGGGTGTGGGCGGGGTGAAAGGGGGGATTGCCACGAGGGTGGCGCGATCTTGCCATTATAGTAGAATAGGGCATCACGGAGGGTATCATGAAAAAAATTCAGGTTTTAGGAGTCCATCACATCACCCTGACGGGGGCTGACAGACAGACCAGTATTGATTTCTGGGAAGGGGTGTTGGGCATGCCGTTCATCTTTGACCAACCCAATCTGGACAACCCGGATGAAGGGCATCTGTACTTTGACCCCGGCGACGGGCGTTTGATCACGATTTTCACGAATGAGGACCGTAAACCGGTACATAACCGCACGCCTACTGACCCCGGTTGTGTCCACCACATCGCTTTTGAGGTGGACCGCGCAATGTTTGATCAGGTTGAGGCGCGATTGACCGCGCGCGGGATCGGGCATTCGGGTGTCAAGGATCGTGGGTTCATGCATTCGATCTATTTCAAAGACCCGCTGGGTTTGTTGATCGAATTGGCGTGCTACACGTTCATCCCTCCACGCGACAGCAGCCACGCCGAGGTGATGCTGGAAGCGCACAAACTTCGGGTTGCCGCCGGGGCCAAGGCGATTGGGCGTGAACATCTGGCCGATGCCGCGATTTCAATCGTGGAACGTCGGCAAGGTACGTTGAGCAGAGATCAGGCGGAAAAGAACGGTTAGATGCGCCTGTCGATTGTCTGACGCATGCCAGTGCATGTTTGCAAGTAGACCCGAAATAGACAGAGTTGAGCGATAACCAGGGAGGATTCGATATGAAAAGATTGGTACTTGCGATGGCACTGTCTATCGCACCGGTACTCAGCTGGGCAGAGGGCCTGACCCATAAGGTTGCTATCCACGTGGACCAGAATGATCCACAGGTGATGAACATGGCGCTCAACAACGTTGCGAATGTGATCAGCTATTACGAATCTGTCGGAGACACGGTCGAGGTGGAAGTTGTCGCATATGGGCCCGGTCTGAACATGTTTGTGGAAGGCAAAAGCCCGGTCGAGGACCGCATCAGCACCATGTCACTTG
Source organism: Sulfitobacter sediminivivens (assembly GCF_042611115.2). Taxonomy (NCBI): domain Bacteria; kingdom Pseudomonadati; phylum Pseudomonadota; class Alphaproteobacteria; order Rhodobacterales; family Roseobacteraceae; genus Sulfitobacter; species Sulfitobacter sediminivivens. Next base: position 71,816 of record NZ_JBHGAR020000013.1, read on the forward strand.
AACTGGACAACCTGTCCTTTGCAGCATGCGGAAACACACACCGTGCCATGACTGCAAAAGCTGGCAAGGACGTGCCGCTTATGTCAGAGGCGACGGTTGTGCCATCCGGCGTGGTGCGCCTGATTGAGTTGCAGGAAAACGGATACGCATACGTGCGTCCCTGAACGCGTGAACGAGGCAGTTTTTAGAACTGCCCCGGTATTTTTAACCCACGTCCTTATAGCTGACTTCGCGTTGGTCCGTTCCGCCTTTTTCCCGGCGGACCAGCAAGCGATTAAGCGCGTGGATATAGGCGCGCACCGATGCGACAACGGTGTCGGTATCGGCTGATTGCCCCGTCACAATGCGCCCGTCTTCTTCCATCCGGACCGACACGGTTGCTTGTGCGTCGGTGCCTTCGGTCACTGCGTGCACCTGATAAAGCTGCAAGCGTGCGTTGTGCGGCACCAGTTCCTTGATACAGTTGAACGACGCATCCACAGGGCCATCGCCGGTCTGGCTGGTCTGGTGTTCCGTCCCGTCCACATCCAGCACCATGTCGGCCTGCTGCGGACCTTCGGTGCCACAGACAACGCGCATGGATTTTAGTTTGATCCGGTCCTCCTGGGGGTCGGTGCTGGTCCGCATCAGGGCGATCAGGTCGTCCTCGTAGATTTCTTTTTTGCGGTCGGCCAGTTCTTTGAACCGCACGAACACGTCCTTAAGCTGGTTGTCCCCCAGCTCGTAGCCGAGTTCTTCCAACTTGGAACGCAACGCGGCACGGCCCGAGTGTTTGCCCATGACGATATTGGTCTCGGAGAGGCCCACATCCTCGGGGCGCATGATCTCAAAGGTTTCGGCATTTTTGAGCATGCCGTCCTGATGAATGCCGCTTTCGTGCGCAAAGGCGTTCTTGCCTACGATGGCCTTGTTAAATTGCACCGCAAAACCCGACACGGTCGCGACCCGTCGCGAGATGTTCATGATCTTTGTCGAATCCACACCGGTCTGGAACGGCATGATGTCATTGCGGACTTTCAGCGCCATCACAACCTCTTCCAACGCTGTGTTGCCCGCGCGTTCCCCAAGGCCGTTGATTGTGCATTCGATTTGACGGGCACCTGCCTCTACGGCGGCCAAACTGTTCGCAGTCGCCATGCCGAGGTCGTTGTGGCAATGGGTGGCAAAGATGATCTCATCCGCGCCAGGCACTTTTTCCAGCAGCATCTGGATCAGCGCGGCAGATTCGCGTGGTGCGGTATAGCCGACGGTATCGGGAATGTTGATCGTGGTGGCACCGGCCTTGATTGCAATCTCAACAGTGCGGCAGAGATAGTCTTCTTCTGTCCGGGTCGCATCCATCGGCGACCATTGCACGTTGTCACACAAGTTGCGGGCGTGGGTCACGGTTTCATGAATGCGCTCGGCCATTTGATCCTTGGTGAGGTTGGGAATGGCGCGGTGCAGGGGCGAGGTGCCGATGAATGTGTGAATGCGCGGTTGGCGCGCGTGCTTCACCGCTTCCCAACAGCGATCAATGTCGCCCATTTGCGCGCGGGCAAGGCCACAGATCACGGCGTTTTGGCTTTGACGCGCAATCTCGCTTACGGCGGCAAAGTCGCCCTCTGAGGCAATGGGAAACCCGGCCTCAATGATATCGACACCCATTTCGTCCAGCAGGTTCGCAATCTCAAGCTTTTCTGCGTGAGTCATCGTGGCACCGGGCGATTGTTCGCCATCGCGCAGCGTGGTGTCAAAAATCAAGACGCGGTCTTGTTTGGTCGTCGTGTTCATTTGAAATCTCTCTTGTCTGCTTTGAAAATCCGTGGCGCGCTATTTTTCCGAAGAATGAGCCCTCTGAGCGGGCGCACCGGATGGCACGCTCAGAGGCGGATTAGAAGCAGTAGGTTTGCACACAGCGCGGCCACGCAAGGGCGCGGCAGGGTCGGGATATGGGCGGCGTGTGTCATGCCGACGTTTATAGCCGTGGTTTTGCAAATGGGAAGAGGGCGCGCAGACTTTATTGCCGACGCGGATTATATGGACCTCAAATGTTGATGTGGGGGGAATGACCGCTAAGTTTGGCGGATGAAACGTATATTGATCATAGGCGCATCTGGTGGCATTGGCACCGCTCTGACGCTGGCGGCAAGAGGCCAAAATGTTGAGATAGTCACGTTGGCGCGGTCGCGGGACGGTTTTGACATCACCGATGAAGCATCGGTTCAATCACATCTGGGGGCCTTGGACGGCACGTTTGATACGATCATCGTGGCGTCGGGGGCCTTGGAGATTGACGGTGCGCAGCCCGAAAAATCAATTCGTTCGCTCACTCAAAAGGCAATGATGGATCAATTTGCGTTAAACGCGGTTGGCCCGGCGTTGGCGCTGGCCCATGCCGCTGATTTGTTGCCCAAGGACAGGCGTGCGGTCTTTGCGGTATTGTCTGCGCGGGTGGGCTCAATCGGAGACAACCGTTTAGGGGGCTGGATCAGCTATCGCAGTGCGAAAGCAGCGGTAAACCAGATCGTGCATACGGCGGCCATTGAATTGGCCCGTAGCCATCCCGACAGCATCTGTGTGGCTTTGCATCCCGGGACCGTAGCAACCCCTTTTACGGAAAAGTATCTGGGCCGACATCCGGCGGTGGCCCCCGGTGAGGCGGCGGAAAACCTGTTGCGGGTGATTGACCGTCTGGACGCCAAAGATACGGGCGGGTTCTTTGACTGGGCTGGAAAAGCCGTGCCGTGGTAGTAGCTTATGAGTGCACTTTCTGGCTGTCGTCTGGTGCCTCATCACGATCAAACATGCCGTAATCCCGTATCACATTGGCAATGCGCAGATGATAATCGTTGAATATGCCAGCACGGCCCTTGGCCTGCGCGCCGCGATGTGCATTCAGGTTTCGCCAGGCGATGACCGCCGCTTCGTCCCTGAAGAACGAAAGCGACAGCAACTTGTCCGGGTTGCTCAGGCTTTGAAATCGCTCGACAGAAATGAATCCGTCGACCTGATCCAGCAAAGGCCGCATCCGGATTGCGATATCCAGATAGTCCTGTTTACGCGCAGGGTCTGGAAGGATTTCGAAAATCACGGCAATCATATTGTGTCTCCATGCGGTGCTGAGGCCAGTTTGAGGAACGTTCGGTCCTCGCGCAGGATGAATCGCTCTGATTGGGCAAAGTCATAGTTTTCGCGCCCCAATGGATCGTCGCGCAACCGCGCGCGATAGGCCTCATAAGCCGCAAGGTTGGGGATGTTGTAGATCCCATAGGCAAGCGTCGATGACCCTTCGTGCGGGGCATAATATCCGATCAGATCGGCACCGCAGCGTGGGATGGCCTGACCCCAGTTGCGGGCATATTGGGCAAATTGTGCGTGTTTGGTTGGGTCAATGTGATAGCGGATGATACAGGTAAGCATGGGATGTCCTTTCGTTGCTCTGCTTGTTCTAGCGGATTGATCTCAGTGAATGCTTCGGCTATGGTCGAAGTATGAAGGAAGGTCCTGACATTTCCCGCATTGCAGCGCTGATTGGCGATCCGGCGCGCGCCAATATCCTGACTGCATTGATGAGCGGCAAGGCATTGACTGCGACCGAACTGGCAGGTGAGGCGGGCGTGACGCTGCAAACCGCAAGCGCGCATCTGGGTAAGTTGGAAAGCGCCGGGATGATTGCCTGTCGCAAATCGGGGCGGCACAAATATTTCACCCTCGGTGGGGATGATGTGGGGCACGCACTTGAAGTCTTGATGGGATTGGCTGCTGGGGCGGGACATTTGCGTACGCGCATCGGACCCAAGGATGCAGCTTTGCGCGAGGCGCGGGTGTGTTACAACCACTTGGCGGGAGAAAAGGGCATTGCCTTGTTTCAGGGAATGTTGTCGCGTGGCTTTGTCCGCGAAGCCGATGAGGATGTGATCCTGACTGAAAAAGGCGCTACTTTCCTGACTGATTTCGGGGTGGACTTGGACAGCTTAAACCGCAGTAAAACCCCGCTGTGCCGACCCTGTTTGGATTGGAGCGCGCGGCGCAGCCATCTGGCGGGCAGTGTCGGGCGCGCTTTGCTGGCGCAGATGCAGGCGCGGGGCTGGGCCGCACGCGCTGAAGGGACGCGGGTGGTGAAATTCACGTCCGGTGGTGCCGCGGCATTTGAGCAAACATTCGGGGCCTAAATCTGGCCCGCTGCGCGCAAGCGTTTGATGCCATAGCGCAGATGTTCGGTGCGGAACGAATGACCGCCGCGAAAAAGGCAGAATTCAAGGATTTTACCCTTGGCATTGCGCCGGTTCTGACAGTCTAACGTGCCAGTCTTTGACGAATTTAACGCACCAAACTTACCAAATTTTGCATAACTCGACACGGCTTCAACGACTTTGCCCTGCTTGGTTTCCCTGATGGGGCGGCCTGTCAGTGGCACAGTTGGGTCGGCGTCTCCGTGAATGTGAACGATGCTTGATACCGGTGCGGCGCAGCTGTCCGGTGGTTTCAGCCAATAGGTTCCAGACATCGGAATAAAACCTGCGAATTTCTCAGGATGGGAGCAGGCAAGGTTCCAGACCATCATGCCGCCTGCGCTAAAACCACCTGCGACGACGCGTTGCCGATCAATGGCAAATCGATCCGCTGCATCATCAATGACCGCATCGAAATACGCAAACTCTGCCGCTCCGGTGCTGGTGAATGTGCGCGGGCCATAGGGCAGGTCCCATGAGCCATTGACCCCTTGCACAGCGATCAATGCTAATCCGGCATCCGATACCATTTTGCGCAGACTGCCGTTGCGCATCGCCCCTGCGGCAGTGCCGCGATACCCATGTGTCCAGACCAAAGTACCAACAGGGGTCGCGCCGTCGTACCCTTGTGGCATGGCGATGCGATAAGAGCGGTCGCCAATCATGCAATCGGTGTCCGGGCCACACGCGAGGGCTGGGGAGGCGAGGAGCAAGAGCAGTGGGAGAAGAAATTTTTTCATCAATTGATGATGCAGGAGCGCTCAGGCAGGCTCAAGTCACAAGCGCGTGCAGCGAGTTAGCGCCCTTCATGCAAGTCGGCTGCCAGATGGATGATTTCTATGGGTTCAGGCGTGTCGAGAATGGCTAGCGGCACGATGACATCCCATTTTTTAGGCGCACCACGGGTAAGCATAACAAAGCGTTGAAGAGGGCTGTTGCGGTCCCACCATGCGGCACGGTCATAGAGCTTGAGCGCAAGATAGAAGTTGCCAACCCGCGCCAGACGGACCCCCTCATCTCCGTCACCTTCGTACCGCACAGTTTCATGCACCCCAACCGCATCTATTTCGGCCCACGTCAAAGGGGCCACGAAATAGCCCGATACGCCGTTTTCATCCATCCGCAGCCCGACAGGACGAGCCAGTGTCATACCCGTGAACCAAAACGCTGCTGGTGCGGTGATGATCAGGGCTATCCCTGAGACCCATCCCGAAACCGGCGCGTCGTCGCTTACCACGAGGCGCAAAAAGAAAAGAAAGCCGGACAGCAGCGCAAGGAACAGTGTTATTGCCGCCCATTTCGCAAATACGCGCCGCCTGATGAGAAATCTTGCGCCCCTGCTCAAGACGGATCGCGCCAGCGGTTGACGATGGGATAGCGCCGATCGAGCCAGAATGCGCCTTTGGTCAGGCGAGGGCCGGGGGCGGATTGAAAACGCTTGTATTCGCTGATGTAGATCAGGTGTTCGACCTTTTTCGCGGTGTCGCGGTCAAAACCTGCCGCGACACAATCGGCAATTGAGCCGTCCTGATCAACCAGAATGTCCAAAATGGCATCCAGCTCGGGATAGTCAGGCAAGCTGTCGCTGTCTTTTTGGTCCTCGCGCAGTTCAGCGGTCGGTGGTTTGGTGATGATGGTATCTGGGATCATTTCGCCCGCAGGCCCCATCATCCAATCGCGGTGGTGCGCGTTGCGCCAGCGGCATGTCTCAAAAATGCGGGTTTTATACATGTCTTTGATCGGGTTATAGCCGCCCGCCATATCGCCATAGATCGTGGCATATCCCACTGCGACTTCGGATTTATTACCAGTCGTCAGCAGCATTTCGCCAAATTTGTTGGAAAGGGCCATCAGCAGCAGACCGCGCAGGCGCGATTGAATGTTCTCTTCGGTCAGCCCCGGTTCGGTGCCCTCAAACAGGTCCGCAAGCGTATTTGTTATCGCGCCCCGAGCCTCTTTGATCGGCACATAGTCGTATCTGCAGCCGAGCGCCTTTGCCACTGCCTCTGCGTCATCCAGCGAAGATTGGGAGGTGTATTCAGAGGGCAGCATTACGCAGCGCACGTTTTCAGGCCCCAGCGCATCGACCGCAATCGTCGCGACAATTGCCGAATCGATGCCACCCGACAGGCCCAGAAGCACCTTCTTGAAACCGGTCTTACGCAAGTAGTCGCGCAGGCCGATCACCATGACGCGGTAATCTTGCTCCCAAGCATCAGGCAACGGGGTCAATTCTTGTGGCAGTACGCGCCAGCCATCGGCACCGCGTTCCAGATCAACATGTGCGACGCACGCCTCAAACGCGGGCATTTGCACTGCCAATGCGCCGCCGGGGTTCAGCGCAAACGACGCGCCGTCAAAGACCTGATCATCCTGCCCCCCAATCATGTTGAGATAAATCAGTGGCAAACCGGTTTCGACCACCCGTGCGACCATTATGTTCTGCCTGGTTTCCATCTTGTCGCGGTAATAGGGCGACCCGTTCGGAACGAGCAGGAATTCCGCCCCGGTTTCGGCGAGCGTTTCGGCCACATCGGGGTGCCATGCGTCTTCGCAGATGGGGGAGCCGACGCGGGTATTGCCAACCGAATAGGGGCCTCCCAAAGGCCCGGCATCAAATATCCGCACCTCATCAAACACGGTTTCATTGGGCAGGTTATGTTTAAGGGAGCGGCTAGCGATTTTGCCATTTTTGAGGATCAGATAGGCATTATAAAGTTCGGTCCCTTCGACCCACAGCGCGCCGATGGCCAGCGCCGGGCCGTCAGCGCATTTGACCGCCAATGCGTCAATATGTGTCATCACATCCAATTGAAACGCGCGTTTCATCACCAGATCCTGGGCGTTGTAACCGGTGATAAACATCTCAGGCAAAGCGACCAGATCTGCGCCCGCTGCCTTGCCTTTTTCCCATGCGTCATAGGCAAGGGCGGCATTGCCAGCCAAATCGCCGACGGTGGGGTTCAGTTGGCCCAAAGTGATGCGGAAACGCTCTGCCATGATGCGACCTCGTGAATGTGTTGCGCCCCGATGTAGCAGATCACGCGGCAAGGGAAAGCCCATGTGCGGGTCGGTCACACCAAAAACGATTGCCCCCATTGCCTCCTTTGCTTAGGTTAATAACGAAATGCTGCGGGGGCGTGGCAGTTCTTGAGCACAGCGATTCTCGCGCAACCAGAGCAGGGCCGTTCATGTCACTTCGTCTGTTGATCCTTTGCATTTCACTTCTGCCATTGCCCGTTCTGGCCCAGGACGGAGCGGTATTGTCCAAGGAATACGATGATGGCGGGATCTATGAGGGGACGTTCCGGGGAGGTCTGCAACATGGGCAGGGAACCTACAAGCTGCCCAATGGATATGAGTATTCCGGCAATTGGGAAGAGGGCGAGATCAAGGGCGAAGGCATAGCAAGGTTCCCCAATGGATCCGTCTATGAAGGTAACTTTGCCAAAGGGAAACCAGATGGTTTTGGCAAGATAACCTTTGCCGATGGTGGCACTTATGAAGGCGACTGGCAGAGCGGTGCGATCCTGGGCAATGGTGTCGCGCTTTATGCCAATGGCGTGCGCTATGAGGGTGCGTTTCGCAATGCCAAACACCATGGCAAAGGCGTGATGCAAAGCCCCGGAGGCTATGAATACAAAGGCGACTGGGTTGATGGCGTCAAACAGGGGATCGGCACGATCACCTATCCTGACGGTGCCGTTTATGAAGGTGAGATTGTCGCGGGCAAACGCAGCGGCACCGGCACGCTGACCATGCCCGATGGGTTGGTTTATGTTGGTTTGTGGAAAGATGGCCAGATTGATGGTTCTGGTACGCTGACCCAACCAAATGGTGATGTCTATCAAGGTGACCTGGTTGGGGGACGCCGGTCAGGCACGGGCAAGGTGACCTATGCCAACGGTGACATTTACCAGGGCGAATTCAAGGATGATCGCCGCGATGGGCAGGGCACATTCACCGGGGTCGATGGGTATGTCTATGTCGGATCATGGGTGGCGGGCCAGATCGAGGGCACAGGCACCGTGACCTATCCAGACGGGTCCGTCTATGTCGGTTCATTCCGTGATGATCTGGCGGATGGTATGGGCAAAATCACCTATGTCGACGGGTCCACCTATGAGGGCGAATGGGCCTCTGGTGTCATCGATGGCAAGGGGATTGCGACCTATGCCAATGGTGTAATTTATGACGGCGAGTTCAAGAACGCCCGCAATGACGGCACCGGTGTGATGACCTATGCGGACGGGTATCGCTATGAAGGTGGCTGGAAAGACGGTCAGCGTCATGGGGCGGGCAAAGTGACCTATCCTGATGGAACGGTGTATGAAGGCGCGTTCGAGAACGGTCAGCGGCAGGGTCAGGGCAAGCTGAACATGGCCAGCGGGTTCGTCTACGAAGGCGAATGGACGCGCGGCGAGATCGAGGGCCAGGGCAAAGCGACCTATGCCAATGGCGATGTCTATGAGGGCACATTCAAGGCTGGCAAACGTCAAGGGGCGGGGACAATGCGTTATGCAACGGGCGAAGAAGCCACAGGTACGTGGGAAAACGGCGCGTTGAACGAAGGCGGATGAGGGCCTGAGGTTCGGCCCTGAACTGCGAAAACATGATCAAAACAGACTACGACGAAATTGTTGCGATGCTTGCGCAGGGTCAACTTGACGCACTGGAAACAGCCGCTGTTATCGTTGATGACTTTCCTCAGGGCAAAGATGCGTTCGTGCAACGACATTGGATCACCAATGCGATTGACCTTGGGTGTTTCGCTGCCGTGGAATGGATGATTGGCAAGGGCGTCACATTGATTTTTAGGGATGCCGAAGGCTATACCCCGTTGCATTCTTGCATCGAGCGCGAAAAGAGTGATCGCTATGATATGATGGCGGTCCTGATCAAAGCGGGCGCAGATTGCAATGCACATGGGATAAATGACTGGACGCCACTGCATATGGCCGCGATGCGGGATGATCGTCCCGCGATGAAGATGTTGATTGATGCGGGTGCAGATGTTTCGCGCCGGACCCGGATCGACGACTATGCGACACCGGCGGAAGAAGCCCGTGCGCTTGGCCATCACGCGTCGGCCGATTTTATCGACAAATACGCGGCTGGCCGCTATCCTTTCAACGACTGATCTTGCGGCGCTAAAATGATCATGCCGCATCGCTGTTGATTGAGCGAAAACCGCGCCGGGGGTATTAACATGTCGGATGTAAAAGATTTTCTGGCCAATGTTGAACCGATCCGCAGACACCGCGAGGCTGCGCAGCTTGATGCGATGTTTCGCGAAATTACAGGCTGGGCTCCGGTTCTCTACAAGGGCGGTATGCTGGGCTATGGCCGCTATGATTACACCTACACGTCCGGCCGCACGGGGTCCTGGCTTGCCACCGGGTTTGCGCCGCGCAAGGCGAAGCTGTCGATCTACATCATGCCGGGATATGCAGATTTTGACGCAATATTGGCGCGGCTTGGCAAGCATACCAAAGGCAAATCATGCCTCTATCTGAACAAACTGGAAGATGCGGATATGGACGTGCTGGCCGAACTGATCCGCGCAGGGCTGAGGGATCTGGCCAGCCATTGGCCAGTTCACGCGACCTAGACAATTGTGCGCCCCTGTGACAAGCCATCGGCCAACAGGAGAACCTCAAATGTCTAACCCTACGATCACCCGTTTTGCCCCGTCCCCCACCGGGTATATCCACGTTGGCAACCTGCGCACGGCGCTGATGAATTACATGATCGCGCGCAAGGCCGGCGGTACATTCATTCTGCGCATTGACGACACCGACCCTGAGCGTTCCAAAGAAGAATACGTTGATGGTATCAAGGAAGACCTGACATGGCTGGGCCTGCATTGGGACCGGGTTGAGCGCCAGTCAGAGCGGTTGGATCAATACCATGCCGCGGCAGAAGAGCTGCGCGAAAAGGGGCGCTTTTACGAGGCGTTTGAAACACCGGTCGAGCTTGACCTGAAGCGCAAGAAACAGCTCAATATGGGTAAGCCGCCGGTGTATGATCGCGCGGCACTTGCACTGTCTGATGCGGAAAAGGACAAGCTGCGCGCCGAGCGGGGTGCAGGCGTTTGGCGGTTCAAGCTCGACCAGCAGCGCATTGAATGGGATGACGGTATTCTCGGCGACATCTCAATTGATGCAGCATCGGTATCCGACCCTGTGTTGATCCGGGGCGACGGTCAGATTCTGTACACGCTGGCGTCCGTTGTCGACGATACCGAAATGGGTGTGACCCATGTCGTGCGCGGGTCGGATCACGTGACCAATACAGCTACACAAATTCAGATCATGCAGGCGCTGGGCGCAGGCGCTTTGCCAAAATTCGCGCATCATTCGCTGCTGACCGGGCCGAAGGGCGAGGCGCTGTCAAAGCGTCTCGGCACGTTGGCGTTGCGTGATCTGCGGGCGCAAGGAATACAGCCATTTGCCCTGCTCAGCCTGATGGCGCGACTGGGGTCCAGTGACCCGGTTGAGCTGCGCACAAATATGGCAGAGTTGATAGAAGGGTTTGATATCAACCACTTTGGCTCTGCGCCGACCAAATTTGATGTGCAGGACCTGTTTCCATTGACCGGTCGGTATTTGCAGGCGTTGCCATTGGATGCAGTGGCAGACACGATTGCCGATCTGGGCGTGCCTGCTGACAAAGCGGCGCAATTCTGGGCGGTCACACACGAAAATATTGAAACCTTGAATGATCTGAAGGTCTGGTGGGCAATGTTTCGTGATGGTGCCGATCCGGTGATCGAGGACGGCGATGAAGAGTTCATTGCCGATGCCATGAAGATGCTGCCCGATATGCCATTTGATGGCAGCACCTGGGGGGCGTGGACGACAGCCGTTAAAGAGGCAACGGGGCGCAAGGGCCGCGGCTTGTTCCGGCCCTTGCGTCTGGCGCTGACAGGTCAGGAACATGGCCCAGAAATGGCTGCGGTGATGCCTTTGCTGCAAACTGTAAAAGCGCGCAGGTAAACGCGGTGCCAGGGCATCTGCGTCCGATCCTGAGGTATAAGCCGGAGCGTCATGGCTGAGGGGAGCGCCAAGTTTCTGACGGGCAACCTGTTCAGGCATGTGGCCGTGATGTCGCTGACGGCGTCCATCGGATTGATGGCAGTTTTCATCGTCGATTTTGTCGACCTGATTTTCATCTCGATGCTGGGCAAAGCGGAATTGGCGGCGGCGGTGGGATATGCGGGCGCAATCCTGTTTTTCACCACCTCATTTGGAATTGGCCTGAGCATCGCGGCGGGGGCGTTGGTTGCGCGCGCTTTGGGCGCTGGAGACGAGGCACTTGCGCGCGAACGGACCACCCATGCGCTGACCTATGGTCTCGTTTTTGGCAGTGCATTTTCATTGATGGTCTGGATTTTTATCGTGCCACTGGTCGCCCTTTTGGGGGCGGTTGGCGAGACGGCCATGCTCAGCGTGCATTTTCTGCGCATTGTTGTCCCGTCTGTGCCTTTCCTGATCCTTGGTATGATGGGGGCTGCTGTCCTTAGGGCATATGGCGACGCGCGACGTGCGATGATGGCAACGATTGTGGGCGGTATTGTGAATGCGGTGCTGGACCCGATCCTGATCTTTGGTCTTGATCTGGAACTCACCGGGGCCGCGATGGCGTCTTTTGCCGCGCGTGTGGCGATTGCCATTATGGCCATGCTGCCAATCATCCGCATCTATGGCGGCATTGCGCGTCCGAGGTTGACCGGCATGGTGCGTGATCTGTCGCCGATTATGGCAATCGCGTTTCCAGCAATTCTGGCCCAGATTGCCACACCTGTTGGTCAAGCCTATGTCACCCGTGTGATGGCCGATTACGGTGAGGAAGCGGTCGCTGGCATGGCAATTGTCGGGCGCATGACGCCAGTGGCTTTTGGTGTCGTATTTGCGCTTTCGGGGGCCGTCGGGCCAATCATCGGCCAGAATTTTGGGGCGGGAAACATGGACCGCGTGCGGCGCGGGTTCAATGCATCGGTTCTGTTTGTGGCCTTGGTAATCGGTACCGTTTCAACGCTGCTCTTTGCTTTTCGCGGGCCTCTGGCAGATCTGTTTGAAGCCAGCGGAGTGACCCGGGATCTGATGTATCTGTTCTGCGGACCGTTGTCTTTGATGTTCTTTTTTCCGGGTGTTTTGTTCGTTGCCAATGCGGCGTTCAACAATATGGGCCAGCCATTCTTGTCGACCCTTACCAATTGGGGTCGCAATGCATTGGCGCTCATCCCATTGGTTTGGCTCGGCTCGGTGTTGTTTGACGCTCAGGGTGTGCTGATCGGCCAATCGTTGGCAGGGGTTTTGTTTGGTGTTATCGCCTGGATACTGGCAGTGCGCTGTATCACACGGGGTGGCGCGGCACAGCTTGAAGGTTCAGATATTTTTGGCCGCGAGGGTCGTTTGATGGCGCTGTTCCACGCGCGCCGATAGCCTGTTGAGATGATGATCGACCAAGTCGGTTTCGCCCTTGCTCAAGCTGCGATGCCGGCTGTAGACGGGTGCCGCCCGGTCATCCAGCACTGGCGTATTCCAGCCATCGGTGGTGTCAAAGAACCGCTCGACGCCGGGTGTTCCGTACAGGTGCAAGAAGCCCTGAACAACCACGTCAAGATAACTGAGCAGGATGATGTGATTGCCAACCGCACCCATCGCACTGGGCGGAATGACGTAATGTGCGATATCGGGGGCCGGGTTGAGATCGTGCGCGACTGCGCCGCTGGAACTGTGTCGCGCATAGCCGTATTCGCGGGCGTCTAATGCCACCCAATCGCCGTCCGGCACAGCGGCGATCACCCCATCAATGGTTGATGATGGATCTGGAACAACGGTCAGGAACACCACGTCGCGCGCCGCCGTGCGCACCCATGCGCGTCGCCAGCCGCCGAGCGTCGCAGGCTGCGCATCTGGATAATCATGGGTCTGGATGTTCACCAGGCTGCCATAGCCAAAAAAGTAAGGGGTCATTGCGCGTGCCATTTCGATTGTAGTCACTCTAAGGAAATCATTGTTGCGGCCCATGCACAAGCACGCTTGACGCAGATGTATGCGGCGGCATACGAATGGTCATCTACCACGGGAGAATCAGCGACGCTGATGCCGAAGGAGCAACCGCCCCGGAAACTCTCAGGCTGCAAGGACCGTGATGGACAAGGACACTCTGGAGAGTGGTGCCGAGAGGCATCCGCCGAAGGGATAACGATCTCAGGCGAAAGGACAGAGGGGGCATCGGGTGCTGCACTTCGCGGCGCTGTGATGCCGGTTTGGTCAATTGAGGCTTCCGGTTCAGATAAGGACAAGGACGCGAGATGACCCAGATGAAACGCACGCCGCTTTATGATCTTCATGTCGAATTGGGTGCCAAGATGGTCCCGTTTGCGGGCTATGATATGCCCGTTCAATATCCCATGGGCGTGATGAAAGAACACCAGCAGACCCGCGAGGCGGCGGGATTGTTTGATGTCAGCCATATGGGGCAGGTGATCTTGTCCGGTGAAAGCTGGGAACATGTCGCGCGCAGTTTCGAAAGCCTTGTGCCGATGGATGTGCTGGGCCTTGAGGATGGTCGGCAGCGTTATGGGTTGTTCACCAATGATGCGGGCGGGATCGAGGATGATCTGATGTTCGCGCGGCGCGGTGATGATCTGTTTGTGGTGGTGAATGCAGCGTGCAAAGACGTTGATATTGCGCGGATGAAAGCAGCGCTGGAGCCTGAGATACTGGTGACACCCCTTACCGACCGCGCCTTGATTGCGGTGCAGGGGCCGGGGGCAGAGGTGGCGGTGGCCAGCATGGATGCGGCAGCAGCAGATATGACCTTTATGGATGTGCGAAATTTATCGCTGAACGGCAGTGATGTCTGGGCCTCGCGGTCCGGATATACTGGCGAAGACGGTTATGAAATTTCTGTGCCTGCAGACGAGGCCGTGGCATTGACGCGGGCGCTGCTTGCCCTTGATGGGGTTGAAGCGATTGGCCTTGGTGCGCGGGATTCCCTGCGGCTTGAGGCGGGGCTATGTCTTTATGGGCATGATATTGATGCAGGGACAAATCCCGTTGAAGCGGGTCTGAATTGGGCCATTCAAAAAGTGCGCCGGGCGGGCGGCGACCGTGCCGGCGGATTTCCCGGCGCGGATGCCGTTTTGGCTGCATTTGAGAATGGCGTGAGCCGCAAGCGCGTGGGTCTGCAACCCGAAGGCCGTGCACCGATGCGTGAAGGCGTCGAGATTTTCGATGCCGCCGAAGGTGGACAGGCCGTTGGCACTGTAACCTCTGGCGGCTTTGGTCCCACAACGGGTGGGCCGATCGCCATGGGCTATGTCGCGACGGAACAAAGCAAGATTGGCACCGCGCTTTGGGGTGAGGTTCGGGGCAAACGCATGCCATTGACCGTTGCCAAGCTGCCGTTTGTTGCTGCAAACTTTAAAAGATAATCAACCACAGGGAAGACCGAGATGAAATTTACCGAAGAACATGAATGGCTGCGCGTTGAAGGTGACGAAGTCGTTGTGGGCATTACGATCCATGCGGCCGAACAACTGGGCGATGTTGTGTTTGTGGAACTGCCCGATGTTGGCACCACCATCAGCAAGGATGATGAAGTTGTGGTGATTGAATCCGTAAAGGCGGCGTCAGATATCCTTGCACCCATTGATGGTGAAATCACGGAAGTGAACGGCGCACTGACCGACACGCCGAGCATGGTGAATGATGACGCGCAGGGCGAGGCCTGGTTCTTTAAGATGAAGCCAAGCGATGCGTCACAGATGGACGAATTCATGGATGAAGCGGGTTACCAGAAATTCATCGGGTGACGTGTGCGGCCTAGGCCGGAATTGTGTATTTTTGGAACAATGAAGCAGGGGTGTCACGATGACCTTCAAGCCTACAGACTATTTGCCGTATGATTTTGCCAATCGCCGTCATATCGGGCCGTCCCCTGCGGAAATGTCCGACATGCTCAAGACGGTCGGGGCGAAATCGCTGGCGGCATTGATTGATGACACCTTGCCAGCTGCGATCCGGACGAAAGAACCGCTGGATTTTGGCAAGGCGATGTCAGAGCGCGAAGTGCTTGAGCATATGCGCATCACGGCGGGTAAGAATAAGGTGCTGACCAGCCTGATCGGGCAGGGCTATCATGGCACTGTGACACCGCCGGCGATCCAGCGGAATATTCTTGAGAACCCTGCGTGGTACACGGCTTATACCCCTTATCAGCCTGAGATTTCGCAAGGCAGGCTTGAGGCATTGCTTAACTTTCAAACCATGGTCAGCGATCTGACCGGGCTTGAGATTGCCAATGCGTCCCTGCTTGATGAGGCCACGGCCTGTGCCGAGGCGATGACGATGGCCCAGCGTGTGGCAAAGTCAAAAGCAACAGCGTTCTTCATCGACCGCGATTGCCATCCACAAAACATTGCGGTGATGAAAACAAGGGCTGCCCCTTTGGGGATTGACGTGGTTGTGGGCGATCCTGACAAAATGGATGCGAGTGCCGTGTTCGGCGCAGTCTTTCAGTATCCCGGCACCTATGGCCATGTGCGCGACTTTACCAAGCACATCGCGGCACTGCATGAAGCCAATGCGATTGGTATCATTTCTGCCGACCCCCTTTCGCTGACCTTGTTGAAAGAGCCGGGCGAGATGGGGGCGGATATTGCGGTTGGCTCCACGCAGCGGTTTGGCGTACCCGAAGGGTATGGCGGGCCACATGCAGCCTATATGGCCTGCAAGGATACCATGAAACGCGCGATGCCAGGGCGGATTGTCGGTGTGTCAATCGATGCTCACGGCAACCGCGCCTACAGGCTGTCGCTGCAAACCCGCGAGCAACATATCCGTCGTGAAAAGGCCACATCGAACGTTTGTACCGCACAGGCATTGCTGGCGGTGATGGCGTCGATGTATGCGGTTTTTCACGGGCCCGAGGGCCTGAAAGCGATTGCGCAACGTATTCATCGCAAGACGGTGCGTCTGGCGAAGGGATTGGAGGCGGCAGGGTTCAAAGTGGACCCGCAGGCGTTCTTTGACACCATCACTGTGGACGTTGGCCCGTTACAGGCCGCGGTCATGAAATCAGCGGTGGACGAGGGCATCAACTTGCGCCGCGTGGGCGAAACCCGTGTGGGCATCACCATGGACGAACGGTCGCGTCCAGCGACCATCGAAGCGGTCTGGCGCGCCTTCGGGATTAGACAGGCTGATGATGATTTTACCCCCGACTACCGGGTGCCGGACGGTATGTTGCGGACGTCCGAGTATCTGACCCATCCAATCTTTCACATGAACCGGGCCGAGACGGAAATGATGCGCTATATGCGCCGTCTGGCGGACCGCGATCTTGCGTTGGACCGTGCGATGATCCCGCTTGGATCTTGCACGATGAAGTTGAATTCTGCAGCAGAAATGATGCCGGTCAGTTGGCGTGAGTTTTCGCAGATGCACCCGTTTGTTCCAGCGGATCAGGCGCTTGGTTATAAGGAGTTGATCGATGATCTGTCCTCAAAGCTGTGTGATGTAACCGGTTATGATGCTATATCCATGCAGCCAAACTCGGGCGCGCAGGGCGAATATGCCGGGCTGCTCACAATCGCAGGCTATCACCGTGCAGAGGGTCAAGGGCATCGCGATGTTTGCCTGATCCCAGTGTCTGCACATGGGACCAACCCGGCCAGCGCACAGATGGTCGGATGGAAGGTCGTCGTGATCAAATCCGCAGCAAACGGTGATATTGATCTGGATGATTTCCGCGCAAAGGCCGAACAGCACTCCGATAACCTTGCAGGGTGCATGATCACCTATCCATCGACACATGGTGTGTTTGAGGAAACCGTGACCGAAGTCACCAAGATCACGCATCAACATGGCGGCCAGGTCTATATCGACGGGGCGAACATGAATGCGATGGTAGGGCTGAGCCGGCCTGGCGATCTGGGTGGTGATGTCAGTCACCTGAACCTGCACAAGACGTTCTGCATACCGCATGGCGGCGGTGGACCCGGTATGGGGCCTATTGGTGTCAAGTCGCATCTGATTGCGCATCTGCCCGGCCACCCGAATGAAGGTGGTGCGGCGGTGTCAGCGGCACCGTTTGGCTCACCTTCCTTGCTGCCGATTTCCTGGGCCTATTGTCTGATGATGGGTGGCGAGGGCCTGACGCAGGCCACGCGCGTTGCCATTCTGAATGCCAACTATATCGCCAAACGGTTAGAGGGTGCCTTTGATGTCCTATACAAAGGACCAACGGGACGGGTTGCGCATGAATGTATTCTGGATGTGCGCCCTTTTGAAGGTAGTGCGGGCGTGACGGTAGACGACATTGCAAAGCGACTGATTGATGCTGGTTTTCACGCGCCAACAATGTCCTGGCCAGTGGCAGGGACGTTGATGGTGGAGCCGACGGAATCGGAGAACAAGGCCGAGCTGGATCGTTTCTGTGATGCAATGCTGGCGATCCGGGACGAAATCACAGCAATTGAGAAAGGCGATATGCCGCGCGAAAACAACCCACTTAAAAACGCGCCTCACACCGTTGAAGATCTGGTGCTGGAATGGGGGGACCGACCCTATACGCGCGAACAGGGGTGTTTCCCTCCCGGTGCATTCCGCGTCGACAAATATTGGCCTCCGGTCAACCGTGTCGACAACGTGCACGGGGATCGGAACCTGATCTGCACCTGTCCTCCGCTAGAGGATTATGCAGAAGCGGCAGAGTAAAGCGGGAAAAATAGGGCGCGCGGGACTTATTCTCGCGCGCGCAACACTTGCGCGGGCCTTGCATTCAGTGACCTGATGGCAAAGCCAAGGCCTGCCATAACAGTCGCCAGTATGCCGCCCGCAATGATCAGCAATGCGCTTGGCCAAATTACGGTGAAATCCGTCTCCATGATAAATCGGCTGACGGCCCAGCCCCCCAAGATACCTGCGCCCAAGGCGACAGTCCCGGCAAAAAGACCAAGCATTGCGGCGCGCAACACAAAGCTGCCTGCGATCTTGCGCCGCGTGGCCCCCAAGGTCTTGAGCAACGCTGTCTCATAGGTGCGCGCCTCTGCCCCGGCAGCAGCGGCACCGATCAACACCAGAAAACCGGTGAGCAGTGTCGCAAGTGCGCCGTAGGAGACCGCCGCTGCCAAACCTGCCAGCACCGACGAAACCCGGTCAATCGCATCGCGCACCCGGATTGCGGTGATGTTTGGATAGGCCGCTGCCAGATCGCGCAGGATTGCGGTTTCAGCCTCAGATTCCGCGTAAACAGTTGAGATAAAGGTATGCGGTGCGCCGCTTAGCGCGCTGGGGTTCATGGTCAGAACAAATCCAATCCCTGCGGTGGAAAAATCAACTTCCTGAAAGCTGGCGATGGTGCCGGTGATGTCGCGGCCCAGTATGTTGATGGTCAGCGTGTCGCCCAGTTTCAGGCCAATTTCTTCGGCTTCTTCAGTGGCAAAGCTGATGAGTGGCGGGCCATCGTAGTCGGCATCCCACCATTCGCCTGCCGTTAATGTCGCATCTGGATCAGGTGCCGCGGCATAGGTCACGCCGCGGTCGCCGCGCACAACCCAATGGTTGCCTGCGACTTCACGCGCCGGTGTGCCGTTGATCTCGGTTATCACACCGCGCAGCATTGGGGCGCTGTCAATACGGCTGACAGCAGGATCGTTTTCGAGGCGATCAGTATATCCCGGCATCTGGTCTTTTTGAATGTCGACAAAGAAATACGATGGCGCGACCTCTGGCAGATTTCCAGAGATGGCATTGCGCAGATTGCCGTCGATCTGCCCCACTGCGGCCAACACGGACAGGCCCAGACCAAGTGACAGAACAACTGCACCCGCCCCTTCGCCCGGCCCACTGATTGCGGCCAAGGCCCACCGCAGGCGGGGCCGTCCGCGTGCCAGTTTGCTGGCATGACGCGCGATCCACCGGATCAGCCCGGCAGCAAGGGCCAGCAGCAACAGGGCCACTGCAATCCCGCCCAAAGTCCAGAGGGTGAGCCACCAAGAGCCGTTAAACCAACCCGCCAGCCCAACAAGCAGCGCTACGATGACGGCGATCACGATCAGGTATTTCGGGGCAGGCAAGGTTCGCGCGCCTTGCCATGCATCTCGAAACAATGTCGCGGCGCGCACATCTTCGCTGCGCGCCAGCGGCCACAGGGTGAAGGCGAGGGCCGTGAGTAGACCATAAATCGCAGCTTCAGCGAGCGGGGCGGGATAGAGGGCAAAGGCTGCAGGAATAGGCAGACGCGCCTCAATCAGCGGTGACAAAACCAAGGGCGCTGCGGCACCAAGGGTCACACCTATGGCAACGCCGAGCAAAGAAAGCAGTCCAATCTGCAAAAAATAGGTCTGAAAAATCGTCGCCCGATCAGCCCCCAGGGCCCGCAAAGTCGCGATCACTTCGGTCTTTCCATTCAGATAGGCGCGCACCGCCGCAGATACGCCCACGCCACCGACCGCCAGCCCGGACAGTCCAACCAGCACCAAGAACGCGCTTAAGCGTTCAACAAACCGTGCGACGCCCGGTGCACCGTTGCGCGCATCGGTCCAGCGCATCCCGCTGTTCTGAAATTGGGCTTGCGCGGCTTTCTTAGTCGCTTCGAGATCGGTATCCGGCGGAAGATCAAGCCGGTATTTGCTGTTGTAGAGCGTGCCGGGCCCCAAAAGCCCGGACCCTTCAAGTGCATCGCGGCGCAGCAGGGTGCGCGGACCCAAGGCAAAGCCGCTTGCCGCACTGTCGGGTTCACGCACGATCAGTGCGCTGAGGCGATAGGCTTCTGTGCCAAGTCGAAATTCATCACCGACACTTAAACCCAAACGGTCCACCAGCGCCCGTTCCATGACGGCACCCGAAACACCAGCCTTTTCAGCCAGCGCTTGATCCAAGGGCATGTCCGGGTCCAGAACCATCGCACCAACAAGCGGATAGGCCGCGTCGACACCCTTGATCTGGGTGAGCGCGCGCTCGTCTTCGCCATTTTGAGTGACCACCGCCATGGATCGAAACTCAACGATTTCGGACACAGCCGTGGCCCGGTCGGCCATCCATGCCTGCTCATTTTCGGTCGCGAACCGATAAGTGAAATCCAGTTCTGCTGCGCCGCCAAGCAACGCTGATCCTTCGCGTTGCAACCCGCCCTCAATCGCCGCTCTGACGGAGCCCACAGCGGCAATCGCCGCCACACCTAATGCGAGGCAGGCCAGAAACAAACGAAAGCCCCGCAATCCTCCGCGCATCTCGCGGCGGGCAAAACGGGCGGCCAGCCGCAGGCTCATACAATGCGCCCGTCGGCCAAAGACACCGCGCGGTCACAGCGTTTTGCCAAGGCCGGGTCATGGGTGACCAGCACAAGTGTTGCCCCGTATCTGTCACGCAGATCAAAGAGCAGATTTATGATCGCCTCGCCGTTCACACTGTCGAGGTTGCCCGTTGGTTCGTCGGCCAGCAGAATTGCAGGGCGCGGTGCACAGGCACGGGCCAGCGCTACGCGCTGTTGTTCGCCACCCGACATCTGGGCGGGGTAGTGATTGATCCGGTGTCCCAGTCCGACGGATTTCAGCGCCTCTTCTGCCTGCTTAAACGCATCCGGAATGCCAGCCAGTTCCAGCGGTGTTGCGACATTTTCAAGGGCGGTCATGGTCGGGATCAAATGAAAAGACTGAAAGACGATGCCCATGCGACCCTGACGAAAACGGGCCAACGCGTCTTCGTTCATTGTACTCAAATCATGATCCAGCGCCCGGATGCTGCCGCTGGTTGCCTGTTCCAATCCACCCATCACCATCAAGAGTGATGACTTGCCAGATCCCGATGGCCCGGTCAGCGCCACTGTTTCGCCATGGGTAATATTCAGCGTGATCCCGCGCAGGATTTCGACAAGGCCAGCATTGCCGTTTAGCGAAAGCATCACATCTTGTAACTGGAACACAGGGTCTGTCATGCTGTCTGACACAAGGGGCGGCCTTTCATAAGGGTCCTGTTGGATATGGAGTAATAAGACCGATGCGCAAGGCACTGATTGGGATTGTTCTGAGTTTTGCGGGCGCGGCACACGCCGAAGAAGTGGTGATTGCTGCCTTGGGTGACAGCCTGACCCAAGGCTACGGTCTGCCGGTCGAGGATGGTTTTGTGCCGCAATTGCAACGCTGGCTGACGGCGGCGGGGGCCGATGTGCGGCTGATCAATGCGGGCGTGTCGGGTGACACGACGGCCGGTGGTTTGGCGCGGGTCGATTGGACGCTGACGCCGGATGTTGACGGGATGATCGTGGCGCTTGGCGGCAATGACCTGCTGCGCGGGCTGGATCCGGGTCAGGCACGTGGCAACATCGAAGGGATATTGCAGGCCGCAAATTCCGCGAATGTTGAGGTGCTGCTGGTCGGGATGGAAGCACCCGGCAATTATGGCCCTGATTACAAATCCCAATTCGATCGACTCTATCCTGAGCTTGCCCAGGAATATGACAGCCTTTTGCTTGAAAGCTTCTTTGATGGACTGGTCGACGGGGACGCGCCGCTTGATCCTGTTGCCTTGCGCGACTTTTTTCAACCTGATGGCATTCATCCCAATGCGGATGGCGTTGCCAAGATAGTCGCACGGGTGGGTCCCGAAGTTCTGACGTTGCTTGAGCAAATCAAGGGTTAGGCGGCTATGCCCGGCAGATTTTTTTTGACCTCTGATATGGCAGCGCTTGCTGTGGATCTGGGGACAAAGGCATTGGACGATGAGCCACCAAGAGCCAACATCGCGCCGGGACAGCAGATTGTCACATTCACGACGACGGGCCTGGCTCGGATGCGGTGGGGGATCATTCCCGTGGGTCGGGTGAACGCACGTGGGCGGCCGGTGATGGAAACGCTGATCAATGCCCGATCTGAAACTGTGTTCCAAAAGTCCGCATATGAGGGGACCGGACGCGCGGTGGTTCCGGTCAATGGCTGGTATGAGTGGACGGGTGAAAAGAGACGTAAAACGGCTTGGCGTATCCGCCCCAATGACGCTGAATTTCTGTATTTTGCAGCCATCACGGATGTATGGAACGGACCGGGCGGTGTGAGCGTCCGTCAGGTCGCGATGGTCACTTGCCCACCAAATGCTGATGTTTCCGTGATACACCACCGAATGGCAGTTGTTCTAGAGAAGGCTGATATTTTTGCCTGGTTGGAAGCGGACCCACCCAATTTGATCCCTCTGATGCGCCCTTGGCCAGAGGGACGATTGTCAATTGAGAAAGCGGATGATGTCGATTGGAATGGTCCCTGAGGCAGGCGCTTGGCAAGCAATGGCGTGGCTCATCCAAGTTTAGCCTTAAGGGATCTTGAGTGCAGGAGATCAAAAACAGAACGATTGCACCATTTGGAGCAACTGCCGTTTGTCTGCGCAATATTTCATGCCTCTGAATAATTTTACCAGTTGATAAAATTTTAAATCCGTGTGAGCCTTTCGAATGTCCAGCGAAGGTGAGGATAAGCCAGATGACATCAGACGTATTTGAGCCGGGGATCAAGGCGGGGCGTCTCGCGCCTGAAACCTATGAGGCACAGTTTTCCGACCTGCATCCGCCCTTGGCCGATCATGAGGCATTGGTCGCGGCGGACCGTTGCTATTTCTGTCATGATGCGCCGTGCATTACGGCCTGTCCCACCGATATCGACATACCGCTTTTCATTCGCCAGATCGCGACAGGGACGCCGGACGCAGCAGCCAAAACCATACTCAGCCAGAACATTCTGGGCGGGATGTGCGCGCGGGTCTGCCCGACAGAGACATTGTGCGAAGAGGCCTGCGTGCGCGAATTGGCCGAAGGCAAACCAGTTCTGATCGGGCAGTTGCAGCGCTATGCGACGGACACCATCCAGGGCAAAGGCGTCCATCCGTTCACCCGGGCCGCTTCCACTGGCAAAAAGGTGGCAGTGGTTGGCGCGGGCCCCGCTGGGCTGTCTTGTGCGCACCGATTGGCAATGCTGGGGCATGATGTTGTGATCTATGATGCGCGGCCCAAACCGGGTGGCCTGAACGAATATGGGATTGCAGCCTATAAGACGCCAAATGACTTTGCCCAGGGTGAGGTCGATTGGCTGATGCAGATCGGTGGAATCACCTTTGAAAATGAGATTGCCTTGGGTCAGGGCGTGACGCTGGACAGCTTGCAGAAGGGCTTTGATGCGGTGTTCCTTGGAGTTGGCCTTGGCGGTGTGAACGCATTGGGTGCGGACGGCGAGGATAAGAATGGTGTCACCGATGCTGTTGATTTCATCGCTGATCTGCGACAGGCAGGCGACCTGGGCAGCGTGCCGATCGGACGTGATGTGGTGGTGATCGGCGGCGGGATGACGGCTGTGGACGCCGCCGTTCAGGCCAAGCTGTTGGGCGCGCTCAATGTTACGCTGGTCTATCGTAGGGGCCGCGACCGGATGAATGCCAGTGCGTTTGAACAAGATTTGGCTGCCTCCAAGGGCGTGCGCATCGTCACCCACGCAGTGCCTGTGGCTGTGCATGGCAATGGATCAGTGCGCGAGATTGAATTTGAATATGTTGATGAGGCGATGAAAGGCACAGGGCAAATGCTGCGTCTCGCTGCCGATCAGGTTTTTAAGGCGATCGGTCAGACGCTGAAGGGTGATGGCTTGCCCGCGCTTGAGGGCCGCAAGATCAAAGTGGACGCCGTTGGCCGCACTTCTGTCAAAGGCATTTGGGCCGGGGGCGATTGTGCATCTGGCGGTGATGACCTTACTGTCACAGCGGTCGCCGAAGGGCGCGATGCAGCAATGGATATTCACAAGACTTTGGTGGGTTAAACCCACCCTACGGGGAGACGGCACATGGCTGATCTGACAAGCACGTTCATCGGGATCAAATCCCCCAATCCTTTCTGGCTGGCCTCGGCACCGCCGACGGACAAAGAATATAATGTCCGCCGTGCGTTTGACGCGGGCTGGGGCGGCGTGGTGTGGAAAACACTGGGGCTCGACCCGCATGTAGTGAACGTGAATGGCCCGCGATACGGGGCGATTTATGGCGCGGATCGGCGGTTGTTGGGGCTTAACAACATCGAACTGATTACCGACCGCCCGCTGCAAACAAACCTTGATGAGATCAAACTGGTAAAACGCGATTATCCAGCGCAGGCGATGATCGTATCCCTGATGGTGCCTTGTGAAGAAGAGCCGTGGAAGATGATCCTGCCGCTGGTCGAAGAGACCGGGGCAGATGGGGTTGAACTGAACTTTGGCTGTCCGCATGGGATGAGTGAGCGGGGCATGGGGTCTGCCGTGGGGCAGGTGCCGGAATACATCGAAATGGTCACCCGCTGGGTCAAGGCGAACACACGCATGCCCGTGATTGTGAAACTGACGCCCAACATCACGGATATTCGCAAACCGGCAGAGGCGGCAAAGAACGGTGGTGCGGATGCGGTTAGCTTGATCAATACAATCAATTCGATCACCTCCGTCGATCTGGATCTTTTTGCACCGGAACCGACAATTGACGGCAAAGGCGCGCATGGGGGCTATTGTGGGCCTGCGGTCAAACCTATTGCGCTGAACATGGTGGCGGAAATTGCGCGTGATCCTGATCTGGCCGGGCTGCCAATCAGCGGGATTGGTGGTGTGACCACGTGGCGCGATGCGGCCGAGTTTCTGGCGCTGGGCGCGTGCAACGTACAGGTTTGTACGGCGGCGATGACCTATGGTTTTAAGATCGTTCAGGAAATGATCAGCGGCCTTTCTGACTATATGGACAGCAAAGGGTATGCATCGGTGGATGACATTGTGGGGCGTGCGGTGCCCAATGTGACTAACTGGAACCAGTTGAACCTCAATTACATCGCCAAGGCCAAGATCAATCAGGACTTGTGTATTTCCTGTGGGCGCTGTTTCGCGGCCTGCGAAGATACCTCGCACCAGGCGATTGCCATGTCAGAGGACCGTACATTCACGGTCATCGACGAAGAATGCGTGGCCTGCAATCTTTGCGTCAATGTCTGCCCGGTTGAGGCGTGCATCACGATGGAAGCGATGGCACCTGGGCAAACTGATCCGCGCACCGGAAAAGTTGTCCAGAAGGACTATGCCAACTGGACAACTCATCCAAACAATCCGGGTGCCAAAGCCGCGGAATAGCTGCGATCAATCGTTTTCGGACAGGCGCAAAAGAAAAGGCGACGTTGGCAAAGGATCGGGCATTTCGACTTTTGGCAGGTTTGCGCCAAACGGTATGATGTCGTTCTCTACCTGGGTCTGCGCGTTAACCACCGACGTGCTTGTTGCGTTCGAGGGGGGTGCCATTGCGATCCTCGCGCGGGCGCGGATTGCTTCTGCCGCTGACTGTTGGTCATGGCCACTGCCAGATCGTGATCCTGAGAACGAGGTAGGATTGCCAGTGTTATTGCCTGCCGAGGCCTTTTGCAGAGGTGCGACGCCGAGTACCGGTGCCACTGGCTGCGCACCGCTTGGCGGCGGTGCAAGATTCAAGAACGGATTGCTTAGTAAGATAGAACTCATGAGATGCTCCAAGCTTGATACAAAGGAGCCCGCCACCCAGAGAAAGATTGAGGCGAAGACCTGAACAAAACCTTAACAGGGACTTGCAATTTACGGGATGGTTAACGGCTTATGATCGCGTAAGCATGCTGCGGAACATCACTGCTAGATGCGTCGATGCGCCGTCATATCCATCTGTTCCGGGTGCCAGTAGAATCTGCACCTGAGATTCGAAATCGGCATAATGCTGGGTTGTGGCCCAGATCGAAAAGATCAAATGCTGCGGATCAAGCGGTGGCAAAACCCCGTTACTGATCCAGCGCGAAATCAACGCGCATTTCTCATCAAAAAGCGGCTTAAGGCTGGCATGAAGCTCTGGCTTGATGCGCGGTGCACCTTGCAGGATCTCGCCAGCAAACAGACGACTTTCGCGCGGCAAATCACGCGCCATATCAAGCTTGCGCTGTACATACGCCAGAATTTCTTCGACGGGGTCACCGTCCGGGTTCATCTCAACCAAAGGGTCCAGCCAGGTTTCCATCAGCTGGCTCAAAAGCGTGACATGAATGTCTTCTTTGCCGTCAAAATAATAAAGGATGTTGGGTTTGCTCAACCCGGCCTCTGCGGCGATGAGGTCCAACGTTGCGCCGCGATAACCATGCCGCGAAAACACTTCCAGTGCTGCGTCCAGAATAACGCGGCGGTTGCGCTCCTGGATGCGGCTTGGTTTCTTGGGCGTGCCATCGGGCAAATGCATTCTCCGTTTAATGTGCTTTGATTTCAGGCATCCTCGCCAAAGCAGTTCTTGACAGTGCGCAGCCTAACCGCAATCGTGGATTTACCAAATGGTAAAATTTCTACAAGATACCTGCCAAAGGAGCCAGCCATGTCCGCGCCCGGAGAGAACCTGAAAATCAATCCAGATCGGTTGTGGGATAGCCTGATGGAAATGGCCAAGATCGGACCGGGTGTTGCAGGCGGCAACAACCGCCAGACATTGACAGATGAAGACGGTGAGGCGCGCGCCTTGTTCCAGAAATGGTGCGAGAATGCAGGGTGTTCGATGGGGGTGGATCAGATGGGCAATATGTTTGCTCGGCGCGAGGGCACGGACCCGGATGCGTTGCCGGTTTATGTAGGGTCGCATTTGGATACCCAACCCACGGGCGGCAAGTATGACGGGGTTCTTGGCGTTTTGGGCGGGCTGGAAATTATCCGCACCCTGAATGATCTGGGGATCAAGACGAAGCACCCCATTGTCGTCACAAACTTCACCAACGAAGAAGGCACGCGCTACGCGCCCGCGATGCTGTCATCGGGTGTCTTTGCGGGCATTCACACGCAGGACTGGGCGTATGATCGCGTTGATGCCGAGGGCAAGAAATTTGGCGATGAATTGAGCCGCATTGGCTGGCGCGGTGAAGAAGAAGTGGGTGCCCGCAAGATGCATGCGTTCTTTGAATTGCACATTGAACAGGGCCCAATTCTGGAAGCCGAAGGCAAGGACATTGGTGTGGTCACGCACGGGCAGGGGCTTTCGTGGACCCAAGTGACTGTGATTGGCAAAGACAGCCACACCGGGTCAACACCGATGCCGATGCGCCATGACGCGGGTCTCGGTATGGCGCGGATATTGGACAAAGTGAACGAGATCGCGCTGAGCCATGCGCCTCACGCTGTGGGGGCGGCGGGGCATATCGACGTCTATCCCAATTCGCGCAATGTGATCCCCGGCAAGGTGGTATTTACCGTTGATTTTAGGTCGCCTGAATTGAGTGTGATCGAGGACATGGAGGTGCGGTTGCGTGTCGATGCGCAAAGGATCGCGGATGACATGGGGCTGGGCGTCGAATTTGAAAAGGTCGGTGGCTTCGATCCTGTGGCCTTTGATGAAGGCTGTGTGAGTGCCGTGCGCACGGCGGCGGAGCGGCTGGGATATTCCCATATGAACCTGATCTCCGGTGCCGGACATGATGCCTGCTGGATCAACCGTGTTGCCCCAACGGCGATGGTGATGTGCCCTTGCGTGGATGGATTGTCGCACAATGAGGCCGAAGAGATTTCGCGTGAATGGGCGCAGGCGGGCACGGATGTGTTGATGCATGCTGTGGTTGAGACCGCGGAGGTTGTGGGGTGAAAGAACGGGTTATTTTGCAAAGAGAACGGCCCGTTTGTTCGAAAATTCTGATACACCACGCAAGGTAATAGAGAACCAGAGACTCGGGGAGAAGCAACATGACCAAAGTCATCAAAGGCGGGATGGTCTGCACCGCAGATCGCACATGGAAAGCGGACGTGCTGATCGAGGGTGAGACGATCAAACAGATCGGCGAGGACCTGAAAGGCGACGAGTACATCGATGCTGAAGGGGCCTATGTGATCCCCGGCGGGATCGATCCGCATACCCATCTGGAAATGCCCTTTATGGGGACGACGGCGGCAGAGACATTCGAAAGCGGCACTTGGGCAGCCGCGGCCGGGGGCACTACGATGGTGGTGGATTTCTGTTTGCCGGGGGCAGATGGATCCATCAAAAACGCAATCAACGAATGGCACCGCAAATCGGCACCGCAGATTTGTTCGGATGTCGGTTACCACATGGCGATCACCGGCTGGAACGAAAACGTCTTTGACGAGATGAAAGATGCCGTTGAAATGGGTGTCAATTCGTTCAAACATTTCATGGCCTACAAAGGTGCTTTGATGATTGAGGACGACGAAATGTTCGCGTCTTTCAAACGCTGCGCCGAACTGGGTGCACTGCCGATGGTGCATGCCGAAAACGGCGATCTAGTTGCGGAGCTACAGCAAAAATACTTTGATCTGGGGATCACTGGGCCAGAGGGGCATGCCTATTCCCGGCCGCCTGAGTTAGAAGGCGAGGCAGCAAACCGGGCGATCACCATTGCTGATACGGCGGGGGTGCCGCTTTATATCGTGCATGTGTCCTGCGAACAAACACACGAGGCGATCCGGCGGGCGCGGCAAAAGGGGATGCGGGTCTATGGCGAGCCGTTGATCCAGTTTCTGACGTTGGATGAGTCGGAATATTTCAACAAGGATTGGGACCACGCCGCGCGCCGGGTGATGTCACCGCCGTTCCGGTCAAAAGATCATCAGGACAGCCTGTGGGCGGGCCTTCAGGCAGGATCATTGCAAGTTGTGGCAACCGACCACGCCGCGTTCAATACCGACCAAAAACGCGCGGGTCGGGATGATTTTCGGATCATTCCCAATGGGTCCAACGGGTTGGAAGAGCGACTTGCCGTGCTATGGACAGAAGGGGTCGAAACGGGCCGCCTGACGCCAAATGAGTTCGTCGCGGCAACCTCTACCAATGTCGCCAAGATCCTCAATATCTATCCGCGCAAAGGCGCGATCGTTGAAGGCGCGGATGCGGACATCGTGGTGTGGGACCCAAAGATCAGCAAGACGATCAGCCCGACGAACCACCATTCTGTTTTGGATTACAATGTGTTCGAAGGCTTCAAGGTCAACGCCCAAAGCCGCTATACGCTGAGCCGGGGGGAAGTGATCTGGGCCTGGGGCCAGAATTCGCAGCCCAATCCCGGACGTGGCAAATTCATCCCACGCCCTGCGTTCCCGTCCGCAAATGTTGCGTTGAGCAAATGGAAGGCACTCACCAGCCCGAAAATGATCGAACGTGACCCGCTCAATATTCCGGCGGGGATTTAACGCTGTATGACGTCGGTACCACGTCGGTGCATGGCCCGGCCAAGGAGAATTTTGTGAACGACGACAAGAGCGTGATCAGCGCCAAAAACCTGGACCTTACCTTCGAGACAAACGATGGCCCGGTCCATGCGCTCAAAGATGTGAACCTCGACATTGCGTCGGGCGAATTTGTCAGCTTTATCGGGCCGTCGGGGTGCGGCAAGACGACCTTTCTTCGGGTGATGGCGGACCTTGAACAGCCCACGGGGGGGCGCGTGCAGGTGAACGGCGTCAGCCCGGAAGAGGCGCGCAAGGCCCGCGCCTATGGCTATGTATTTCAGGCGGCCGGGCTTTATCCCTGGCGGACGATTGGCGGCAACATTCGGCTGCCGCTTGAGATCATGGGCATCCCACGCGCGGAACAGGCAGAGCGTGTTGCCCGGGTCCTGGATTTGGTTGAACTGGGGGGATTTGAAAAAAAATACCCATGGCAATTGTCAGGCGGCATGCAACAGCGCGCCAGCATCGCGCGGGCGTTGAGTTTTGACGCTGATATTCTGTTGATGGATGAACCGTTCGGCGCACTTGATGAAATTGTCCGCGACCATCTGAATGAGCAACTGCTGAAGCTCTGGGACCGGACCGGCAAGACGATTGCGTTTGTGACCCATTCAATTCCCGAAGCAGTCTATCTGAGCACCAAGATCGTGGTGATGAGCCCACGGCCGGGAAGGATCACGGACATTATTGACAGCCCCTTGCCACGTGAGCGCCCCTTGGACATTCGCGAAACACCAGAGTTCCTGGACGTGGCGCACCGGGTGCGTGAAGGGCTGCGCGCGGGACATGGCGATGAGTAGGAAAGTCAAAGCGGCCCAGATGGTCATGGACACCCACTCTCACCCGGGTCCGCTCCGCCGTTTGTTTCGGGAGGCGAGGTCCCGCTTCATCGTTCACGGCCATCGGCTCACCAGCCTGTACCGCAGAGGCAAGAGACCGCCCAATTCTTTCGTTGTTCTTAAAATACACAAGAAACATCACCTGAGGCGGCTGCAGGTATTTGTGTATTTGTGGAATAATGAAAAAGGGGCCATCGCATGATCCGCAGTGTTGTTCCTGTCTTGACTGTTGTCGGATTTTTGCTGGCTTTTTGGTACGCTGCAGCGGTTTGGCTCAATGCGCCCTGGGCCTACGACAAGACGACGCGGTCTGGTGAGGTCCTGACGACGCGAACGCTGATTGCCGATACATGGTCGCAGGAAAAACCCAAGCTGCCGGCCCCGCATCAGGTGGCGGGGGAAATTTGGGACACCACGGTTGAGAAGAAGATCACGTCGAAACGATCATTGATCTATCATTCCTGGGTGACGCTCAGTGCGACTTTGCTTGGCTTCGCCCTAGGCACCGGTTTGGGCATATTGCTGGCTGTGGGTATCGTCTTTAACCGCACCATGGACATGAGTGTGATGCCTTGGGTCATTGCCAGCCAGACAATTCCGATCCTTGCGATTGCACCGATGATCATTGTGGTCCTCAATGCTGTGGGCATCTCGGGTTTGCTTCCCAAAGCGATGATCAGCATGTATCTGTCGTTCTTCCCGGTGGTGGTTGGCATGGTCAAAGGGCTGCGATCGCCGGATGCCATGCAGTTGGATCAGATGCGCACCTGGCATGCCAGCAAAGCGCAAACCTTTTGGAAATTGCGCCTGCCTGCCTCGATGCCATATTTCTTTACATCGCTGAAAATTGGCATGGCGGCATCATTGGTTGGCGCAATCGTGGGTGAGCTGCCAACGGGTGCGGTCGCGGGGCTCGGGGCACGCTTGCTGGCAGGGAGCTATTACGGTCAGACCATCCAGATATGGAGCGCGCTGATCATGGCGGCGGCATTGGCGGCTGCACTGGTGGGGATCATCGGGATTGTGCAACGGATCACGCTCAAGCGGATGGGAATGGCATGATGGGTTGGTTGCTGTTTGCCATTCTGGCGTGGCTTGGCGGTATGGCCGTCAACATCCGGCTTGCGCGCAGAAAACCAACCCGCTGGTCGGGTCTGGCTGCACCTTTTGTGTTTGGCCTGACCCTGTTGGCGGTTTGGGAAGGCGTGGTGCGCGGTTTCGCGATCAACCAGGTTTTACTGCCCGCACCATCCGTTATCGCGGTGCGCTTTGCCAACTCACTGGATATCCTCTGGGTCGATTTTGTGCAGACGGTTCTCAAGGGGGCAATGTCTGGCTATGCCATCGGCTGTGGCGCTGCGTTTCTCATCGCAGTGATGATCGACCGGTTTCCGTTCTTGCAGCGTGGGCTGTTACCTGTAGGCAATTTCGTGGCTGCCCTCCCGGTGATCGGCATGGCCCCGATTCTTGTCATGTGGTTCGGTTTTGATTGGCAGTCAAAGGCGGCAGTTGTTGTGGTCATGGTGTTCTTTCCCATGTTGGTGAACACCGTGCAGGGGCTGCAGGCGTCGGATGCGATGCAGCGTGATCTGATGCGGACCTATGCGGCGGATTATTGGCGCACATTGTTAAAGCTACGTTTGCCTGCAGCAATGCCCTTTATCTTTAACGGACTCAAGATTGGCACAACGCTTGCCTTGATCGGGGCGATTGTTGCGGAATTTTTCGGCTCTCCGATCAAAGGTATGGGGTTTCGCATCTCAACCTCTGTGGGACAGCTTGCGCTTGATCTCGTCTGGGCCGAGATTGTGGTGGCAGCAATTGCGGGCTCTGCATTTTACGGTGCGATGACGCTGATCGAAAAGACTGTCACATTCTGGCACCCAAGCCAGAGAAGTTAGCTATACTGAAACGACCAACCTGAGGGAGATAAAAAATGAAGAACATCACCAAAATCGCGGCTGGGGCCGCACTGGGTCTGTGGGGGACGTTGGCGCATGCTGCAGACGATGTCACGCTGCAACTCAAATGGGTCACGCAAGCACAGTTCGGCGGATATTACGTCGCACTCGACAAGGGGTTCTACGAAGAAGAAGGCCTGAATGTCACGATCAAACCCGGCGGGCCGGACATCGCGCCGACCCAGGTTCTGGCGGGCGGCGGCGCTGATGTGACTGTTGAATGGATGCCTGCCGCCTTGGCCGCTCGGGAAAAAGGCTTGCCGATGGTGAACATTGCGCAGCCGTTCAAATCGTCGGGGATGATGCTGACCTGTCGCAAGGATGCAGGTGTTACCACGACGGATGATTTCAAAGGTAAGACGCTTGGCGTCTGGTTTTTTGGCAACGAATTTCCTTTCCTGAGCTGGATGAGCAAGCTGGGCATTCCGACCGATGGCAGTGATGGCGGCGTGACCGTTCTCAAGCAGGGTTTCAATGTGGATCCGCTGTTGCAAAAGCAGGCCGCTTGCGTATCGACCATGACCTACAACGAATATTGGCAGGTCATTGATGCGGGCCTTTCGCCTGATGATCTGCAGGTCTTTAAATATGAGGATCAAGGTGTCGCAACACTGGAAGATGGTCTTTATGTCTTGGAAGACAAGCTGGCTGATCCGGCGTTCGAAGACAAAATGGTCCGCTTTGTGCGTGCGTCCATGAAGGGCTGGAAATACGCCGAGGAGAATCCGGACGAAGCGGCAGATATCGTTCTGGAAAACGATGCGTCCGGGGCGCAGACCGAAAAGCACCAGCGCCGCATGATGGGCGAAGTGGCCAAACTCACAGCGGGCAGCAATGGCGCGCTGGTTGAGGCAGATTATGAACGCACGGTGGAGTCACTGCTGTCTGGCGGATCTGATCCGGTAATCTCAA
This sequence comes from Sulfitobacter sediminivivens, assembly GCF_042611115.2. Lineage (NCBI taxonomy): Bacteria > Pseudomonadati > Pseudomonadota > Alphaproteobacteria > Rhodobacterales > Roseobacteraceae > Sulfitobacter > Sulfitobacter sediminivivens. The sequence continues at coordinate 104,973 of NZ_JBHGAR020000013.1, forward strand.
AGGCACCCACGGGCGCGTGGACACATGCGATCACGGACAAAGCGCTGAACTAAAGCTGCGTTTGCTCAATTAGAAAGGGCCGGTGAAAACACCGGCCCTTTTTGTTTGTCTGACCATCATATCAGAGAACGGTGACAACCGTCCCAACCGGCACGCGGTTATAAAGATCAATTACATGTTCATTCAGCATGCGGATACAGCCATTGGAGACTGAACGGCCAATTGTGTTGGGCTGGGTGGTTCCGTGAATGCGGAAATAGGTATCCCTGCCATTCTGGAAAAGATAAAGCGCGCGCGCACCCAGAGGGTTACCGGGCCCGCCGGGTTGGGCATCGGTATTGCCGATGAAGCGCCTGTAAGCGGCCGGATCACGTTCGATCATCTCGTCTGTTGGGCGCCAGGTGGGCCATTCTTTCTTGACCTGAATGTTGGCGGTGCCAGTGAATTCCAGACCGGCTTTGCCGACGCCGACGCCATAACGAATGGCTTTGCCGGGGGCGGTGACATAATAAAGGTAATGGCTGCGTGGCAAGATCAGCAATTGGCCCGGCTGGTACTGACGTTTGATCGAAACCTCACGCGGGGTCGGATCATAAGCGGCAGATTGAGCGGAAACGAGTTGGGGAAGGGCAGCGGCGGCCAGGGTGGAGGCCAAAAATGTACGGCGGCGCATATAATGCTCCATAATGATTGATTGCAGATACCGTTATTTTCACTTGTGATGTTTGCAGATCAACCCGTCGGCGAAAAAAAACCGACCACTGTTGCACAGTGGTCGGTAAACTTCTCGTGTAGACCGGACGCAGGGCCCGGTCAGAAGGCGCTTAGGCCAGTGCGATGTTTGTCGCAGATTCGCGACCATCACGGCCAGCTTCGATGTCAAACGTCACTTTCTGGTTGTCGGCCAGACCTGTAAGGCCAGCGCGCTCAACGGCTGAGATGTGTACAAACACGTCTTTGCTGCCGCCATCTGGTGCGATAAAGCCGAAGCCTTTTGTTGTGTTAAACCATTTTACGGTGCCAGTAGCCATATCCGTAGTCTCCATTTTAATGCCATCCGCGTAGGTGCGATGGCTCGGCGTTTTCGGTCGTAGTTCGAAGTCGTGACGCCGTATTAGGGAGACAGTGGGTCGAAATAGTGTACCGTTGCAAGGTTTGATATGGCACTTCAGTGGGATTCGTTCAAGGGCTGCGGGCAGTTGGGCGATTTTCGGCTGATTTTTGCGGATCAGGCGACACGGCCCTTAGGCTCTTGTGCGCGGTCTGGGATCATCGCGATGATGATGACCAGTGCTGCTGTGGCGCAGCCTGACACCATGTAGACCGCGCAGGCAGAGGCGAAGCTGGCGTCGAAGGCCAATAGCGAAATCAGGAAGCTTGTGAAGCCAATGATTCCGCCAAGTAGTACGCCGATGATTGCCATGTTTCAGATCCTCTCCCCAAGGTTGATCCATTAAGAGTGGAGGAATAGGGCGGATTTATGGCTTCGGTGCGGCTTTAGGCTGTCAGGGGTGATTTGTTCAATTGCACAAGGATACTGCGCTTCTGACCCGTGGCAGTGGGCCCCGCAGGACATGCTGTCTTTTTAAGCAAAAAAGGGTTAAGATAGAGCATGTTGACAAGGACTGGAGGATACCATGCGCTATGTCACAATCACCACCTGGGAAATCTCGGACGGCACGGATTATAATGTGTCATTACACGCGATTGAGAAAAAGCGCTTGCCCGCGCTCAAGGCGTTGGGGGCGAGCCGCGTAACCGTGGTGCGCACCAGCGACCGGACATCTGCGGCGATCACCGAATGGCCGGACAAGGCAACGCGGGATGCGGCCGAACTGAAAATAGACGAGGTGCGCAAATCGGTTCACCGCGAGGATTTGACCCGGATGACCGGCGAGATGAAGGGCGAGATTGTCGCTGACGTTTGAGGGGCTTGGGCGCGGACTGTATCACGTCTGTTTTGCGTCGGTACCCAGCGTGCGCCGTGTTTGGTGTGGGTTAACCCGGATCGGTGAGCATCGTCAGACAAAATGACGGAGCGCACCATGGGCCAAAATATGACGACCCCCCGCATCAGCAAATCTGAGCGTATCGCCCGCGAGCGGTTCACCTATCACATGTGGCGGCTGACCGGGGATCTGGGTCTGAGCGATTATGAGGTACGTGAGAACGTGCCGGACGCGTGGCACAGCATTGAGCAGGACATTGATTGCGAGGAGCCGAAGGAAAAGGTGACGCTGTATCTGGACCGGTCGGTGGCGCCGTGTTTCAAGGCGATGGGCAAGGGATATCAGGCGCGGATCAATCGGTTGTTGCAGACGTGGTTGCAATTGCGGGCGGCGGGGATGTTGGAGACGGACCGGGCCCTGCGCGAGCGGATGACGCAGATGGATAAGGGGCGGGAGGAGCGGTGAGGGTTTCTTGCTGAAACGCCCCGCGTTTCTGCCGCGTCTGCGTGTCAGCGTGTACGCAGTGGGTGCGTAAGCTGGCAGCATATTGTGGAGCAATGTGCGAGAAGCCCCGACCGTATACCGAACTGTTATTGCAAAGCATTCTGCTGAAACGCCCCCGCGTTTCTGCCGCGCCCGACCGCCCCCATGGGCGGGCGCGTTTCACGCCCCCGGGGCTTGTAGCCCTCTACGGCCTGAAAAGGTCCACTGGACCTTTTGCAAGACGGCCTTCGACCCGCGGTCAGGTGCCGATTGTCGCTTCTCTAATCAACTCGCTACTTCTACCAATCAGTGAATTGCATAAGATTCTCGATCATAACAATTTCTACAACCTGCGCTTCTCTCGCCCTCAACTTTTTTCGCCACCTTACCTCAAGTTCTTCCGCATCATCTGTGTGAATTCTGGAGACTATCCTTAACTGCGCTTTATTGTTTAAGCCGATGAGGCGATTGAGGTGCATATCCCCGCCGCCGTATCCAAAAAGAGTAATGTTTTCGGCATCTCGGAGTAGTTCATCTAACTTCGCCCAATATTGGCTAAGTATCTGGGAGTTTTCGATTACGGAAGGTTTGGAGTCAGCATTCGTCAGGACGATATGGAAACTGTTTTCGCCCATATATTCCGCGAGTCTATCCCTAGTTAACTTTCTAGGCATACCATCTCGGGTAACAAAGAGCGGCGATCCGTGTAGGTGTAGGAACCAACCTTCTGTCTTTGGATCAAACCATTTTTCCTGCTGTGTGAAATTAAGATCTCCCTTAAAGAAGCCATCACGAAGAAAATGTTTCTTGAAGACTGGTGTTCCAGTAAATGCTTCATAGAGTAGGTCGTCATAGTTAAGCGTAACAATGTCAGGCCCGTTCGCGCAAACGAACTGTCTTAATGGCTCGGCAAACTCTTGAGGCAGAAAAAACTCACCACGATGAAAAAGACTTGCGGCGTGATGAAAGTAACGTCGAATAGCTACCGGAAAACTTCCTCCACGTTCGGTTAACCATCTTTGTCCAGCATCTTCAGCTTCAAATTCCTTTATCGTGTCGCAAGCATCCAGTACTCTTTGCAGGTCAGATAGCTCTTCTTCTTTTGTTGGAGCTACCAAGTCGTCTTCAACAACACCACCTTCAAGGCAGGCACAAATCAATGCACGCTGTGCATCGTCAAGAATATCTTCGTTTTCCCAAGATGATTGTAAGACGCGCTCTAATGAAAAAAAATCGTTGTCTAAAGATCGTCCGAGGCCATTGCCGAATAGAATAACATTCCTTGTCATAGCTAACCCCAAGAATTACTTAATGTTTCACCCATACAGGATTTTACCATGGGTAATTCTACTTTACCGAGTGCGAACGCGCCCGCAAGAGCGGACGCTGCCTCGCACCCGTTGAATTTACTTCGTAAAGTTCAACGTTAACGAACGAATTTCTTATGCTTCAACCGCTTCGGCTCCAGCGCATCCGCGCCCAACCGCCGCTTCTTATCTTCCTCATAATCCTCAAAATTCCCCTCGAACCATTCCACATGCGCCTCGCCCTCGAACGCCAGAATATGCGTACAAATCCGGTCGAGGAAGAAACGGTCGTGGGAAATGACCACGGCGCAGCCGGCGAAATCGACGAGCGCGTCTTCCAAAGCGCGCAGGGTTTCGACGTCGAGGTCGTTGGTCGGTTCGTCGAGCAGGAGGACGTTGCCGCCGTCCTTCAAAAGCCGCGCCATGTGGACGCGGTTGCGTTCGCCGCCTGAAAGCTGGCCAACCTTTTTCTGCTGGTCGCCGCCTTTGAAGTTGAAGGACGAGCAATAGGCGCGGGAGTTCACTTCGGCGTCGCCAAGCTGGATGATTTCCGCGCCACCGGTGATCGCTTGCCAGACGGTGTCGTCGGGCTTGAGGTCGTCGCGGGACTGGTCGACATAGCTGAGATCAACGGTATCGCCGTATTCGATGGTGCCTGCGTCGGGCTTTTCCTGACCTGTCAGCATCTTGAACAGGGTTGATTTACCTGCACCATTGGGGCCGATGACACCGACGATGGCACCGGGGGGCAGATCAAAGCTGAGGTCTTCGATCAGTTGTTTATCGCCCATGTGTTTCTTGAGGCCGTTCACCTCAATCACCTTGTTGCCAAGGCGCGGACCGTTGGGGATGACGATCTGGGCGCGGGACAGCTTTTCGCGCTCGGAGACCTCGGCCATCTCATTATAGGATTTGATCCGGGCCTTTGATTTGGCCTGGCGGGCCTTGGCCCCCTGACGCATCCATTCAAGTTCGCGTTCCAGCGTTTTCTGTTTGGATTTGTCTTCGCGGGCTTCCTGGCTCAGGCGTTTTGCTTTTTGCTCTAGCCAATCAGAATAGTTGCCTTCGTTGGGGATGCCTTTGCCGCGATCCAATTCCAAAATCCAGCTGGTGATGTCATCAAGGAAATAGCGGTCGTGGGTGACGATCAGGATTGTGCCTTTGTAGGCCATCAGGTGCTGTTGCAGCCAGGCGATGGTTTCGGCGTCAAGGTGGTTGGTCGGTTCATCAAGCAGCAGCATATCGGGCGCTTCGAGCAGAAGTTTGCACAGGGCGACACGGCGCGCCTCACCCCCCGACAGATCGGAAATTTTGGCGTCATCGGGGGGGCAGCGGAGCGCCTCCATGGAGACGTCGATCTGGCTGTCGAGGTCCCAGAGGTCTTCGGCGTCGATCTGGTCTTGCAGTTTGGCCATCTCATCGGCGGTTTCGTCGGAGTAGTTCATCGCCAGTTCGTTGTAGCGGTCAAGGATCGCCTTTTTGGGGGCCACGCCGAGCATGACGTTTTCACGCACTGTCAGGCTTTCATCAAGCTTGGGTTCCTGGGGCAGATAGCCGACCTTGGCCCCTTCGGCGGCCCATGCCTCGCCCTGAAAATCCTTGTCCATTCCCGCCATGATTTTCAGCAGCGTGGATTTACCGGCACCGTTGACGCCGACCACACCGATTTTCACGCCGGGCAGAAAGTTCAGGTGGATGTTTTCAAACAGCTTCTTGCCGCCGGGGTAGGTCTTGGACACACCAGACATGTGGTAAACGTATTGATAAGCGGCCATGGGTTCGTTCCGATCTGGTCAAAGGGGGTTTTGCCCTGCAATATCGCGCCAATGGGACAAGATCAACGCAGAGCTTTGGGGCGGATTTTCATCGGCGCGTTAATTGCGCTGTGGGTTGGCGCGTGCAGCATGGCCGTGCAGTTGGCCAAGCCGCCCAATTTGTATCTGGATGGCAAGAATTATCCCGACACGCTGGTGCCGCCTGAGTTGCAAGTGGTGTCGCCCCCGATCTTTTACATCACGGATCGTGAACCTGAACGCGAGGATGGCCGGGTCACCGGATATGGCACGGACCGTTCGGATGCGATGGCCTTTGGTGCGGCTGAGGTACAGTTCGGCGCGATGGACTGGCGGGATCTGGTGGCGCGCACCCATGTGGATCGCGCAGGCAAACTGTCGCGGTTGGATGTCAAAGGTCTGCGTGAAGTGGTACGTTTCAATGATACGCCCTTGGCTGACGAACGGCGTGATGGCGGGTTGCGGGTTTTGCCGCAGACCGAGGCTGAGTATAGCACGCAGACCAAAGTGTTTCAGTCAGCGATCAGGGACGAGGTGCGCCGCACGGGCAATGGCCGGGTGTTGGTCTATGCCCATGGTGTCAGCAACAGCTTTGAGGATTCTCTGCTGACGCTGGCCAATCTGTGGCATTTTTCGGGGCGACGCTCGACGCCGATCGCCTTTACGTGGCCCGCTGGGAACAATGGGTTGCTGGGTTATTTCAGGGACCGGGAAGCAGGAGATTTCAGCGTCTACCACGCCAAGGAGTTTCTGCGTATGATTGCGGAAATTCCGGAAGTTGAGGACATTGATATTGTCGCCCATTCAAGGGGCACGTCAGTGATGACAGAAGCGCTGCGTGATATGGTGATCTTTAACCGGGGTCGGGGTTTGGCCCCAAAAACCGCGATGAAAACCGGCACGTTAATTCTTGCCGCACCGGATCTGGATGTCGGGGTCGTGCGTCAGCGACTGTTGTCTGAGCGGTTCTCGGAAGCCTTTGAACAGGTGAATATCTATGTAAACCCGGATGACATTGCTTTGCGGTTGTCATCCTATTTGACCAAACATCCGCGCATTGGCGCGGCAGAAGACGAAGATTTCAAGCCCGGCGAAGTTCAGAACCTGCGCAAACAGGGGTTGATACACATCATCCGGGTTGAAGAAACGGCGAGTGGTGACAGCCATTCCTATTTCAGGGGCAATCCTGCGGTATTGTCAGATATCGTTTTGGCCTTGCGGACCCGCGCGTTTCCGGGTGGGACGCTTCGCCCGCTGGAGGAAGACCCTGATTTCATCTGGCGGCTGCATCCGAATTATCCATTGGAGCGCCTGCCGGAGATTGAGATCGAGTCGCTGCGATGAGTGAGCTTCATGCCCTCATCGCAGGGTATGCGCAGCCCGGTCGTGTCGAGGCGATATTACTGCGGCCTGAACGGTTGGCGGTACCTGTTTCAGTTACCTGCGCTGACATTACCGAGGATGGGATCGTCGGAGATCATGGACGACCGGGCAAGCGCGCGGTGACGTTGATACAGGCTGAACATCTGCCTGTCATCGGAGCAATGTTGGATCAGCAGGCAATTGATGCATTGGTTTTGCGGCGCAATCTGGTGATCAGCGGGCTTAATCTGAATGCGCTAAAGGGACGCCAGTTGCAGATTGGGCAGGCAGTTTTGGAGATAACCGTCATCTGCGCACCGTGCAGTCGCATGGAAGCGGCGCTGGGGCCGGGTGGGTATTCAGCGATGCGGGGCCATGGAGGTTGGTGCGCCAATGTGGTCAAGCCTGGAGAGATAAAGCAGTGCGACACTGTGACGCCTTTGGCAGTTAAGCCGAATCTCAATAGCCACGCGTAAATTTTCGAAATCACTGGGTATTTGCCAAAAAAAGGTCGAATAACCTTTCAGGAGGTCAAAAAACAGTCGATTTCTTGTTCACCTTCTTGTTACGCTCATCACAACCTGTGATGAGTCTGATCACATCAGTTCATTGTAGGGAGGGACGCCGAAATGCGTTTGCGCCATTTCAGGTGCGCGCGGTATCGGTGAAAAAACAGGAAAAAAACATGTCAAAAACCACAATTGTTGTGGGTCTGGACGGGTCAGATGCAGGCGCGCGCGCACTGGATTTTGCCAAGGCTCAGGCCAAACTAATCGGCGATTGCACAATTGCCATTTGTTACGTGATCGAATGGTCGCCGTTTTCATTCCAGACTCCAGAGGAAAACGAAATGCGGCACAAACGCCGCGAAGAGGAATTGAGCATGGCGCGCGAGCGCGTGTTGGACCCTGCGGTGAAAGACACCGAAGCAGCAGGTCACAAGGTCGAAGGGATCATCAGGCACGGTGATGCGGCTGACATCCTTGATGACATAGCGACCTCGCACAAAGCGTCGCAGATCGTGGTGGGCCGGATCGGCGCGCGTGGTCTGAAAGAGCGCCTGTTCGGTGGCGTTACCGGACGGCTGGTTGCCGCTTCGAGCGTCCCTGTAACAATCATTCCTTGAACCTGAGGTGAGCAATATGAAACGATATATCAAGACGGGGATGGCCGCTGCGGCGTTGAGCATCCCCACGATGGTGGCGGCCCAAGAGGCCATGACCATGGATGAAAAGATCAACCAGACCTTTGCCAACTCGACTGGCTGGTTCGTGAACCTGATCTTTGCTCCGCTACCGGGTACCGCGTTCCCATGGATCGTGTTGTGGCTGGTGGTCGCGGCAAGCGTGTTCACTATCTATTTCGGCTTTATCCAGCTGAAGGCATTTGGTCATGCGATCAGCCTTGTGAAAGGTGATTATTCCGATCCCAACGACGCGGGTGAGGTCAGCCACTTTCAGGCGCTGGCAACAGCGCTGTCGGGGACTGTGGGTCTGGGCAATATTGCCGGGGTTGCGGTTGCTGTCGGTATCGGCGGGCCGGGGGCCACTTTCTGGATGATCCTTGCGGGTCTGCTGGGCATGGCGTCCAAGTTCACCGAATGTACGTTGGGTGTGAAATACCGCAATGAATATCCCGACGGCACGGTTTCAGGTGGCCCGATGTACTATATGTCGAAGGGTTTTAAAGAGCGCGGTCTGCCGGGCGGCAAGTTCCTGGCGGTGCTGTTTTCGATCTTCTGTATCTTGGGTGCGCTGGGTGGCGGCAATATGTTCCAAGCCAACCAAGCACATGCGCAAATCTCTGGCATCCTGGGTGCTTATCCTGGATGGATCACCGGCATCGTGTTTGCCGCCGTGGTGTTCGCCGTGATTGTCGGTGGGATCAAGTCCATTGCGCGGGTCACTGAAAAAGTCGTCCCGTTCATGGGTATCCTATATGTAACAGCGGCTCTGGTTATCCTGATTGTGAACTTCGAGCATATCGGCGACGCATTCGGCCAGATATTTACCGGCGCATTCACCGGGCTTGGTGTCGCGGGCGGCTTTGTCGGCGCGTTGATCCAGGGTTTCAAACGGGCGGCGTTTTCGAACGAAGCCGGTGTTGGTTCGGCGGCGATTGCGCACTCTGCCGTGCGCACCAAGGAGCCGATCACCGAAGGTGTGGTATCGCTGCTTGAGCCGTTCATCGATACAGTTGTGATCTGTACCATGACGGCGTTGGTGATCACCATTTCCGGCATGCTGATTGTCGATCCGGCAACGGGTCTGTTCCAGCTAAACGAAGCTGGAACCGGTATCGCAACTGTTGGTGATGTATCGGGCGTGTCCCTGACATCGGCGGCGTTTGCCACCGGGTTCAGCTGGTTCCCCTATGTGCTGGCGATCGCGGTGATCCTGTTCGCGTTCTCGACGATGATCAGTTGGTCCTACTACGGCCTCAAGGCCTGGACCTATCTGTTTGGCGAAGGCAAGACCACCGAGTTGGTGTTCAAGCTCATCTTCTGCGTCTTCATCGTGATCGGTGCGGCGGCCAACCTCGGCCCTGTCATCGACTTCTCGGATGCGGCAATCTTTGCGATGGCGGTTGTGAACATCACGGCGCTCTACTTCCTGATGCCGATCGTCAGACGTGAGATGAACAGCTATTTTGATCGCCTGAAATCAGGTGAAATCAAGAAGCATGTGAAAGTCGCTTGATCTAATCAAGATTGACAAAGGGCGGAGATGCTCGTTTGAACGGCCCCTAAGGCAACTTGGGGGCCGTTTTTTTGCGCCATCATTTTCCATATGCGGCACCGGGGCAGGTGATTGGCCTGCTGGGCGGATCATTTGATCCGGCTCATGCCGGTCATGCGCACATCACCCGCGAAGCGCTCAAGAGGTTTGGGCTGGACCGCGTGTGGTGGCTGGTTTCGCCGGGTAATCCGTTGAAAAAGTACGGGCCAGCGCCATTGGGCAAGCGGATGGCCCATGCGCGTGACGTCATGCAGCACCCCCGCGTTGAGGTCACGGACATAGAAAACCGGATCGGGACGCGGTACACGGCGCAGACTCTGGCAAAGTTGCGCGGGCTTTACCCGCAGGTGCGGTTTGTGTGGTTGATGGGTGCCGACAATCTGGCGCAATTTCATCACTGGCAGGACTGGCGGCAGATCATGGAAACGGTGCCGGTGGGCGTGCTTGCCCGACCGGGACAGCGAATATCGGCACGGATGAGCCGGGCGGCAGCGCTTTATGCGCCTTACCGCATTGCGGGCCGACATGCACAATTGCTGGCACATGCAAAGGCACCTGCGTGGTGTTTTGTGAATGTGCCGATGGTGGATGTGTCGTCCAGTGCCATTCGTGCAGCGGGCGCTTGGTCCGTGTAACCGGGCAGTTGCGCGGGTGTGACCAGGCCGCAAAAGCACAAGGCCGGAATCATGGTGGTCCGGCACCAAAATGTGATTTGCGGGTGCTTGTGGACGGGTCCGAGGTACGGTTTAAGTTGTCCTCATGAGCAATGGTTTGTCACGCCGCATATCGCGGCGATTTTTCCTGGGGTCGGTGGGTGCCAGCGCCGTGATGGGGTCGCAGGTTTTTGCGGGACCACCAACGGCGTCCTTGCGCCCGGTGATGCGCGGTAAAGAATTCTATAAGCGCGCGGTGCGCAGTGCCGAAGAGATCATTCGATCAGAAAAGTTGTCGGGGCAGGTGGCCTTTGCGGTGGCGGATGCGGGCACCGGGCGGTGGTTGGAGTGTGAAAACGAACGCGAAGGCACGCCCCCGGCGAGTGTGACCAAAGCGATTACAGCGCTTTATGCATTGGATACCTTGGGTGCGGATCATCGCTTTACGACCCGGCTTTGTGCGACAGGGGGCATCGTCAATGGGGAGGTTCAGGGGAATCTCATCTTGATTGGCGGTGGCGATCCAACGCTTGATACAGACGGTCTGGCAGATATGGCGGCAGAGTTGAAGGCCAAGGGCGTACGCAGTGTGAAGGGCGATTTCAAAGTATATGAGGCGTCTTTGCCGGTGCTGCGCCAAATTGATCCTGAACAGCCGGATCATGTGGGCTATAACCCTGGCGTGTCTGGCATCGCGCTTAACTACAACCGGGTGCATTTTGAATGGAAACGGGCAGGTGGTGATTACGCCGTCACCATGCAGGGCCGCACAGAGAAATACCGACCCGCTGTGATGATGGCGGGGATGCAGGTCAAAGACCGCAAGACACCGATCTATACCTACGAGGATCTTGCGGACCGGGACAATTGGACCGTTGCCAAGGGCGCGCTGGGCACGGGGGGCGCGCGGTGGCTGCCGGTGCGCAAGCCGGGTCTTTATGTTGGCGACGTTTTTGCCACGCTGGCGGGGTCACAGGGCATCAGGCTGGGACGGGCCCAGATGATTGCGGAGCTGCCAGCCGGGACGTTTGTCGTGACACGCAAAAGCGGCGAGCTGCGCGGCATTCTGCAAGACATGCTGAAATTTTCGACCAACCTGACGGCAGAGATGGTCGGGCTTGCCGCGACCCAAAAACGCATCGGTGCGGTTGGGAGTTTGCGGGCATCGGCGGCCGAGATGAACCGGTGGGCGATCGCATCGCTGGACATGGTCGCGCCGAAGCTGGTGGACCATTCGGGACTGGGCGATGAAAGCATGGTCTCGGCGCTGGATATGGCGAAGGCGCTGCTGAAAATGCGCGACACCGGGTTGCGGCCAATCCTCAAGCAATTCGTGATGCGGGACGAAAAGGGGCGTCCGAATGACAGTCACCCGATTATTGTGAATGCCAAGACCGGTACCCTGAATTTCGTCTCTGGTCTGGCCGGGTATATGACGGCCAAGGACGGAACGGAGTTGGTTTTTGCCATCTTTGCCGCGGATGAGGCAAAGCGCGTGAAAATCAGCCGCGCGGACCGTGAACGCCCCCCCGGTTCCCGGTCGTGGAATGGGCGGGCCAAACGCGTTCAACAGGCGCTGATTGAACGCTGGGGTGTGATGTACGGGGGGTGATGGGGTTGGGGCAATGTCTGGTTTGAGGCGGTTCCAGACATTCGTGCGTCTTTATGTTAAGCTCTTTGCCTGTGTACAAATGCAAGGGAGTGACATGTGATGGTTGCCGAAGCGACACAGCAAGAACTTGAGGCTGGGCGCGGTTATGAAAAATTGTTCGTACCGGCACTTTTTGCTTCTTGGCCGCGCCATGTTCTAGACGGTGCCGCTGTCCAAGGGAGAGCGCATGTTCTCGATATTGCCTGCGGTTCAGGTGTTCTTGCGCGCGCGGCATTTGAACGCTGCGGCCAGACTGCTCGGGTAGTCGGTCTTGATCCGGCACCGGGTATGATTGCAGCCGCAAAAGAAGTGGAGCCTCATATCCAATGGGTCGTCGGAATTGCCGAAAACTTGCCTTTTGACGATGGAACATTCGATCATGTCATCTCTCAATTTGGTATAATGTTCTTTCAGGACCGCCCAAAAGCTGTCAGTGAAATGTATCGGGTTACGAAGCCGGGCGGCAAATTGGCGGTTGCGGTCTGGCACTCTGTTGACGACAATCCTGCGTACAAAGACATCGCGTCGGTACTGGAGCAATATGTATCGCCAGATGCGGCAGACACTGTAAGGATACCCTTCTGTTTGGATGACCCGCTAAAGGTGACCCAGCTTTTTTCACAAGCCGGTTTTGACGAAGTTGCATTCGAAACAAAGCGCGAAAAGGCAGAGTTTCCAAACACCATGACCATGGTAGAAGTCGAGTTGCGGGGATGGTTACCCCTTTTTGGTATTCACCTTAGCGAGGGAAAAATATCAGAAGTCCTGACAAAAAGTGATGCTGTACTTGCGAAATACGCGACATCTTCCGGAGCGGCGGTTTTCCCGACCACGGCCTACGTCATAACTGCCAATAAGCCGGAATAGACTGCTGTTTGAAATTGACTTGAAAGCCGGCTTTGTCCTGTGTGGATGTCTCCTGCAAAGCAAGACATTTTTGAAGCCATTGGCAATTTGTCAGATACGGTCTTTTGTCCGGCCTATTCGCGCGGAGTTCAAGCCCGCTGGCCCTCCCTCTCATCGCTGCAAGCAGCGACTGCCGGGCAGTGGATGGTTTCCGCTGATCAAGCCCCCATTCTCGCAGACGGACAGTGGTCGTCCTGGACAAAGCCCGGGGTGTCTTGATGTTGCGGCTGACTTTTCGGCCATCACTTCATTGGTCTTGCTGTCTCCTTGTTCTTCGCGTTCGTTTCAAACTGTTCGTGCCATGTAGGGTTCATTTCGCGAGAGCACAGCCCAGATTACGCGCGCGGTTTTGCTCGCCATGGCAATGGCCGCCAGCTTGGCAGGCTTGCGCTGTAGGATGTCGGCGAACCAAGGATCAAATCGCTCAGGATTTTCTCTGATTTGTTTCATGCGGGATGTCATGCCAACGACCATAAGCCGTCGAA
>NZ_JBHGAR020000014.1:0-116876 GCF_042611115.2 Sulfitobacter sediminivivens
CCTGATAAGAAAGGCGCTTGCGCCCAGTTTAGAGGGCTACTTTCTGCGTCAGCAACACGTTGTTTTTCCACAGAATCAGCTCCGACCGGGCCTTAGCCGCACTACGTACCAAGGTCCTCTCCGCGGATGGGGTGGATGGCGTCTGCAGCCAACGGTCGCGCTTTGCGGCATACTGTAGAAGTCACCTTCTGTCAGGAAAGGAACCCCACCATGGAAGTTGCAACAGTTGGACTGGATCTTGGTAAGGACGTTTTCCAAGCTCACGGTATCACCTCGGACGGTACGATCGTCTTCAATCGAACAATTCGGTGTCAACGCCGGAGTAAAACCGCGCTAGTCGCCGGAGCAATAGTGGGCCACTTGGTAGGATCTGGCCAGAGTAAAACTGCGCCACTTTTGAGATGTGGGTTTGTCCATAGACCCGCATTGCGGAGTGCCCCCGCAGAGCAACGAAGCTGTGCGGGACTGTGGTCAAACCGAACCGGGCCTTCAATGACTGCGAAGAGAAGTGTGACCCGGATGAGAGACACCGATTCCTACAGCATGGAAATGAAACGATGAAATGAACTTGACCCAAACGCCCGATTAGAGAAGTGGCCATTAGAGGAAATGAGGGAGTTCATTCGTCGTAGGACGTTGGAACCTGTTCAATTCTTCAGGAAATGAGATTCAAAACGGAGAGTGAAACAACCAAGAATAGGATTGTCATTATACCACCGCTCTTGATGAAATCAGTTACCTTATAGCCTGCAGGCCCCATGATGAGGGCGTTGACCTGATGTGTCGGAATAAGGAACGAGTTCGAGGTTGATATGGCAACAGTCAGTGCAAATATCGCAGGATCTCCACCTGCTGCCACTGCGATTGACACGGCGAGCGGCACTAAGAGAACAGTGGCACCAACGTTTGACATGATCAGAGTGAAAACCGTGGCAATAATCGCAAGCCCTGCTTGCAAGGACCAAATTGGCCATCCATCTAGAAGAAGAAGGACCTGCTGGGCGATCCAGGCCGCCGTTCCGGACGATTGTACCGCTTGCCCAAGGGGAATGAGACTTGCCAGCAGGAAGACCGTGCTCCAACTGACAGCCTCATAGGCGTCGTCTATATCGAGAACGCCGGTCAGGATCATCCCGACAGCGCCCGTTAGCAGGCAAAGTGATAGGCGCAGATCGGTGAACAGAATTAGAAACAGAGAAATTGCAAAGAACAGCAGCGCCCAACTCACCTTTGTTGGCCGCAGTTCTTCTTGTGGGAAATCGGTTGTGACCACTACAAAATCGCGATCACGGCTCAATCGTGTTAGGGCTTCCCACGTGCTGAGAATGACCAATGTATCGCCAGCGCGAAAGGGTACTTCGCCGATTTGTGTCGGTTCATGATCTTCCGTGGCAACAAGGCTCAGGGTTTCTTCGCCTCGATGTATGGCTAACATGCTGGCCCCGTAGGTTTTGCGAAACACGACGTCATGTGCACACTTTCCAATCAAGGAGGACCCCGGCGGGATGACCACCTCGGCGACTCCGGATCGGGTCGGGGCGTAATCCTCGGCAAACACATCCAATTTTTCATGCAGGATGAAACCCGCATCCTGCGCCATGTGCTGCACTTCCTTTTTTCGGCCCAACACAGCCAACCGACATGGCGCTGTGATCTCCGTTTGAATGACCGGCGCAAACCATGTTTTCCCATGGTAAGCGCTGCCGATGATGTAGACGTGGTATCGCTGGATGACGTCGTCAAACGTCTCTCCGACGACTGCGTTACCTTTAGGAATGGTAATTTCGAAAATGTCGGTCTTCAGGCCGTATAGCTCTTTGAGGTATTCCTTCATAGAGCGCCCGCTAGTGGCATCTCCACCCTTCTTTGTCGCTGGCAGAACCCAACGCCCAAAAATCACAAAGTAGAGGATCCCCGTGGCAACCAGAGCGATGCCTACTGGTGCCACTGAAAAGAGCCCAAAGGTATCCATCTGCTGGGAACCAGGAAGAGACTGGTTGGCCGTCATGATCAAATCATTAAGCAAGATCAGCGGTGACGAACCCACCATAGTTATCGTGCCGCCAAGAATGGCGCAAAACCCCATCGGCATCAGCAATCTGCTGAGTGGGATTTCAGTGCGAACAGATATCCGGCTGACAACGGGCAAAAACAATGCGGCGGCACCGACGTTTTGCATAAAAGACGAAATGACGCCCACTGCGCCTGAGATGATTGGCACCACCCGCCCCTCTGAGTTTCCGCCATATTTCAGGATCAGCGCGGCAACTTTGCTCATCAAACCGGTCTTATCCAGCCCTGCGCCAATGATCATCACTGCAATTATTGAAACCACAGCATTGGAGGCGAGACCATTGAAAAGCTGGCTGACGTCAGCAAGTGACCCCAGACCCGGAAGCTGGCTTAGGAGGCCAAGCAGCACCATGATAAGAATAGCCGCGAAATCAATTCGAACCACTTCTGAAACGAACAATAGGATAGTGAAACCCAATAGGCCGAGGACAACCGCCATCTCAAATGTCAAACTGATTGGGTCCACTTCTGACGCCTCCTCTGACAAGGTTAAACAGATAGTGGCGATCTGCCAAATGATTGTCCGTCATCAAATGGTTTGAGACAGCCTTCGGACAAACCGGACTTGCTGCAAGTGCAAGCGGCTCGCCAGTTATTAGCCGCCCAAGTGGGAGCGACGGCTTCTAATTTTGGACTGTGCGACGCGATGAGATCAGCGTTGGTCATACGGATGTCCGAGAGCTGTTCTGCGCTCAGGAGAGTGCGGCAGGACGCCGCATTGATAACAGGCACGTCGCTCCCAAATGCTTCCTAATGTTAATGTTTAGAGCCGGGGAAGTAAGATGTTCAAAGGATTAGGAATTTCAACTGCTATTATCTGTATTGGAATGCTGGGTTTACCGGTCCTCATGGTAGCCTTTAATTAGCGTAATTGGCTGTGAAGAAGGGAGCGACCCTTATTGGGACCGGATCATAGGTGTATCCATGAGCCTTGCGTCAGTTGGGTTGATACAGCAGCACGGTGACCACGCTTCTTTGGTGCCAAGCGTTGCTGTTTTCTGTGGTTATTCCGGCGGATCTGATCTTGGAATTCGCCCATACGGGCTGCTAGAAGTCAGCTGGCGATTTGTGTCGCATGACGGCTGCATCTCTTGGAGCGGTCGTTGGTGACCGCCGGTTTGTTGATAGCTTGCCTCTTTCAGCCGTTGTCGCCCCAGACTACTGTATCTGGGGCGTTTCGCGTGCAGTTTGACTTACCCTGTTGCGGGTTTATAGCTGGCGGCGGCTTTCCCGGCTGCAGCCATCGCCCCCATTGCCTCCCTGCTGGTCATAAGCTTGGTCGTGGCTCCACCTGAAAAAGCGCCAGAGGCACCGACAGCCAACGCCCCAGCGGCCATGGCCTCATCGGTAGGCGCTTCAATCAGTGCGACGACGTCATCTGCACCAAAACAGAAGAATAGGTGATGCAATTTGCCTCCAACTGCTTCGATCAATGGGCGCGCGGCCGCCTCTCGGTCCTGTGGTTTGTTCACCATCGCTTTGATGGCATCTGCCGTATAACGAGCCTGAAACATGTAGAATGGCATGGTTCCCTCCCTTTCTTAAGAGGACCACTCAATACCACAATTTGCCCGTTTTATCGACAACAGAAGATCGAATGCTGGCCGCTTCGGGCTCACAGGAGACTTTGCCGCACATTGCACCAAGGACGGAAGCGCGGGACGAACCCGCCTTTTGCTGGTGCAGCGAGTGCTGACGCAGCATTTTTTCGCATGTGCAGTGGCACGCATTTGCAGCGCAGCGGATTTCACCAGAGCAGCCATTGAGAAGGTCAAAATTGGGCATTCCCAAACCACCCTTTCGCTGGGCGCGGTGCCAACAATCGGGTCGCGGACAAAGCCGCCGGTCGTTCTGTCGATCCACGTTCAATTCGTCAAAACTGCGACTGCACTGAATAAAATTGACTAATTCACAGGTGCATTGCAGTCTCGCTCGATGGACACATCCTCGCTGGCCGCTATTCTGATGCCCATTGCATTGATCCAGTTTGTTGGCTGGGCCACGCCGGGGCCAAACCATCTGACCATTATTACAGCTTCAGTCACGGCCGGGCGGGGTGCCGGACTTCGGGCGGCGATGGGGATCGCCACGGGTGCGCTGGTATGGTCATTGATCGCCGTTTCTGGGATCGCGGTGGTTTTCCAGCTTGTGCCGCCACTTTACTTTGGCTTGCGAGCCATAGGTGCAATGTATCTGATCTATCTTGGCATAAATGCGTTTCGCGCTGCTCGACGCGGCGGTGTATTTAAGCTTGAAGCAGACACCACTTCACCCGCAACACATGAACCATTCCGGACTGCCTTTTTGGTAATGATGACAAATCCGAAGGCAGTATTGTTTTTTGGTTCAATATTGACCGCCTTTATCCCTCCGGACGGGCCACAGTGGCTGATGGTTGTCATCGCATTTCAGATTGGGCTTGTCGGTGCGGTTCTCAATGCATTTGCGGCGCTGTTCTTTTCGTCGCCGCCCGTCATGCGTGGTTTTCAGGCGGCCAGCTATCCGATGTCGCTTCTGGTCGGTGTACTCTTCATCGGCCTTGGAATGGTGGTCGCGTGGGATGTCGTTGGCGACTTTTTGTAAGCACCCCAATGAAAAGCTATGGATTCCAGAACCTTGGTTTCATCTGACCAACTCTGCGCCTAAAATATTGTCAGCTTCGGGCTCTGCCCGTCATTCTCTGCTGGTTGCATAAATGGCAGGTCTGGGATTTCCTGCCGTTCGCTGCGGGCTGAATGAACTGACACACTGCGGACCTTGCTGCCGTTCCCTTGGTGCATTTCAATGTCGGCTTTCAGTTTCCTTGCTTCATTAGGGCAAAAGGCAGACAGTTTAGCGATTAGACGCCATAACTTTGATAAGATGTGCGCAGTCGCACGTCAGGAAAGACTGATATCATGGACTATGCTGAAAAAATATCCACTCATTATGGGCACGGAAACCTGTTGACGGCCATTGAGGCGGGGCTTGAAGCGCAAGGCATCAAAGCAGAAAATGCAAGTGTTGAGGATCTTGGGCCGGTCGATGAATTTCATATCGGCGGGCGAAGCGCGAGTGCACATTTTCTGAACCAGCTTGGAATTATGCCCTCTCACTCGATCCTTGACGTCGGGTGTGGCTTGGGAGGATCGGCGCGTTTTGCGGCAAAAACCTATGGTGCAAGGGTAGTAGGTGTCGATTTGACCCCTGAATACGTCGAAACAGGGAAGGCGCTTTGCGATTGGGTTGGACTGTCCGATCGCGTCGAGCTTCATCAAGGAAGTGCACTCTCTCTGCCGTTTGAGGCGGAGTGTTTCGACGGTGCGTTCATGATGCATGTGGGCATGAATATCCAAGACAAGCGAACCCTAATTGCTGAGGTGTCACGTGTTCTCAAACCCGGAGCGAAATTTGGCATCTACGATATCATGAAAACCAATGACGAAGAGCTGATCTACCCCGTACCATGGGCAACTACGTCCGAGACGAGTTGGCTAACGGGCCCGAAAGACTACCGAGCGGCGTTTGAGGCTGGCGGATTTGCGGTCGTAGAAGAAAACAATCGCCGCGAGTTTGCGATGGATTTTTTCAAGAAGATGAAGGCGACCGGCGACGCCGCAGGAGGCCCGCCGCCTTTGGGCTTGCACGTTCTCATGCAGCAATCGAGTGCAGAAAAAATCCCGAATATGGTCGCGAACTTGGCTGAAAATCGAATTTCGCCCATCGAAATGATCGCGGTGAAAGGCGCTTAGACCGCACGGTCTATGCGTGGTTACTTGCTTATGATTAATGTGATCGCTCTGAAGACGAGCGTAATTGCCGACATTCGCCGTGCCGCAACAACCAGACCACTTGGGCTCTTCCGAAACTTCCGCCGCGATATGAACCAAGGGCCATTCTGGGATGAAGCGGCATTCGCTGCGCGCTGCATGAACTAGCTAGATTCGGACGCAGCAGTCATTGTCCGATTGCTAGAATACTTCTGGCGCTTGGACCAAGGGCCCCCAAGCTTTGGGGTCAGGTAAACCAACACTCGACCAAGCTTCTTGCAAGACTCTGGAGTCAGCCGAACGTGTACGAGGCAAGTCATCTAAAATTTCGAACCAAGGCATTTTGCTTTCGATTCCCGAGTGGACTGACGGCGCAAATTTCTCTGGCTGATCGAGGCTCGACGTGTGCAGAACCAAGTATGCGGTTTCACGTGGCCGTACCAGTTTGTAAGTTAGGCTCGCTCCACATTTCGGACAGAAGCCACGTTTCGCTATTGGCGTAGAATCGAAATAGTGCGGTTCTTCGCCCAGAAATCGAACAGCGGAGGCGGGAAAGGCTGTCCATGCATTCACCACTGAACCGGAGAATTTTCGACAACAGCTACAATGACAATATCCGGTGCTGATCGCCGGAGCATTGACTTCATACCGAATGGACCCACAAAGACAGCCGCCTTTTGTTAACTTTTCCGCCAATTCATCCTCATCGAAATCCAGAAAGCCTCCTGTTTCGCCGGGTTTTGATTGGGTCATGTAGACATGGATTGGGGTATCAGTAGTTTTCAATTGTTTATGACCACAGTCTATAAGAGGAAGATCAAACTTGCCCCTAATCTGGTCCATCACTTCGCTTGATATGGCGATACCGCCCGGTTCTGCCATCGCTTCAAGTCGAGCCGCTATATTGACCCCATCTCCCAGTAGATCCACTCCTCGCACCACTACATCGCCGACAGAGATGCCAATACGAAGTACAAGCAAGTCGTCGGTGTCTGATTGGCGCGCTTCAAGCGCAGATGCTTTTTGAATACCGACCGCACAGTTAACCGCTTCAATGATACTCGAGAATTCGGCGAGAAATCCGTCGCCGGTGGACTTGAACACACGGCCTCGGTTTGCTTCAACCTGCATACCAATGACTTCACGCTCCAGACGTTCCAATCTCGCCAGTGTTCCGCTTTCGTCGCGTGAGACAAGCCCCGCAAAACCCACGACATCTATTGCCAAAATCGCTGCCAGCTTACGTTCCATGTTCACTCCTTTGAAACAGCCGGACGGAATTGGACACCTAGGCTATCATTTCCATAAAACATATCCAAAGGGAAATGGGGCCGAAAAATCATCTTTCTGACAACGCGACCTGTGACCGATCTGGGCTCGAACCGGACATCTGACTGTTTTTCTCTGGAAAATTGTCCTCAGTCGCCACGAAGGTCGGTTGAGCGGACGAAGCAGACTTTCACTTACTGCTGAGTTACCATTTGTTGCATTTTTGGGTTACAGAGCGGTAATGAGTTCGATGCGCGAATTACGGGCGCGTCCCTCCGGCGAAGCAGACGACGCTATTGGCTCGTTATGTACGCTTTCAACCGTCCAAGTGATCGCCGGCCCAAGCTCAAGTGAAGTAAGAGCAACTTCAAGCCATTCTGCCCGCCTGTCAGTTAGATCGATTGCAGCCTTATCCAGAGAGCCGTCCCCGTGGACCCGTACAAGAACTTGCTGTTCTTGCCCGTCTTTTAAACTGTCCAAGCCAGCCACCAGAAGATCCATGCCCTCAACGCTGAAACGGCTGGAGCCATTCTCAAAAACTGCCAAGGAGGAGACTCTGACGGTCATGTAGTTACTGGCTGAGGAAACAGAAATCTGTCCTCGCTCAATTTCGGGTTCAAGAGCACGGGCGACTGATTTAAATCTTGAAGGAGACGCACCTGGCCCTTGCCCAGGTGTCCGCGCTTTCAGATAGCGCCTGATTGTGCCCACCAATTCGGGGTTCTTTACCAGACCGGTATCAAGCAGAAACTCCAGATTCGAGGCGGCTTGGTCTGGTTCTGCAATCTCGATCATTGCGATGATCCGGGCATTTTCCGCAGCATGTCGGCCCGATTCTCTGTTTTCCGCCGAATTGAAGACAGCGATGCCCGCGTTGACCATGCCCGCAAGCGCTGCCGCAAGTACTGCGACAATCAACGGGGAATTCCATGCACCATTCTTCTCAGTCATAAGTTTCCGTCCCACCCTTTCCCATCTTGATAGCATCGTAGCAGGAAAATCGGCAACGGCAGGTCGCAATGCGGCGTCTCGGCAACGCAAACAGTCCACACAGGCCACGATCTGTTTGCGCTAGAAAATAAGGTGAACCGGCAGCGTCTTAAAAGGGCTATCAACGGTCATCGGATGCGGCGCAGCATGATCAGTAAAATGGTTCTACTGGTCAGCACGAGCGGCCCGCAGCTGCCGTCCATCACTCTATCCGATACGGAAGCGCGGCTTCTCCAGACCGGTCATTGATGCACTGTGTAACATTTTTCCGGATTAACCGTCGGTCTGCGGACAAACCCGTCATTCCCAGTGCGCAGGTTACGTTTCCTTTTTTCCAGGCGCACTTATCATCTTTTTGAATCGTGGATGGTCGCGCAGCGAGGTGAAATCGGGATCGTTTCGCGTCCAATCTCGTTGAACGTGACCGAGGCCCGGATAGATCTCTTCGAGCCAGCTTAACGCGCGCTCGGTCTCTCCAAGAAGGGCAAGAGTACAAGCAGTATTGTAGCCGTTGGTGGTGCGACCGTCCGGGTCCATCGCATCGGCGCGATCCAACCTCGCGCGGGCCTCTTCAAACCTGCCAAGACCTGCGAGAACGCACGCCGACAGTTCAAGCGGATCGCGGTAGCCGGGGTTGAGCTGCACCGCCTCGTCCGCACGCTTGATCCCCATTTCGAGGTAACGTTCGCGTTCTTCAAGGCGGCCGAGATCTTCGAGGTCCGCAATAAGCAGCAGAGGAGAGCGGTAGTCGTCGGGTCTGATTTCGAGCGCCCTTATGAAGTGGTACGCGCTGCGTGCAGGGTCCAGTTGGCCCCGACAGTAGCGTGCGAAATTGTGATGCGCATCATAGCAGAGCGGGTCGAGCGACAGCGCCTTTCGATAAGCCACAACCGCGGCATCGTTCTGCCCAGCTATATGCAGGGCCAGCCCAAGGCCAGCATGCGCCTCTGCGAGGTTCGGATCCAGGTCGATGGCGCGTCGGGCCATGGCAACTATGTCCTCGGGCGCGTATTTCGTGCCAAACCAGTCGTTCAACCGAGCTTCGCATTCGGCCAGGCCCACGTAGGCGCGAGCGTAATCCGGGTCGTGTTGCAGCGCCTCCAGAAACAGCATACGCGCCTCTCCGAGGTATTTCCGGGTCCGCATGTGAAAAAATTTACGGCCCTTTAGATAGAGAGTGTAGGCGTCGGCGTTTCCGGTGGGCGCAGTGCTGGTGGTTTCGGTTTCGAGAAGCCGGACCTGCAGCTGGTCGACGATCGTTTTGGTGATCTCGTCCTGCAGGGTAAAGATGTCCGAAATGTCGCGGTCATAGCGGTCGGCCCAGAGGTGGCCACCCGTGACACCATCGATCAGCTGGGCGGTGATGCGGACACGGTTTCCGGCCTTGCGAACACTGCCTTCGAGTATGTTTCGAACGCCGAGGTCGCGGGCAATCTCCTGCATGTTCGAGGGTCGGTCCTTGTAGACGAAGGTCGAGTTTCGGCTGACGACGAAGAGGCCCGAGAGCTTGGAGAGGTCGGTGATTAGGTCTTCAGTGATTCCATCGGCAAAATATTCTTGCTCAGGGTCGCCGCTCATGTTCGCGAAAGGAAGAACGGCTATGGTCGGGCGGCTTGCGGTATCTGCCATAGCGGGTTGCTTTTCGGCGGCTTTAGAGTGCACGTGGAAGATCGGTACTGTGCCTTCAATATTTTTCAGCAGTTGTTCACCGGCGGCCTCAAAGGCGATGTCGAGCCGGTTGCCGACTTGGTCGCGTACGACGCCGGAGACCGCAACGCAGCCGGGGCGTGCCAGCGCCTCAATTCGGGCAGCAATGTTAACACCGTCACCAAATACATCACCCTCCTCGAATAGCACGTCGCCAATATTCACGCCCATGCGAAAGCGGATCTGCCGATCCTCAGGTACGTCGACGTTGCGTTCGGCCATTGCCTGCTGAATTTTGAGCGCGGATTCCAACGCGCTGACAATGCTGGAAAACTCGGCGAGTATGCCATCGCCCATTAGCTTGACGATGCGTCCGCCTGCGGCGCTGATAGCGCCGTCGATCACCCCAATGCGAATTTCGCTCAGCGCGTTCAATGTGGCAACTTCGTTAGCGCCCATAAGGCGGCTATAGCCTACTACGTCAGCAGCGAGGATGGCAGCGAGTCGTCGTTCCATAGATACTCATCAATTCTGATTAATTGGAACATATCACTGTTGGAGGTGTTGAACAGCATTCGATGCTTCGTTCCCTGCTGCGAACAAATCTGGGTTCAATGCAGATCAGATAGATATCTGCCAAATTTTCCGATTCGGGCTCGCAGCCGTCACGCGGCAGTGCAGAGAATGTCCCATTTTCGAGGCCATTTGAACGTCGGCTTTAAACGTAGCGGCATGATTGGTTCGCTTCTGCCGCGAAAGTCCGGAATCCGCCGTTGTGGGTTATTGCGGTGCGGCACGCATCGAGGACCCCTGCCCTAGTACCTAAGAACAGCCCAACATTTCGCACCGGAAATATGCACCACCCAATTCAGCTTGGTTTCATGGCTCTACCGAGTTGTTGCAAATATCATGAATTTGCACCAAGCCCGCCCTGCTCGTTCTCAATCCGGTATTGCCCTGAGAATGTATTCGAGACTTTCCTGCCCCAGCCGAATATGGCATTCGATATCTTCGCACTCCTGCGGATCGTCCTCAGTTTCCAGAAGGGTTGTGAGATCTCTGATCCCATCACGCAGAACCTCCTTCGTTCGAATTAAATCATCGTATTCGACTTTCTCTTCCTTGGTCATCGGACCAGCAAAATGAACGCTGCCAGTCCGGAAGTCGACTTTGACGTGATCCGGATGCGGCAGAGGATCCGGAAGATCTGTGATGCCAAACTTAACGCGCCTTTCGAGTTCGCGCTCCCACTGCACTTTGTAATCGATCGCACCATCTAGAAGCTTGTTGTGCAGCGCGCGGTTGGCGGTCTCGACCGAGGCGAGAAGCTCGGCAAACAGACGCTGTGCCCGATGCTGGCCTCGTGCCGCGTTTACGGAAATTGACCGCATGACGGCCTGCGCGATCGGCAATGTCACATTGCGATGCCCGTCACGAACTGTGATACCCCTATAGGCTTCATCTAAGATGATGTCCTTCATCCGTTCTTCGGCTAATCCTCGCCTCTTGTTCTTCGACCCCCGTGGCCGCCCCTTGGGATTGCCCGATTGCCCTGGCTTAAAGCGGGTCTTTGACGGTGGTTTGCCAAAACCGACCTCGTATTCCGACGGAAGCGTCAGGGCCGGATTGTCCGCCTTCGACCGGCTCATTCCGCCGCCTTCAGCAATGCAGAGGGTGCCGACCAACCGCAGATAAGCTGCTCGGCATCGTCCTTGGCATAGGCTTCCCACCGCGCAAGGATGCGGTCGCAGTAGATCGTGTCGAGCTCACAGAGGAATCCACGGCGACCGGTCTTCTCCGCCGCGATCAAGGTCGATCCCGATCCGCCGAACAGATCCAACACGACATCCCCCCGCCCGGAGACATCGCGGATTGCATCCGCGATCATCTGCACTGGCTTGACCGTCGGGTGCAGCGCCAGTTCTTCCATCCTACCTTTGCGCATGGTGTTCACGCCGCGGTATTGCCAGACGTTGGTACGGTAGCGCCCATGCTGGCCCAGCTCGAACGTATTGATGTGCGGCGCGGTGCCCTTTTTGAAGACAAAGATCAGCTCATGGCGTGAGCGGTAAAAGGTCCCCATGCCGCCATTGTCTTTGGCCCAGACGATGAGGTTCTTCAACTCTGCATACACCCCCTGCCCTGCCTCAAGCATCTCGGCCATGTGCCGCCAGTCCATGCAGAGATAATGGATCGATCCATCAACGCTGTGTTCCGCAAGGTTCCTGAACGCGGCCTTCAGAAACTTGGCGAACTCTGCCGAACTCATCTCTCCTGACGCCATTGCGAACTCGCGATGCTGAGTCTTGCCAGAATTGCCCACATGGCCATCGATGGGCACGTTATAGGGTGGATCGCTAAAGACCATACGTGCCTTCGTCCCATCCATAAGGTCTGCCACAACAACTGGATCCAACGCATCGCCGCAGATCAGCCGATGCGCGCCCAGTTGCCAGACATCACCGGGCCGCACCCGGGGCGGAACATTGACAGGCTGAACATCATCATCCGGGTCGCCTGGCTCTTCCGGTTCGACAGCTTCCATCAGGCTGTCGATTTCCGGAATCGAGAACCCTGTTACGCCGATCTCGAAATCGAGATCGTCACTCATCAGCGCGCCAAGCTCTGCCGCCAGCAGATCCTCGTCCCAGCCCGCATTCAAAGCCAGCTTGTTGTCGGCCAGCACGTAGGCGCGTTTCTCGGTCTCTGACATGTGGTCAAGACGCAGGCACGGTACTTCTGTCATGCCCAGAAGCTTTGCTGCCTCAAGACGGCCATGGCCTGCAAGGATGGTCCGCCGCTCGTCGATAAGCACCGGATTGGTAAACCCGAATTTCTCAATGCTGTCGGCAATCTGTCGGATCTGTTTCTTGGAGTGCGTCCGGGCGTTGTTCGCCCAAGGGCTGAGATCGCGGATTGCGATCTTTTGGATCTGATTAGTCATGGGAATACATTCCTGTGCTTCGCCAAAGCCAAGCAAATGCTCTGACCTAGGCGGTTTGAACTGATAGTGATTTGGGTCGCCACACGCATTCGGGGCAACTCTCTTCGCGGTATCCTCGGGGTGACGCAGCTATTTTCGCAGCGACTTGCCCTTACAATGTATCGCACGCGGGTTGCTCTGTTGTGCAGAGTCCCACAGCTACTAAATACAGCGGCAACTGACCCAATGCAATACTATATGCTGTATTTAAGGATGCGGGAGCTCATTTTGCTATCTCTGTTCTCTGCATTTGGTTCCCTGATAAACGCCACGCATTCCCTGATCGGGAAGCGCCGTTTCCCTGTTCATAAGATAACAGGGAAATGGTTCGTAACACACTGTAATTACGCTGGAAATCACGACATAAATCGCCAAATTCGGCCAATATCCGGCCAAAATGACCAAATTTCCCTGTAAATTCCCTGTAAAACAGGGAATTCTAGCTGAGACCGGTTCGACACAGACTGTGACCACCACCATCCCGCACTTTGGGGTTGAAAAATCCGCTAACACCTTGAAAGGAAAGGTAGTTTTAGCGGTTCGATAACCTTCATTTCGCTTGTAACGCAGAGGCTCGGCAAAGGCCAGTTTCAGCACTGTCCGGTTAAGCGCAATACTTCCTTTTTCGTATATATTACAAGGACTTGCCAGAAACTCCATGGCGTGTTCGATAAACTCCTCGAACCTGCCCTGTGGCGGCACAGTTTGCTCTGCCTGCTCGGCCAGCATGATCTTCTGGCGCTCCAGCTTTTCGATCCGGGTTTCATAGGCTTGAATCACCGAACCATTGGCCGCGCTCACGATCCGGTCCAGCAGAGCTTCAATCTGGCTTTCAATATCCTTGAACTGTTCATCCAGTGTGCTCTTGGCGCTATGCGCCGCAGCAAGGCGCATGTCCCAAACGTCGCTGAACATGGCTCTGGCGAGCGCGATAAGCTGTCTGGCGGGTTGCACCGCGCGCAGGATATCCTCTGCACCCTCTTCAATTTCGGCGCGGGGAATGGACTTGCGTTTGGAATCGCAGCTCGGCGTATCGCAGAGATAATAGGCATAGACCTTCTTGCGGCCCTTGGACCAGCAAGAGGTCATGGCTTCACCGCAATAATCGCACAGCACAAGGCCGCGCAGCGGGAAGTCTTTGTTAATATCCTTGCGCGCAGGCGTATATTCATTGCCGTTCAGGACCGCCCTGATGCGCTCATGTGTGGCAAAGGTAATCAAAGGCTCATGATGGCCTTTGCGCAGAGATACGCCCCAATCCGGCGCTTCAACATAACCCGCATAGACGGGGCGCTGAAGCATGTCTTTCACTTTGGATGGATGCACATAGCCGCTGGCCCCGCTTTTCGGGAAATCCGGTTTGGATTCCAGAAAGCGTTTCACCTCAACCTGCGAGCTAAAGCGCCCGCTGGCATAGCCCTCCAGCGCCTCGGCAATGATTGAAGCCATAGGCTCATCCCGCACCAGCAGTTTGCCGTACACTTTATCCTTGGCATAGCGATAGCCAACCGGCGGATGAAAGACATAGTAGCCTTTCTCGACGCGGGCCTTCATCTTCTGCACCACCTGACGGCTGTTTTGTTCGCGCTCAAGCTGGCCCTGGGCGGCGATCACGGTTTCGATAAACCGGCCTTCCGGGGAGTCCTCAAACTTGAAGTTCAGGCATTCAACCCGTGCCCCGCGCTCGGCAAATGCCCGGCGCAGCTTGATGTGGAATTCGGTATCGCGCGCAAAGCGCTTCAGATCATCGAAGATGACCACATAATTCTGAGCTTTCTCGGATTCCAGATAGGCCAGCATCGCCCGCATCGCTGGACGCTTCATAAAATCGCCGCCGCCGGTGATGTCATCGGGGAACACCATCTCGACCGCGTAGCCGCGTTCTTCGGCGTATTGACGGCAGCGGTGTTCCTGGCTTTCCAGACCATGGCCGTCAGTTTTTTGTTTCCTGTCCGAGACACGGCAGTAAATCAGCGCAGCATGCGCCTTATCCGGTTTAATGGGTCTTTTTTCAATGTGGCCTACCGTTCTGGGCACTGGAGCAGAAATTCTACTCCGGCTCATCGTTAAATGCGGTTTTCAAATCAGGTTTCTTTCAGTTTATCTCATCGGACTCCGATTTTTCGCCCTGATCAAGTTGATATTCAACTTGTCCAGTTTGACCGCGGCTGCGGGTTGATCCCGGTCAAGGCCCCCGGACGCGGAGGTCACCGTTGGCTGGATCTATGCATGTGATTCCGTGCTCTTGTCGATAGATCCACAATGCGGTTGCGACTTGAGATCGCGGATTCAGACCACTGCGGTGTCTAGCCTTTGGAATCTTCAAGTGTATAAACGACCATGCGGCGAGGGACTTGGAGCTGGTCAAAGCCGATCGCGATCAACTGACCGTACTCCTTCAGTATCTTTTCGCCGATCAACATCTGAGTCTCGCTTTCATTCAAGCGAATCCCAGCGGCATCATTCTCCGCCAGTCTTTTGAGTATTGTCTCCCTCGACGTCCAAACTCCCATTTTTTGAGATGTCGAGTGGATCCATCGATTGAGATTGAACGTCAAATCCAGCGCGTCCAATACGGGCGTCTCCTTAGGATAAACAAAGGCGATGGCCTCGGAAGCATGCTCCGTTTCGCTTGGCCGGTTGGCGTAGAAGCGAATGGAATTCACGTCGGAATCTCCCACAAATGGAAGCAAATCTTCTTCCGTCAAACGAGCAATTGCATTGATCCGAATATCATGGATCGTCTCATCAGGTTTGCCCCACAATTTGCTTTGCCTTTCCATCGAGAAAAATCCCAACGCTTGCAAAAGACCTATATATGTCCCGGTGCCATCAAGGTCGGCATCGTCTTCGTCAGCATAGAGACTGAAAGCTCCTGCGGACGGCAAATAGAATCTGTCAAAAATAACACGAACATTTCCTGCAAGCCGTTCTTTCGAGATTGCTTTCTGTTCCGTTGAGAGATGCTCCCAAAGGTGGAACAGCAATTGCTGGCCAAGGTATTGGTTGATCGACCAGGCGTGTTGTTCTGCAATGCCATCAGGTGCTCCGGCAATCAGATATTCCAATGTTGTATCAATGATTTTATCGACATACTGCAACGGATATTCTTCGTAACGATTTAGGCCATCCTCATCCAGAAGCTCTTTCACATGTTTGCGCGTGACATTGACATCACCGCCTCTGACGAGTTCGCCGCTGTTTCGGAGCTTAACACCCCAATAACCGGTCTCAGGATCTTGAGTTTCCCAGATCCATTTTACGAGTTCCTCTTTCCATTCCGATGAGAACGTGAACAGTCCAAGTCTCTCCAGATCCTTGTACGAATCCAGACTTGCAAAGATATATGGTGTTTGCGGCAGATTGGACACGAGCGTTCCGACGGTGGACAGATCATCGAGGTACAGACGCAGTTCCTCTGGTGAGTCCAATTCTTCTAGGAAGCTCAACGGGTATTTGAGCCGCAGCGGTTGACCAACGCTCTCGGCCAGACTTTCCAGATGCTGGATGACGTTCAAGGTTGGCCCAAAATATGTAGGAAGCGGATAGGACGGATCCATAAAAGCCCCGGTGCTCGGATCTTGCAAACTAAGATAAAATTCCAGTTCTTCCTTGTTGTTCGCGAAGTCCGGAATTTTCACGAGACCATCTGCTGTTTTAAGCTGATCAAGATAGCTGTAGAAACGACGGTACGCCTTGATGTAGCGACCGCGATCGAAATCGTAAGCAGCGCCGAGCATCTTGAACTCGAATTCCGCGGTATAGTAGCCTTCAAGATTCCTTTGATTGTTCAGCTCAAATGCTTCGCTCATCCTTTCCTTGAATCCATCTATTTGACTGTATGCGGCTATGCCAAATAGCGAGATTGCCGCGACGCAAACAGCAACCAAAATTGCCCAGACTTTCTTGCGGGTCACCGTCCATTCTCCCGGTATTTCATCAATGCCGTTTCGGCGCTCATCGCAGAGTTAAGGAACATACGCCGCGGCGGCGACCAGCCGACGGACGTCTCGCAATCCCACTTTTCCTTTGTAGAACGTTCCATCTTGATTGGCCTTCTCAATTGCCTGGCAGAGCGCTTCAGGGTCTGCTTTGGCAACAGCTGATGGGCTGGAAATCCCAGCGGCCACAAGCACACGTGCGAAGGAAGGGCTGACCCATTGAATTCGGCACAGGTCCGATATCGCGACGAATTCCTTCAAGTCCTCGCTGTCAACTCCAACGTCTTTCGCCAAGCTCGCTGCCCCGCCAGACGTTGCATCAAACAGGTCCCGTGTGTTGGCAATCCGGGCTGCCTTCAGGCGAGCAACAACAGCTTGATCCAACCAATCGATTTCCTTCAGCGATCTTGATTTTGGGAAATATCCGTCGATCGTTCGCCTAAGCAGTTGGAGGTAGTTCAGATCGATCGCAGACTTCTTTGATAGCGATGCAAGGGATTCATTTTTAACAAGTGCTTGTCGCAAATCCGCTAGGGAGGCAATCCCGGCGGATTTCAGGGCATCCATCTTATCCGCTATACCTACCAGTAAAGGTTGCTGACTTGGTATCAAATCCGTGGCTTCCAGACGTGCCTGTAACGCGCCCAGATCGGTTGACTTCTCGTCGAGGTAGTAGCTTCTCATTGAGCTTCCTTCTGGGGCAGGCTCCGTGATGTGCAAATGACACGGGCAGCTGATTTCGTACTCTGGCCATCATAGCTCTGACCAGAGCTGCCACCATTGATGGAGATCAACTCGAATGGACGGAAAACTACTAGATTCAGGTTCACGCACTGCAAATGACATATGGGTTTGGTCGCGTGCGATCAGGCAGTGCGGATATTAATGAATCCAGTTGTCTGGGCATCCGGGAGTGCGTTGTTCATGCGTAAATCTTCTTTGGGTCGGAACCTCCGATACATCGCGCGAACAGTCTTGTGTGTGGTGACGTTGTTCTGGTTCGGCTTCGCCATTTTCTCAGGCGCAGATGGCGGCGTCGAAAACCTCTTTTCGAACCTTCCCAACACACTACCGTGGCTGGGTCTTCTGGTAGTCAATTTCATCGCATTTCGCTGGGATCTGCTGGGCGGCGTGTTTGTCTTGGTCGTCGGCATCGTGTCAGTGTTCTTCTTCAATGCCTGGTCATCACCAGTTGTTCTGTTCGGTGTATCGCTGCCAGTCATCATCGCGGGTGCCGCACTGATAGCATGCAATCGCCTTGATCCACCTGATCACAATGCTTGAGATATGGACAGTGCGAGAAGCGCAACCGTACCGACACGAAATTCAGATTTGGTGAGAGCAGAGCAAATGATACTGAGATCCAGTGACAAGAAAGCTCCCCAAATTCGTCCATTCAGTTTCGCAGATTTGCCGGTGTGTTATGAGATTGTCGCGCTAAGTTCTGGAATCCGGGAAAAAATGTCGCCGCTACCCGTGGCTGACTTTCTGACAAAGCTCTATGTCGAGAGCAGCATGACCGATACTAGCAAGGCTTTTGCGATTGAGGTGGAGGGCGAGGTCGCCGGATTTCTGTGTGGGCGATTGCCTGGAGAGCCACTCTTCCAGCCGAGGTATTCTGGAGTCTTTGGTAAATTTGCTGTGGCTTGGGATCTGTCATTCCTCAAAGGCGTCAGGTTGGCCTCCAAATGGATCTGGCGTAGAAATGCCATTGTGCATGAATGGAGAAGTCCTGACTTCGGCACAAGATGTTAGGTGGTTCTATTTGCAATCTCACCAGGCACCCAAGGGCTTGGAGGAGGCCGGCTGTTGTTGGAAGCGTTCATCGAGCATTGCGTTGCAAATGGCCAGAGCGATCTCTATTTGGAAACGGACGCCTCATCGAACTTCCGGTTCTATCATCATCTCGGTTTCCAACATATTTGTAGCACTGGCCCAACGCCGCTAAAAGCTCTGCGGCCGACATAAATCAGATGCTTTCACCGCTCAAAGTGGCCGTCTGCTATATCACCCGTCAATAGCGTTCAACTTCGCTACAAATGTTTCGACAGTGTCCGAGTCCCGGCCTTCGATGACCTGATCGTGAGACAACTCCAGCGAGGCCGCCAATGGGACAGGGAGAAAACCTTCCACCATCTTCACTGCCTTTTCAGCAGGAGAGTGTCCGCCAAGGGTAAAGAACACTGCAACCCGGCTCGGTAACTTTGGCTTTCGCGCCAAGAAGGATCGCAGAGGCAAGGCAGGATAGCTCGTCCAGATGGGCGCGCCGATGATGACCAGGTCGTATTCATCGAACGACAGGTCCGGAAAGTCGATCGGCGGCAATCGGCCTTTGACACTGTCATAACCAGCCCGCAGATAGGCAAACCAACCGCCTTGGTAACGCGGACATTTAATTTCTTTGATATCAGCGGAGAGTTCCGTTCCAAGTGCGTTCGCGACTTTCGCCGTGGTGCCAGAACGTGAATAATATAAAATCAGGGACTTCATTTTACGGGGTTACTCCATCCTACGCTTGCAACAAGCATGACAATGCGCCCCCTGGATCGCGCAGGAAGGAGCGGTGCTGCTGCGCTGGTTTCGCGATCAATTCGTTGAAAGGCTCGTCGCCCAATGCCGCTGAATCATTGAGCGACGCGGTCGGGTGAGCCACCTTTATGGAAGGCACCCAAACCGCTTGTGCTTCCATTGGCGTCTTTCCAGAGACCACCAACGCAACGTCCTCGCCCGAAGGTCCGGTGACCAGCAGACCAGTCTGGTCACCGACAGGCGGTGGGCTGATGTTCCAGTCGAATAATTCTGAATAGAACTCCTGTGGGAATGCAGGCGCATTTGTCAGATAAACCTCCATTCCAAACTGCCGCCGCGGCACGGGATAATCGTGACGTGATATGGAGACACCGATGAGTGCGCCGAGAGGATCGCGCAGGAGCGCATTGCGTCCCACGCCGGGGACTTCGAAAGGTTGCCGTACAATGGTCCCACCGAGCTTTTCGGCTAGAGCCACCGTTGCGTCCACGTCTAGAACTTCCACATAGGCAATCCACCCATTCGTCATTTCGGGTGGTGTTTCCGCAAATCCCGCGCCCGCTTCATCTTCGGAAAGCGCAAGTACGAAGTCTTTCTCACCCCCGCCCCAAGCAAAATCAGTCGCGTGCTCAGTTTGGTAAGTCCAGCCAGCCACACGTTGATAAAACGACATTGATCGTTGTCTGTCGCCGGTGAGAAGATCGTGCCAGATGACCCGACCTATCTTTTCAACGGTCATTGTTGACCCCTTTCCATACCTCTTCCATTTGTCGCGGGAAGCATTTCATACTCCGGCGACCTGACCCTTGATATGGGTCAACTTCTTGCACGCATTTGTGCTTGTTGAATGAGATTATTGAGACGCCCGAGGTTGAATGCTTGGCCGCCCCAAATTTTGCCTTATCCCCTTTTTGCCTTTTGCTTTGTGACCCGGCGGACCATTTTGCCGAACGCTTTGTCTTTTGATCTGCGCTCAGCCAGGCTCGACGAGTTGAAAGCCTCTTCAGCCATCAACTTGCGCCACCTGCCTAACCGGGCCTCGTCGATCTCACCGTTCTCAATCGCCTTTAAAACGGCACATCCGGGTTCCGTCATATGCTGGCAATCGCTGAACCGGCATCTGGTTGAGAGGCTATGAAGGTCCGCGAAAACATCATCAATGCCAGATGCCGCATCGGTCAGTTGCAACTCGCGCATCCCCGGTGTGTCCAACACGATGCAGCCACCTGGCACAAAGTGTAATTGCCGGCTTGTCGTCGTGTGACGACCCTTGGCATCATCTTCACGGATGGCTTGCGTTTCAATCCTCTGCGTACCCGATAGCGCGTTGACTAAGGTCGATTTGCCCACGCCAGAGGACCCAAGAAACGCTACCGTTTTGCCTGGCTTGCACCAGTCCGCCAACTTCATCTTTGGTTCATCACCACGTGCATCAAGAGTGACGATGGGGACAATTTCCGAGATTGCTTGGGCCTTGTCGACATAGCTATTTGTATCGGAAGCCAAATCAGACTTCGTTATGACGATGACCGGTGTAATTTCTGCTTCAAACGCCAAGGCGATATACCGCTCCAAGCGAGCGATTTTGAAATCCTGATTGCAGGACGTCACAATAAACGCAGTGTCGATATTGGCCGCGATCAACTGAACCTGGCGATCCGTACCCGGCGCGCGGCGTTTCACAAGGCTCTTACGATCCAAAACACGGTTTGATTTTGGATGATTACGATCAAGCAACAGCCAATCGCCAACTGTCGCATCCTGCTGCGGAGGAATTGTCTCATCGATGCCATCTCCGATGATATGCAGCCCATTGCGATGCACTTCGACAACGCGGACAGGTGGCGTCTCGGTCAGTTCATCCACGCTGATTTGTTGCGCGAAAAATGGCTGCCAGCCGAGTGTTTCCAGTGTTGATGATTGTCGAGTGGGTGTTCCGCCTTTCATATTGGGCGGAAGGAATATGGAATAGTCCCTTGTCATTGGGGATCAACTTTCATGTCTTAGCCACGAGCAACGCTCAGGCTTCAAGTGTCAGTGTTTTCTGAGGTTGCAATTCAACAGGCCGGCCAAATGGATTTGGCAGCGCGTCTCAATTGTTGATTTTGCATCGGGAGGACTGTTGCCTCCCCACTTTATCGGGACATGAAATCTCCATGGTATTTACCCTTAGGATAGTTTCAGTTTGCTGGTTTTTCAAGCTTTGCCAGCCGCGATAGGTTTAACTCTGGAAATCGATCACAACCGATGGCGCACTGCGTCGTGCCTTACCGTGATATACGGCCTCGATGTTGTTTCCGTCAGGGTCGAGCACGAAAGCCGCGTAGTAGCCGGAGTGATATGGACGCTCGCCGGACGCCCCGTTATCGCGCCCGCCATGGTTCAGCGCCGCCCGGTAGAAAGCATCCACCGTCGCACGGTCCTTTGCCTGAAAAGCCAGATGGTGTCCGCCCGGTCAGCACACCCAGTGCCGCAGGGCTGTCGACTGAGGACACGACAAGTTCGTCAGCCCAGAAAAAATCTTCCGTCGTGCCGATAACGGGGATTCCCAAAACGGCCAGAACGGCTGTGTAAAAATCCTGACTGGCCTTGAGGTCGTTCACCACGAGCTGGACATGGTCAATAAGTCGACCACGATGCAGTTGGTTGGTTTCCATGGTCATTCTCCACATGAATATGTGTCAATTGATCGTTCGCGCCGAAGGTACGATCTCCTGCTTGTGGGGACTATGTGCGACTTGTTGCTCACCAGCATTGCGTTAGATCAATCGGCCGTGACGCGGCATCTCGGAAGCTGAGATGGCTGTATCTTATTGCATCTATACGGTGCGGCTTCGGTTCTTAGTAGCCGCTAAACTGCTCAAACTGGATGTTGTCTTTGTCGACACCTGTCGTAGCGAGCATTTCAATCATCGCTGATGCACCGCAAAAAAGTCCGAGCGCATAGGCATGCAATGCGCATTGCATTGGAATCTGGCGTTAGAAATTTAGATTTCTTGTGAACCGTCGATTATGTCTTCAAAGCTTCGATGTTCTCGGCGGCGGTGATGTGCATAATGTGACTTGCGGGGAAAGTCTGGACGATTAGCTTGAAAGAATCGAAAAATGCCTGCCGCTCGCTCGCTGTGGCGCAATGTAGATCAGCATAATCAAGCAGATACTGGCGGCGCTTCGCTAGGTCAGGGTTCATGCTTCCTCCTTCAAAATGGGATCGTGTTTGTTGTTCTCGATCACTTCGACAAGAGCATAACTGCCCTCATAGTCCGCCTGCGCTCGCGATTGGCAGAGCGAGCGCACCCCAACCGCAAAACAGTAGCCGCTATCTGCCGCCTGATCTTCACACGCAAGCGCCCGTTCCAGGGCCGCTTGCGTGTCGCCGTCTGCTTGCCGTAGAAGCTCGTCCGCCCTCATGCGAACGCTGATCGGCACATACACAACCAGATAATCCGTCATATATTCACAACCCCTAAGAAAGGGGCTTCGCTTGTGTAGGAGCCCCGCCAAAGAAACCGCTTCAACCGTTCACAAGTAGGACAACGCACACCATCGACGGAAGGCCGCGGATCCGCACATTGAGGACATGCCGCCCCACTATCGAACAAGGCCATAAGACCAGCGTCGCTCATCCTTCCTCTTCCAAAACCTGCAAGGCAATCAGGATATGATTGGTCGGCAGGTATGCCCGCCCGTCGCAGGCAATGCACTTACGGCGCGGGTGTCTGGCTTGAGGGGGGCAATCAGGTCTGGGCGCATAGCCGTCCTCATCGCAACATGGGCAGGGGACAAACGCTTGGAGCACCTCTGCCGTCATGTTTTTTCCATTGCTTCCCGAAATTCGCCGTGCGCTTTCTCCACCAACCAGACAACCATCTGTTCGGGAGTAAGGCCAAGCGGGCCGGGGAAGTTCGGCGGGTGGCTCTCTGCCATAAAGGCGTTGATCTTCTCCGCGCCTTTTTCAAGAAAGATCATTTCATCGGCGCTTAGATGGATGGTCAGAGGGTGAGGGCGGTCAATCATGCTTTTCTCCTTTAAAATCTGGTCATGCTTTGGTCTTCTCATCTTTCAAAAACTGAGCAAGCGCCATTTCCACCAACATGACGGCCATCAGTGCAGGGGTCATGTTTGACAACTCGCTCTCTAGACCACTTCGCGCGGCCAGCTTTCTCATTCGGTGTGCAGACATTTCGAGAAAAGCTAACTCGTCGTCGCTCACATGGATGGTCAGTGCGTTTGGTCTCTCGGTCATGTTTTCATGTTAGCATTGACTATCAGGGGCCCCTACCCTGTTGTTGCGGGTGGGAGCCTTTTTTCTCCCTGCTTTCCGTCGACGCTTCGCTGATCCCGAAAAGAGCCGTGAAAGGTTGTCGGTCAAGGTGGTGTAGCCCCTGCGAAGTAGATTGCCTTGATGGGCGTTCTGTCATGGATCAGAGATCAATCAGCGAATGGCGTTCGGGAACAGGTCTGGAAAAACCCCTGCTTTTTGTTGTGCGAAGCGCATCTTTGGGTGCGGCCGCCAGAAAGGCGACTAATCGCGCCGGGGTATCCGAAGCCGGAGGTGAAGGATTCTTTTTCGTTGAGCTATCGGATTTCGAAATATGTTGAGGCCGGAGGGAGTTATATAGGGGACTGTTGCATTACTCGGCAGAGGCGTGTTTGTGGCTGGGGCAGAACATCTGCCATGCGGGTCCTCGAACATCTGACGGATGAACGCGATCTCGCCTTTGACGCCTGGTAGCTTGTGATGGATGTGACCTCGTTCGATGGTCCGGATTGTCTCAATGCCGCTGAGTGTCGCCTTGGCCGATCGCATGGATCGAAAGCTCTGCCGGTATCCGAGCAGCCGTTTCATGGCCGCGTGATCGCTCTCGATCAGATTGTTTCGCCACTTTTGATCAATATGCCGGATGCTGTCAAAGTGAGGATCATAACGTTGATTGATCTGACGTATGACGCGTCGATAGCTGTGCGCCTTGTCCGTCACTATCGTAACAGGCCGGTGCAGCCGAACACGCTCGATGGCCTTGTTCAGAAAGGGGCCCTTGCAGCCTTTGCATCGCGGCCCGCGGTGAGGCGGAAGTCGGCCATCTGGCCGTTGGCATTGATGGCGCGCCAGAGATAGCGCCACTTGCCACCGACGCGGACGTAGGTTTCGTCCACATGCCAGTTGACACTCGCCCGAAGCAAGTGTTTCTCAGTGCGCTTGGTCAATTCGGGACCGAACTTCTGAACCCATCGATAGATGGTCGACCGGTCAACGGTGACATCGCGCTCTGCCAGAAGATCGACCACATCCTGATAGGATAGTGGGAAACGCAGGTACCGCCGCACAGCGCACAGGATGATCTCACGCGGAAAGCGGTGATGTTTGAACGGTGAAGAGCGCGGCATTTACAACCTCAAAGAGCCAAACCTGTCCGCACATGCCGAATAATACAACAGTCCCGATCTCAATGCACAGCGCAGCGATTGTTAGCCTCTTGGCCCAACCGGCCGATCCCATATCATGGTGAGGGGCCAATTCCGTGGTGGCCGGATGTGGTTTCACCCACCCCACATCTGCCCCCCGCTCACCGTCTAATCATCCATTTGCCACGGGGCCAGAATGCATGAAACGCAAAGGCGAACATCACGTCATGAACCATATCGCGGCCTTGTTTGTCGCGTACACGGATGGTGCCCACGTCACGCCCGTTTGAAATCACACTTGTGTCCAAGGCTGACGCTTGGCCTGCCTCCCAACTGATGTTGACCCCGGCCTCTCTCACCCCACCCTCATCACGCACGCGCGTCAGTGGCCAAGCCCTGTTGCCGACCCTCACCACACGTGCCACTGGCGAAATGTCATGCGGTGGCATCTCACCGTTATACAAAAACGGCTTAGCTGAGGTATCATAGCCTTGATAAGGATTGCGCCCATAGTTACGCGAAGTCGCAGGTTGCTTCATCACCAGTCCATCAGAACCGTTGCGTTCGCGGAACTGCGACCAGCTTTCCATCCAGCTGGGCAACATCTTCAGTTCGGTGCCAGTTAGTTTGCCTACAATCGCCTCGCCGACCGCCTGTTGCCACCAACTTTCGGTTTCACGGTCGAACATCACCATATCTGAATTGCGCAGCTTACCTGAAACGCCAAAGGTCAGGACGCCATGTTCGGTGCGCCGGTCAAAGGTTACACCGGAGTTGCACAGGGGGCAGAACGTGACCGCTATGGGAACCTTGCCAATAGTATCGTTAACAATTTCATGCCAGATCAGATAGCGGATCGGATATGCCCGCTCACTGCCACCGAGAAGCGCCACGGTGATCACCGGCTCGTTCGGTTGCAGGCTGTTTGCGCCGGACGCGCGTAGAAACTTGGGAGTGTCAATCGCCGGGATGCCATCCCGCGGGGGTCCGCCCGACTGAATTTCAGTCCAGCTCTTGATGCTGGTCTTGTTGAAGTCAGTATTAGGCCATTCATGTTTCCAAAAATTCGGATCTGCATGAGCAGGTGCGATCATCAGCAAAAGGGCAACAAACATCTGAAACACGCGGTGCATCTTTGCTCTCCCATGACATTTGACAGACTTGCCCCCATGATGCATATCAGCGCATGTCCTGCCTAGGCTAACGCACGGCATTGTGAGTGGCTGGCATTGACCTTGGACGCTCCGTAACGATTTCGCTGAAAAAGACATTTCCGTTCATAACCCTTACGAGTGGAAACACCCTGCCCCAGACATCGGCAGCGGTTCGAACAATTTTCAATGGCACATTAGGAATTACAGAGTTCTGCGAAACACACTTAGCGGCGTGGACTTCGACGGCAGATCTAAAACTCTACGAACAGACCCGGTTAGGAAACGACGGGCATGCTGTGACTATGCTGTGGGCAGATATACCTGATGAGGAAGATAACGAAGTCGGGAGCCCGGACGAGCTTGGAATGCCCGTTTTCAGGTAGCATTTCCACCCTAATCGCGGCTCCCTGTTCGTCTAAATTTCTTCCCTGCTCGCAAGGTTCGTTCACTATTCTATGCGGTGTAGTTCCCTGTTCATAAAATAACAGGGAAATGGTGCGGAATGCACTGTAATCGCTGTGGAAATGACGACGTAATTCGCCAAATTTGGCCGCTATCTGGCCAAAACTACCGAATTTCCCTGTAAATTCCCTGTAAAACAAGGAATTCAAACTGAGACCAGTTCGACACAGACTGTGACCACCACCATTTCACAACCTCGCGCTGAAACCCCACTAATACCTCGAATAAAAAGGTAGTTATGATGACGCGACACCCATTTTCCCGGTTGTAACTCAAGGGCTCGGCAATGGCAAAATTGAACATTTTTCACTGCGAGAATATTCCACAGTTTTTCTATTTATTCCAACATCTTGGCAAGAAAACCATGATTCGTTAGTTCGGGTCGTCGACCTTACCTTTTGGCGGGACTGCTTGTGCAGCTGGCATGCGGATGGCCGTTCAGGCGAACGGCTGGCGTAAAGATCAGATTTGCGGTGACCTTGCCGGGCTGGTCTGCAATAACTGCGACAGACCACAGGCAGACGGGCCCCCTTATTTCCGGTCTACAAGATTGGGGCTCAAAGACATCGCCATGGCACACGGAATCAGGAAGTTGGCACAGGCCACTGGCAAAAGGACACGACCATGAAGATCAAACCCTTTGGCGTCGAAATCTGGATGAATGAGTTCGAGAACGACTGCACATACAACCTTGCAGAGACCTGCGTTGCATCTTTGACAATTGAAGAGCTGCTGGAAATGTCTGGCAAGAACGACAGCGTGATGTCCGATCTGTTGCCGATGAAAATGACTTATGGCGCGATTCAGGGCTCAGATCGGCTGCGCGATGCGATAAGCACGATGTATGCCAAACAGACCCGCGATAACATTGTGGTCACACATGGGGCCATCGGGGCCAATGCCCTGGTGCATGAAACGCTTGTGGAACCGGGCGATCATGTGATTTCGGTGCGTCCCACCTATCAGCAGCATTATTCAATACCCGAAAGCTATGGGGCCGAAGTAGATATCCTGCACCTGCGCCCCGAGAACGGGTTTCTGCCCGATCTGACGGAATTTGCCGCAATGGTACGGCCTGAGACCAAGTTGATCGTGCTGAACAACCCAAACAATCCAACCGGTGCATTGATGGAGGCGGGATATCTTGATCAATTCGTCGACATCGCCCGACAGTCCGAGGCCTATGTCCTGTGCGATGAGGTTTACCGGGGCACCAACCAGACCGGCGACGGCTTTGCCCCGGCAATGGCCGATGTCTATGAGAGAGGTATCAGCGTGGCGGGCATGTCCAAGACCTTTTCGCTTGCCGGATTGCGGCTGGGCTGGATCGCGGGCCCACACGAGGTGCTTGAGGCGGTGTCGATCCACCGCGATTACAACACCATCAGCGTCGGCATGCTGGACGACTACTTTGCTGCGATGGCACTGGAGACCAAAGAAAAGATCCTTGAGCGGAGCCAGCGGATCACCCGTGGAAACCTCGCCTTTCTGGACGCCTGGGTCGCGCAGGAACCGTCGATCTCCTATGTAAAGCCGAAGGCCGGCACTACAGCGCTGCTGAAATACGACTTCGACATGCCCTCGCGGGAGTTCTGCATTCAACTGCTCAAACAGACCGGCGTGATGTTTACGCCCGGATCGGTCATGCACATGGAAGGATGGCTGCGAGTCGGCTATGCCAACGATCCTGATATCCTGCGCGCCGGATTGGCCAAAGTCAGCGCGTTTCTTGCGACGTTGCCTGCCAAGACGGGCGATGCCGCGTGATCCGGACAGACCCGTACTGCAACACTGGGAATAGGATAGACGGTGACACCTGATTGGCAAGAGATCCTGCGCACGCAATGGGGGATCACAGCTGGATTGGCCCCGCTACCGGGCGAATTTGATTTGAATTTCGACGCGCAAACTGCCATGGGCGACGGCTATGTCCTTAAAGTCATGCGCCCGGAGTGTGATCCCGGTCTGGTCGACATGCAGGTCGCCGCCCTCACCCACATGGCGGCGCGCGCGCCCGGCCTTCCGTTTCCAGAGGTAATCAAGACGCTGTCAGGCCAACAGATAGTGACGCACAGCGGCCCCTCCGGGGACCGCCTATTGTGGCTGTTACAGCGCTTGCCTGGGCGCACGTTCGCACAAGCGCTGCCCCAAACCGATGATCTGATCCATGATTTAGGCCGCGTTATCGGGGCCAGTGATCTGGCCTTGATGGACTTTATGCATCCGGCCCTGACGCGCGACTTCAAATGGGACCTGATGCAGGCGACGTGGATCAAGCGCGAGATTGAGGGCGTCGTCACCGGGCCGCGCCGGGCGCTGCTGGACCGGGTGGTCGCAGATTTCGACGCCATTCTGCCTGCTTTGCACCGTCTGCCGGTGCAAGCGATCCACAACGATGTGAATGACTATAATATCCTCGTCGACGGTGCGCTGTCAGAACGGCATCACATCTCGGGATTGATCGATCTGGGGGACATGTGTGCCGCACCGCGCATCTGCAATCTGGCGATTGCGGCGGCATATCTTGTGCTGGACGCCCCGGATCCAGAGAGGCGTCTGGCCGCGTTGATTGCGGGCTACCACGCTGCCAACCCGCTCACAGCACCAGAGATTGATCTGCTGTGGCCGCTGATCCAGATGCGTCTGGCGGTGAGCGTGGTGAATTCAACGCTGATGGCGCGGGGCAATCCCGATGATCCTTATGTGGTGATTTCACAAGCCCCCGCATGGCGGTTCCTCGAACAGACGGCGATTGATCCGGGGCTGCTGCGCGCACGGTTGCGCGCGGCCTGTGCCTTGCCGGTGACCGATGCCGCCCCGCGCATTCAAGCCTTTCTGGACCGCGAGCGGGGAAACTTCGCCGCCGTGATGGGCAGTGATCTGAGTGATGCGCCGATGGGATCCTTGTCTGTCGAACATGCCGTCTGGCCCCAAAACCCCTTTTATCTGGGACAGGAAGAGGCCGCACGGATCGGCGAGGAATATGTTCAGGACGGTCAAATCTGGCTTGGGTATTATTTTGAGCCGCGCCTGATCTATGCCGAGCCTGCCTTTCGCAACGGGCCGTGGCTTGCCTCAGACCGGCGCACCGTACATCTGGCAGTAGATGTCTTTGCCCCCGCAGGCACGCCGATCTTTGCCCCGATGGATGCGATTGTTCATGTGGCCCTGAACCGGACCGGGCACCTTGATTACGGCGGTGTGGTGATCCTCGCGCATGACACGCCCGAAGGCGATCGTTTTTACACCCTTTATGGCCATCTGGACCCTGCCGTTTGTGACACACTCAAACCGGGGCAAACCTTGCCGAAAGGCACCGCATTTTGCGCGCTGGGGGACCCAAGCCAGAACGGTGGCTGGGCACCGCATCTGCATTTCCAGATGGCGCTAACCCTTGACGGATTGGGCGATGACTGGCCCGGTGTAGGGGATCCGGATGAGAATGATCTGTGGCGCGCGATCTGTCCGAACCCAGCCGCGATGCTGAACCTGCCAGACGCAAAAACCGCCTATGAACCCACAGACATGGCCAAGGTGCTGACAAGCCGCAAAGCGCATTTTGGCACCAACCTCAGACTCAGCTACAGCGACCCGATCATGCTGGTGCGCGGCTGGCAGCACCACCTGTTTGACGAATGGGGGCGGCCCTATCTGGATGCCTACAACAACGTGCCGCATGTGGGCCATGCACATCCCCGTATCCAGGCCGTCGCGGCGGATCAACTCAGACGGATGAATTCCAACACGCGTTACCTGCATCCGGCACAGACAGCGTTCGCAGACAAGCTGTTGTCCAAACTGCCCGCCCCGCTGGAGGTGTGCTATTTCGTCAATTCCGGATCGGAGGCGAATGAACTGGCCTTGCGGTTGGCGCGCGCGCACACCGGTGCCAAAGGCATGATCACGCCCGACCATGGCTATCATGGCAACACAACGGGGGCGATTGATCTGTCGGCCTATAAATTTAACGCCAAGGGCGGTGTTGGTCCGTCAGATTGGGTTGAACTGGTCGAGGTTGCGGACGACTATCGCGGGCGTTTCCGCCGCGACGATGCTGATCGCGCGCAAAAGTTTGCGGATCTTGTTGATGGCGCGATCGGGCGGTTGGCTGCCAGAGAAATTGGGGTCGCCGGCTTTATCGCTGAGACGTTTCCATCCGTCGGCGGTCAAATCATCCCGCCAATAGGTTATCTGCAAGCGGTTTATGCCAAAATCCGCGCCGCCGGGGGCCTGTGCATTGCCGACGAAGTGCAGACCGGTCTAGGACGGTTGGGCGCATATTATTTCGGGTTTGAGCAGCAAGAGGTGGTTCCCGACATCGTGGTCTTGGGCAAACCGCTGGGCAATGGGCATCCGATGGGCGCGCTTGTCACCACAAAGGCCATCGCCGACAGTTTTGCCAAAGGGCCTGAGTTTTTCTCAACATTTGGCGGCTCCACCCTGTCATGTCGCATCGGCAAAGAGGTCCTGGACATCGTCGACGACGAAAACCTGCAAGCCAACGCCAAGCAACAGGGCGACCGATTGCTGGCCGGGCTGCGCAGTCTGCAAGACAAACACGATTGCATCGGTGATGTGCGCGGCATTGGCCTGTTCATCGGCGTTGACCTGGTCACTGACCGGACCACCAAGACCGAGGCATCAGCCTTGGCCACCCATGTCAAAGACCGCATGCGCGCCAAACGCATTTTGCTGGGCACCGAAGGGCCAAAGGACAATATCCTGAAAATCCGCCCTCCCCTGACCATTCAACCAGACGATGTGGACATGATCATTTCGACCCTTGATAACATCCTGAACGAGCGGTTTTGACATGTCCCTCTTGGTCTGGTTTCCATTTTCTATGTTCCATAACCCGAAAGTGCCCTTTTGATGCTCGACCTCGATAAAAAGCAGATCATGGCGTTGTTCGATTTTGACGCGGCCACAAAGCGCATCAAAAACGCCTATGTCGCGTCTGCCCAAGGCGAGGTGCAGACAGGCGATGTCGTGCATCTGGCCTTTCCCGAGGCGCACGGGGATTGCCATGTTAAATCAGGTCATATCGCGGGCACCGACAGCTATGTGATCAAGATCGCGTCCGGGTTTTATGACAATCCGTCCAAAGGGTTGCCGTCATCGAACGGCATGATGCTGGCTTTTTCCGCGACAACGGGCGAACCCGTCGCGATATTGCGGGACGAAGGCTGGCTGACGGATATGCGCACGA
Source organism: Sulfitobacter sediminivivens (assembly GCF_042611115.2). Lineage (NCBI taxonomy): Bacteria > Pseudomonadati > Pseudomonadota > Alphaproteobacteria > Rhodobacterales > Roseobacteraceae > Sulfitobacter > Sulfitobacter sediminivivens. The sequence continues at coordinate 31,413 of NZ_JBHGAR020000014.1, forward strand.
GTATCGGGGGCGCATTGGCGACCCGCGCCTTGGCACGCGCAGATGCGACAGAGGTGTTGATCATCGGCGCAGGCATTCAGGCAAGGCTTCAGGCGGTATGCCTTGCAAAACTGATGCCAGAACGGGCTTTGAATTTTCACATCTGGGGGCGCAACGCCGCAGCCGCCGAGGCACTCACCGCTGATCTGACAGCAGCGGGTCACAGCGGTCAGGTGGCCCTCGACCTGAACGCAGCAGTTCGCACCGCCGACATCATCATCACCACGACAACGGCCACCGCCCCGCTGTTTGCAGATGGTTTGGTGCGCAAAGGGACCCATGTCACCGCAATTGGGGCCGACTGTCCGGGAAAACAGGAACTGCCGACAGATCTGGTTGCCTCTGCGTCCTTGCGGGTCTGTGATCTGGCCCGCCAATCCTTGAACCACGGTGAATTCCAGACCGCCAGCCGCGTGAATGCGGCGTTAGAGGTCATTGAGTTGGGGCATATCCTGTCAGGTTCTCAGGCCGGGCGCATATCGCAGGATGACATCACCATCGTTGACCTTACCGGGATCGCAGCCCAAGACATTGCCATCACCCAAGCCATCATTGACGCCGCAGCGTCCGCCCATTCAGAATAAAGGACATGCAATGACAGCATCCCCCGCCGTACTTAAACAGGCCGCCCTGTCGGTCGCCGCCCACCGCCGGATCAAACGCTGGCTGCCGCCGACGCCGTGCATCGCGTCGCGGATGTCATTTGACGACGACACGGGTCTTTTCTTCAAAGCCGAGAATTTTCAGCAGACCGGATCGTTCAAGTTTCGTGGCGCATTGTCGAAACTCACGTCCCTATCGACCGAAGTCCCGGCGATTACGGCGTCCTCCGGCAACCACGGGCTCGCACTTGCCACAGCAGCGCAAATGACGGGTCATGATCTGACTGTTGTTTTGCCCGAAACCGTGGCACGGGAAAAACTGTCGCGGATCAAAGCGCTTGGGGTTGAGACAATCCTGCATTCAAACGATTCCGGGCTGGCCGAACAGCACGCACAGGTGTTGGCCAAAGAGCAAGGCAAAATCTATGTCTCCCCTTACAACGATCCTCAGGTGATTGCGGGTCAGGGCACTATTGCGCTGGAATTGCTGGAACAGCTGCCGCGCCTTGATGTTGTCTATGTGTCGATCGGTGGTGGCGGGCTGATTTCGGGAATTGGCAGTGTGCTCAAGGCGTTTTCACCGGGTACCCGCGTTGTCGGCGTCAGTGCAATCAATTCGGCGGCGCTGGCGGCCAGCATCCGCGCGGGCCACATGGTCGATGTCACACATTCGGACACTCTGGCTGACGGTTGCGCTGGCGGCGTGGACCAAGGGTCCATCACGCTGCCTTTGGGGACCGAGGTCATCGACACGCTGATCGATTGCTCAGAGGATCAGATCGCGGATGGTCTGCGCCATCTGGCCTGGACCGAGAAAATGCTCGTCGAAGGGTCGGCCGGACTGGCGCAGGCCGCGTGGCAGCTCGACGCGCCAAACCGCCAAGGCAAAGTAAGTGCGGTAATCCTGTGTGGCGCAAACTTTGACCAAGACCGGATCGCACCTGTCATTGGCTCAGTGCAATGATCCCGCTGGACAGGCCCGGCCTGACGTCTGGATATGCGCATTTTCACAATTCGACCAACAAAAGCGCATGGCAGTCGGTGCGCCTGCCGATGCATTGCCTGAACGGGACGACGGGACCGACGACATTGATCCTCGGCGGGATGCACGGGGATGAATACGAAGGACCCGTCGCAATGGACGCCCTCGTGCGCGCCGTCGATCCGGGCGCGCTGGTGGGACGTCTGATCCTTTTGCCCGCCCTTAACCTGCCTGCCGTGATGGCCGGAACCCGGCTGACCCCGGATGACGGGCTGAACCTGAACCGGGTGTTTCCAGGCGATCCGCTGGGCAGCCTCACTCAACGCATTGCGAATTGGTTAAGCGGGACGCTGATGCCGATGGCTGATCACATCGTTGACCTGCATTCTGGCGGGCGCACATTGAATTTTGCACCCAGCATATTGGTGCCCGAAACGTCGTCGAAGGTGTCACTGGCAATGGCCGCAGGCATGGCTTTCGGCGCACCCTTCACGGTGCTGATAAACGAAGACCACGCCCCCATGAGCATTGATGCGGTTGCTGAAAAGCTGGATAAAGTCATCATCGCGTCCGAACTTGGGGGCGCGGGCATTGTGACACGTCACACGGCAACGCTTGCGACAGATGGTCTGGCGCGGATGGTTGCGGCACTTGGGCATCTGCCCACAAAAGAGGTGCCGCCGACATCGCGTTGCGTGCGCCTTCCCGCCTCCGCTGAATTTCTGATTTGCGACGATGACATGATTTTTGTGCCCGCTGTCGACCTGGGCGACCCGGTGAAAAAAGGCGATGTTCTGGGGCACGGGCGCTTCATTGACCGCGTTGACATGGCACCTCTGACCTATGTTGCGCCCAGCGACGGCTGGGTGCTTTGCTTTGCCGGACAGGGGCTGTCCCGCAGGGGAGATGTCATCGCAATTGTCGCCAAGGAGGTTACGTAGGACTTGTCTGAAAGACCGTCAAATCAAAGGCAGCGTCTATTGACCCGCCAATCGGCACCCTTCCACGTTACCCAAAACTGCGCAGCACCTCACCTGAGTTTTCCTGTGTGCGCACCCCGTTGTGCATCGACAACTTGCCGTTCACGAGGACATGCGCGATGCCCGATGCATAGCGCCGCAAATGCTTAGCTGTACAGTTGCTGGCAATGGTTGCAGGATCAAACACACAAATGTCGGCCTTGTGTCCCACCCGCAAACTGCCTCTGTCTTTCAGGCCAAGTCGGCGCGCTGGCACCGATGTGATCCTTTGCACGGCGTCCGCCAGCCCAAGTACTTTTCTGTCACGCACATAATACTGCAGGAACCGCGCCGCCCATCCGTATCCGCTCAACGATCCCACCTGATCTTTGAGGATACCCTCATTGGCCACGGCGACCGTGTCAGAGATGACGGCACATTCGGGCTGTCGCAGACAGAGGTCCACATCTTCATCCTTGAAAGATTTTGAGGACCAGATCAGACCCGTCAGATTATCGCTTTCCTCAAGCAGCAGATCCAACACGGCATCATAGGGGTCCACCCCGCGCATCCGGCCAATCTCCTCAAAATCTGCCCCGACCAGATCATTGTTGACGGTCGCATTCAGCAGCACAATATCCTTCCATTTGCGTGCCTTGACGATCAGCCACATGGGTGTCGGATTGTCTTTGATCCGCTGTCTCGCGTCAGGGTCTTTCAGCCGCTTCACCACGTCCTCATGCCCCCCCGCCTGCGCCCATTTGGGCAAGATCGCGGCCATCAGGGTGTGGTTCCAGTCATGGGGGATCACGTCAAAGGCGATGTCCACATCATGCCTGCGTGCCGCCTCAATCATTTCAAGCGTGTGTTCCATCGCATAGTGCGGCGCACCAAATTTGGGTTGTATATGCGAGATTTGCAATCGCGCGCCCGACTGGCGGGCGGTCGCAATCGCTTCGGCAAAACCCAGATCGTATTGGGTGTCGCGGTTGCGGACATGGGTCGCATAAAGCCTGCCGCGTTTTGCCGCGACTTCGCACATGGGGACCAGATGTTCAGGCGCGGCAAGCATGCCCGGCCAATATTCCAGACCCGTGGAAAAGCCGCCGGCCCCCTCATCCATGGCAATGTCGATCATCCGTGCCATCATTTTGATCTCATCAGGCTCACCGGCGCGCATTTCCTCGCCCAGCACCGCACGGTGGATCGTGCCGTGACCTACAAAGGCCATGACGTTGACGCCCAGATCGGTCTGTTCGAGGGCATCAAGGTAATCGCCAAAGCTGCGCCAGTCCGCGTGCTTTGCCTTGTCTGTATACCACGGCGAGACGGATGCGATGGCCTTGTGGGTGCAGACGGGCGCGCAGCTGATCCCACATTGACCCACAACTTCGGTGGTCACGCCTTGATGGACCTGACTTTCCGCGCGGCCATCCGCGATGAGGGTAAAGTCGGAATGGGTGTGCATATCGATAAAACCGGGGGCCACCACAAGCCCGCTGGCGTCAATGATCTGGGCGGCGGCGCTCTGGCCAAGCTCGCCGATCTGAACAATCTTACCGTCACGGATACCCACATCCGCATCAAAGCCGTCCATCCCCGATCCGTCGATGACAAGGCCGCCTTTCAGTATTGTATCAAACATCGCCACCTCCTATTTCGACGCGCCGTACATCCAGTTCGGCAGGAAAGTCGTAATATCCGGGAAAATGATCAGGATCAGCAGCCCGATGATATAGGCCCCAATAAAGGGCAGAACGGCCACTGATATACGCTCGATCGAGATGCCGGAAATGCGCGCGGCCACCGTCAGATTTGCGCCCAGAGGGGGTGTCAGGAAGCCGATCTCGCAGGTGATCACCGTAAAGATACCAAACATGACAGGATCAACACCCAACGATGTCGCCAAGGGCAGGAACACAGCCGTGAAAAGCACGATCTGCGCCAGCGATTCCATGAATGTGCCGATGAAGATGTAGAAGACCCCGATCAGCAACAGCACCAGCACCCGGTTGTCTGTGATTGAGGTGATGCCGGTCTGCACGGCGGTGGGAATATCGTAGAATGCGGTCAACTGACCAAAGGCGAGCGTCGGTGAAATCAGGATCAGGATACCGGTCAGCAAAGCCGTAAAGCGCAACGCCTCCATCAGCTTTCTGACGGTGAGTTCGCGGTAGATGAACACCCCCACAAACAACGCGTAAAACACGGCCACCCCTGCGGCCTCTGTCGGCGTAAACGCCCCACCGTAGATGCCACCCAGAATCAGCACAGGTGCCCCCATCGACCATTTCCCGTCCCAGGCCGCCTTGCCAAACGGCCCCCAGGAAAACGGATCACCGTCGCCGCCATAATTGCGGCGGCGCGCAATGATGTAGGTGGTGATCATCAGCAGCAAGGTCACAATTAGCCCCGGCACGATCCCCGCCAGAAACAGCCGCGGGATCGAAGTTTCAGAAACAAGTCCGTAGATGATCATCAAGTTTGAAGGGGGGATGAGACTGCCCAGAGCCCCGGCGCTAGCGGTAATCGAGGCGGCAAACGGCACGTCATAGCCGTCCTTCTTCATCGCCGGTACCGTGACGGACCCGATCGCGGCAGTGGTGGCAGGACCAGAACCAGAGAGCGCTGCAAAAAGCATGCAGGCAAAAACCGTCACCAACCCCATCGAGCCGCGGTAGGCCCCCACCAGACTGGTGGCAATCCCGATCATGCGCGTGGCCATGCCCCCTACTTCCATCAATCGCCCCGCCAGCACAAACAGCGGAATGGTGAGCAATGGAAATGGTGTCAGGCTGGAATACCCGGTCTGGGCCAGCAGCGTATAGGGGATGTCGATCAGGTAAAGCGCCAGCACCGTGGTCAATCCAACAGAGGCAAAAAGAGGCACACCGATGATCGTCAGTATGATAAACGCCAGCGCGATCATCAAAAGCGGGCTCATATCATGTGCTCCTGATCCTGCGTCGTATCGCCCCATTCTTCATCAAGCATGCCCGGCAGCCCGTCCCGGCCATCTTTGTACCAGTCCACATAAAGCAGGATCAGACGGATCAGCATCAATGCATAACCGATCACAAGGATGGACTGCGGATAAAACTGATTGATCCCCAGACTGGGGCTGGTTGAGGAAAATTTCCAGGCGACAGCCAGATAATCGACGCCGACTTTGATCATGAACACACAGAAAAACGCCCACAGGAAATCAGACACGAAGATGACCCATCGACCAAGACCCATTGGCAGCGATTTCACGCCCACAAGGATGCGGATGTGAAACCGTTCCTTCACACAAAATGCGGCCCCCATATAGACCGCCCAGACCATGGCCATAGACGCCACTTCTTCGGACCAATGCAGGGCGATGCCAAACACATACCGGGCAACGACCTGCGCAAAGACACAGATTGCGATGATCGCGATACAGGTGCAGGAAATCACCTCTTCGAAGTGTCGGCCGAGCAGTTTCAGGGAGCGCATGCTGTCACCTTGCCTGTGGGGAAATTTGCGGCGATGGGCAGGGCACCTCAACGATGCCCTGCCAAAAGGTCCCGCTTACTTGGCTGCCTCTTGTATTTTGGCAACCAGATCAACGAATTCAGCGCCACGCTTTTCGGCAAATTCGATCTGCAGCCCCTGAGAGACCCGGATAAAGTCAGCCTTGTCAGGGGTGGTCATCGCCATGCCGCCCTCGGTGCTGAGCCATGTGCGGATTTCGTCCGTTTCATTCTGAACCTGCACACGCAGCTCTTTGCCCGCAGCATCCGCCGCCTCAAGCACCATCGCGCGGTGTTCGTCACTAAGCCGCTTCATAAACGCGTCAGAAGCAAACAGCGGGGCCATGGAAACAAAATGTTCGAGAATGACCAGATGGGGCTCAAACTCATAAAACTTCATATCGCGGATGAAGGACGTGCCGTTGTCGCCGCCATCCACTGTGCCGGTCTGCAAGGCTGTTGGCGTCTCGGACCACGCCAGTGGCACGGGCTGCGCGCCAAAGGCCTCGAAGGTCGCGATCATCACCTCGTTCTTGGGCACGCGAATTTTCAGACCGTCCATGTCCGCCATGGAATTGACCGGACGCACAGAGTTGTAAAAGTCACGGTAAAGTGCCGGACCAAAACTCAGCAGATGCACGCTTGTTTCGGCCTGAAGTTTGTCCTTCATCAACTGGCCAACGGGTCCATCAACCACGCGTTGGAGATGTTCGGTATCGGTAAAGATATACGGCAGAACCGTCACATCCATCAGCGGCCAGTGCGGCGATACATTGTTGGCGGTGATGAAAAACCCGTCCACAGTGCCGAGCTGCATCGCCTTAAATGCCTCGTCCTCTGACGAAATCTGGTTACAGCACCGCAGCTTGACCTCAATGGCCCCGCCTGACGCCGCTTCAAGCTTTTCTTTGAAAATGTTGCCAAAGCGGCCATAGATTGACGCCTCAGGCGCGCCAAACCCAAGGTTCATCGTGACGTCTGCCGCCAACGCGGGCAGCGCAGAGACAGTCAACCCGACAGATAGCGCCGCAGAAGAGACCAATTTGAATAGGTGTCGCTTGTTCATTGTAATTTCCCTTTGTTGCGAGTGGGCACCGTTTCGGTCGGTGCTATTGCAGAGCAAAGCTTTAGTCGGCGTGTCACAATTCGCAGCTACATCACGTCCGGCCCTTGGCAGCTCCCCCTAGAATCTGACGCTAGAGCAAGGCTTCACATACACAAAATGCTTTTTCTGGTCCGCAAAGAGCTATTTAATGTGTCAATTGGGCAGAAGCTGCAAATGGGCGTACCCGCCCTCCTCTGCCAGCCTCTTGCTGGTTGCGATGACCGCCTGAACAACAACTGATTTCTCCAACTGCGGCGCATAGGCCACGCCGAAGGTCGGACTTTGCGCGTTGTCGGCAATTGGGATGGCCAGATATCCCTGTCGCGGGTCGCGGTCACCCGGGCCGCAGATGTTCAGGATCGCATGACCAAACTGGGCCGCGACCAATCCGCGAATGACCGCACCGGACTTGGTACTGTGCACCACGTTGGGCTCTTTGCCGTGGCTTTGGAAAAGGCTGTAAAAGTACCCTCTGGTTCGCGGCATATCGAGGGCAATCATCTTTACACCTTCAAGATCATCAATGGTGATCGCGGTCTTGCCCGCCAGCGGTGAATTTTCCGGAACCAGGGCCCATGGCGGTGCCTCAAAAAGTGAAACAAAGCGATGCTCAGGCAATACTTCCTGCTTGTAAGTCAGGGCAACATCGACGGCCCCTGTCTGCAACAAGGTTGATATCTGGGCCATGTCTCCTTCCAGCACATCAATGCGAATTTCCGGATATTCGTCAGCGATGCGCCGCAGCAAGGGGGGCAGAACATAAGGGGCGGTTGGCTCAAAACAGGCAAGCCGCAACGTACCCGTCGGATTCCCATTCAGCGACATCAGATCCGATTGAAAAATGCGGGCCTGTTCCAGAAACGCGGCAATACGTGCGCCGACTTCCTTGCCGTTCTGCGTCACCAAAATCCCTTTGGCGGGAATGCGGCGAAACAATTCCACACCTATCGTCTGTTCGATCTGATCCACCGCCGCCGTGATCGACGATTGCGAGATGTTCATTTCCTTTGCGGCGCGGGCAATCGAGGCATTGCGCAGCGCTGCATCGAAATAGAGCAGTTGCTTGAGCGTAAAGTTCATCCGCTTCCCCCATTTTTTGATGCTTTAAGGGACAGTAAATCTATTATTCCAAAGAATGAAGCTGCGCTAAGACTGTTGAGATCAGTGGAGAATGACATGGCAGACATAACGGTTTACAGTGCGGAAAAGATTGTCACCATGGACCCAAGCCTGCCCGAAGCGACACATGTCGCCGTGCGCGAAGGAAAGATACTCGCCGTGGGCGGTGCAAACTGCGCGGATCAATGGGGGGTTGTCCGCCACGATGACCAACTGGCTGGTACCATATTGATGCCGGGCTTTGTCGAAGGTCATGCGCATATGATGGCGGGCAAGATGTGGGACTTTGCCTATGCTGGATACCACGACCGTATTGACCCTAAGGGTGTTCTTCACCACGGCATGACGACCATCGACGCAGTGATGGCGCGCCTTGGTGAATATGTCCGCAGGTTGCCGCCCAGCCAACCTTTGATCGCTTGGGGGTTTGACCCGATTTTCCTGCCCGGCGAGCGCCTGAACCGATCGCATCTGGATAGCGTGGCAACAGATCGCCCCGTCGTGGTGCTGTTTTCAAACTTTCATCTTATGTGCGTGAATTCCGCAGCCCTTACACTGGCAGAATACCGACGTGATACCGACGCAGAAGGTGTGGTGAAAGACCCCGACGCAGAGCCAACAGGCGAACTGCAGGAAATGGCGGCGATGTTTCCGGTGATGCGCCGGGTCGGGCTTGATTTTCGCACCCTGTCGCAGGGGGAGGATGCCATCCGTTCCTATGCCGCAGTGTGCCGCCGTGCCGGCGTGACAACCGTGACAGATCTTTATTCAGGCATGGAGGATGAAGACCTTGAAACCATGCTGCGTGTCACCAATGACCCCGGTCTGGGGCTGCGAATTGTACCGGCTCTGGGGGCAACCGGCGGCTTGCCCGATGATATCGCAAAACGCGCCCTCAGCCTCAAATCCAGATCAACCGACAAGCTGCGTCTGGGGGCGGTAAAAATCATGACAGACGGATCGATTCAAGGGTGGACAGCGCGGGTGAAATGGCCGGGTTACGTTGGTGGCCAACCCAACGGCATATGGAACACGGCCCCGGCTGAGATCTTCAGACTCTGCGAGGTGATGCAGCGCGAAGGCGTGCAGATGCACATCCATGTAAATGGTGACGAAGCCGCCGAAGTGGCCCTCGACGCACTTGAAGCAGCAGGCCGAAAACACCCCTGGCCCGGCGCGCGCCATGTCTTGCAACACTGCCAGATGATGGGCCAAGACATGTTCAGACGGGCCGCAGAACTGGGTGCATGTACAAACATCTTCTCAAATCACCTGTGGTATTTCGGCGATCAGCACAGCGCGCTCACGCTGGGCAAGGCGCGCGCCCATCGGATGAACGCGGCCCGCACGGCGTTGGATGAAGGCGCACGAGTTGCCATCCACTCGGATGCGCCTGTCACGCCGATGTCGCCCCTTTTCACCGCATGGTGTGCGGTCAATCGCCAGACCATGACTGGCGAAATCCTTGGAATCAAAGAAAAAATCACCGTGGCAGAGGCGTTGCATCTGATCACGATGGGGGCCGCCTATACCCTCAAGCTCGATTCCGAAATCGGCAGTATCACACCGGGAAAATGTGCTGACTTTGCTATTCTGGGCGAGGACCCAACGCAAGCGGAACCCGATACGCTCAAAGACGTGGAAGTCCTTGGTACAGTTTCGGGCGGTCACGTTCTGCTGCTATGACCCCGCTGCCACTCACAGTGATCAGCGGGTATCTTGGCGCGGGAAAAACGACGTTGATCAATCGTTTGCTGACCGAAGATCATCGCCTGAAATTTCTCATTATGGTCAATGATTTCGGTGCCGTGAACATTGATAAGGCACTGATCAGCGTGCAGGACAAGGATGTGATCGCGCTGACCAATGGGTGTGTGTGTTGCACGATGGGTGCCGATCTTTTCATGGCGCTTGGGGATGCGCTGGACCGCAGGCCGCGGCCCGATCATGTGATCATCGAGGCCAGTGGCATAGCCGACCCGCTGGCCATCGCCAATACCGCCATTGCAGAACCTGAATTGCGCTATGCCGGGATCATCACTTTGGTCGATGCGGACAACATCACCGAATTGCTGAACGACCCGCTGATTGCGCCGCAAGTGCAGGGTCAAATCCGTGCGGGTGATGTGGTGCTGCTGACCAAATCGGAACACAAACATCCTGCCGTGACGCATCTGTTTGCCGGTCTTGGATTGCCGGAACCAGCCACATTGGGAGATTGGCCAATATCAGGTCTGCTGTCAGGTCTGGTACCAAAGACGCGACTGCGCCCCAGCGAAACACATGGCGCATATACCACTTGGCATCATGAAACCGACGTGGTTCTTGACCATGATGCGCTTGTTCATTCCCTCAAAAACCGACCCCGCCACCTCTTTCGTCTTAAAGGTTTTGCGCAGACCAGCCTCGGCAATTTCGAAGTCCACGTCGTGGGCAAGAATATGGAGATCAGACGCCTGGACACCCCGCACAAAACCATTCTCGTTGGTCTCGGGCTGGCGGCGCTGATCAGCCTGCCGGAAATTCAAGAATGGTGGGACCGGTAAAGGGGTCAGAACAGGAATTGATCAGCCACTGCTCTGCCCTCAATTGTCCGGCATCTGGCCGTGCTCAACGACAGTGACGCGGCCGGGTGCAAGCACCTGCAATTGAATTTTGGCAGTTGTGGCACTGTCGTTCTACATGGGTCAGGCCTGCGGATGGCATCGCGTTTTACGACGCACTGTCGCGGACGATCCTGCCATCCTCAAGCGTCACAATCCTGTCGGCCATTTCCAGAATGCGATTGTCATGTGTAACCATCACTGTGGTGGTACCGCGTGTCTCGCCCAGTCTTTTCAGCATCGTCACCACCGTCAGGCCACTTCCGCTATCCAATGCTGCGGTGGGTTCGTCCGCAAAGATCACATCCGGGTTCCCGACCAAGGCACGCGCAACTGCGACACGTTGTTTCTGTCCGCCTGACAGGTTCGCTGGCAAATAATCCATTCGATCCGCCAATCCGACAAGCCGCAGCGCATGACGGGCCGCATCTTGTTGCGCCTGACGGTTGGGCAGGCCGTGCACTTGCAGACCCATCAGCACATTCTGCAGCGCGGTCAGGCTGCCGTGCAGATTGTGGGCCTGGAAAATAAAGCCAAGCCTGCGCCGCAGGCTTTCGTTCAGGGCCCGCCCGGCCCCGTTCAGTTCATGGCCCAGAAGGTTGACGGAGCCATCCTGCACATCACGCAGACACCCCATCAGGGTCAGCACAGTTGTCTTGCCGGACCCGGATGGCCCCATCAGAACTGTCAGGCTCCCGCGTTTCACAATGAGGTTGATGTCAAAGAGGGCCTGCTTGCGGGCTTCGCCCGTGCCAAACCAGTGGTTCAGGCCGGTGACAACAATTGGGGTATCTTCCGTCATCACCCCCCCTTCAGAACAGATCAGCAGGATCAGCAGAGGCCAGCCGCCGGGTGGCGATCGCGCCTGATATCGTACAGGCGACCAATGTGCCGATGAACACCATGACCGCCATCTGCGCCGTCATGGCCAGTGGCAGGTTTGTCACCGCCTTCATACCCGCCAGCAATCCGCTGGCAACGATGAACCCCGGTATGAAGCCCAGAACTGCAAGGATCAGCGCCTCTTCCAGCACAATGCCAAGAAAGAACTGCTGGGGGTATCCCATGGCCTTGAACGTGGCATATTCACTCAGGTGATCGGCCACATCCGTCGACAGCACCTGATAGACAATCACGATGCCAACCAATATCCCGATGAGAACACCAAAGCCAAAGATGATCCCGGTTGGGCGCTCCGTCTGCTGATACCTTTGATCTTCGACAGCAGCCTGCGCAAAACTGCGAATGCGCAAGGATTTGTCCGAGATCAGGGCACGCAATCGGCTCGCAACGATATCAGGGTCAGCGCCGGGCGCGATCTGCAAAAAGATATGGTTGGGTGCGGCGGAACTTCGCGCTGGAAACAGACTGAGCAATGTCTGGTCCGAAACCACCATATAACCGTCAACACCAAACCCACCGCCGCCTTGAAACGTGTCGTAAAGCGTCAATGTGGTATTCTTTGCCTCGAACGTGACCGGCGATTGCGGGCGGATTGCGGCGGCTTCTTCGCGGGGTAAGCCCCGGCTGAGCCGATCAAGGATTCCGGCGTTCTGCAACTGCAATGACGCTATCTTGCGTGCGATTGAAGGTGACAGGAATTGCGGCAGTGACGGGTCAATTCCATAGGTGGTCAGCGCCAGAGAAATATCCGGGCGCGCCCATTCGACCACACCGATGAAAAGACCGGTGCCCGCAGTCACATCGGCGTCACCCAACGCCTGAAACAGCCATTGCCGCGCGACGTTGCCGCCTTCTGTCATTGAGTTTGCATCTGAGGCCGAGATCATGATGTCGGCCTGAAAGAAACCATAGGGTTTCAGCGTTGCAGTGGCCATCGAGTTCATGATGCCCAGTTGCACAAAGACCAGCACATTGGCAAAGGCGACCCCCGCCAGAGCAGCGGCAAAGCGGGGCCGACTGTGCGTCAGTTGTAACCAGCCAATCGGGAGACGCCCAAACAGCCATTGCAGCAATCGGCTCATTTCGTGGCCCGGGGTGTGGCGGGTGTGGACGTATCGATGCGTGCGATCACTTCGAGGTTGGTAAAACGGGCCGCGATGGCGGACGATTTGGCGTCCAGTTCGACCATGGCTGTGATCACACGGGCATCGGTGTTGGCCGCGGTATCATCCGACACCAATCCCTGACGGCCAACGGTCAGACCAATAGAGTGTACCCGACCCTGCAGGGTCTGCCCGATGGCTGCCGCCACCAGCTCAACTGGTTGGCCAATCGCGACTGACACGATGCGATCCTGATAGACTTCAACTTCGGCCATCATCTGATCCGTATCGCCCATCAGCATGATGCCATCTGCGGGGGGGCGTTCCCCTGCGCGTACGTTGACATCCAGCACCACCCCGGCGACCGGTGCCAAAACAGCCGCTCGGCTCAGGTCGCGGCGGGCACGGCCCAAGTCAGCCTCTGCTGCATCAAGGTTGCGGGCCGCAACGATCACATCTGGCTGGATATCCACGTCTGTGGCTGTAAACCGCGACAGGGTCGCCTTTGCCTTTACCACGGCGAAAGCCGCCTGCCGATCTGCCGCCGCAACCGCGTCAAGCCCTGCCTTTGTGGTGACGCCCCGTTGGAACAGCTCTTTGGCGCGCGCGTATTCTGCCGCAGCCTCGACAGCGACAGATTGAGCCTGCTCCAGACTCGCCTGTGCCTCATCGCGGGAATTCTGTACCGTCGCCCGCGTCTGCGCCAGCGCGGCTTGGCGAACCGCGACATTGGCCTCGGCCAGCAATACGGCACTTTGCAACTGGCCTTCATTGTCCAGCCGCGCCACAATGCTGCCCTTTTCAACCCGGTCACCTGTCGCGACAAGGATCTCGGCAATCCGTGCATCACCGGCACCGTAAGGCGGTGCAACGATAGACACGTCCCCGCGCGGCATCAGACGTGCCAGACCAACGACATCGGTCACCTGCATGGTTTCCACCATTTCCGGCGGCAATTCGATGTCGGGCGGCAGGGCAATTGGCGTTGCGGAGCCGCCGCCGGGCTGCAATCCTGTAAGGGCATAGAATTTCTGCAGGGCGGGAGGTTGAAAATACATCCCGATCACCGCACCACTGAACATGAAGAACGGAATCAGAAGCACCAGCAGATACCGTTTCTGAAGCCGGAACCAACGGTTCTTTGCGGTCGCAGATGAAGCAGCATCGCGTCCAACCAATTCCAACGGAAGATCAGGGTCTTTCGATATCGTCATGGGGTCCTCGGGTCAGGGGTGCATGCACGTCTCCGTCCTACACCTATTCCCTTCGAACCTGACGTTAAAGGAGTGCATCGCACAAACCCAAATCCTGCACATCTGTCGCTGGACTTTTTCCGCGCTCATTATCCTCTGAAATCTGGATCAGCTTGGGAATGCTGATCGATAGAGGAACGCTATGACAGGACCATGTCTGGCTTGCCGCGCAAATGGGTTCAAACAATGCGGTTAACAGACGAGGCCGGTTCTTTCGGGTGATCTTATTTCCACCCTATCAAATTCACCACCTTGCACCGTCGCTGGTTCCTAGGGGATCAGGACATTTCCACGCTCAAATCTGGCGGCATCCATGCTCAGATCGTCATAGACAATCTGAATATCAATTGTACGGACAGACCCAGATTTCAGCGTCAGATAGGGCAAACCGTCCTCTTCGAGAATGGCACCGGGGGTGGTGTATTTCATATGGCATTCCGGCAACGGCCAATTCTGCATCGGCTCATCGTTCACAGAAATCGCCATCGCGTGCAGGCCGCAACGCCAGCTCCAAAGGTGCGTCACATAAAGCAGGTCCTGACCGTTGAATTCGCGCACCGCAACCCAATTGCCTTTGGTGGCATTCAGGATCGGTTTGACTTCGGCTGCGGTAGTGAATTTCCCGGTCGGTGTTTGCGGTTCCGCGACCAGTCCGGCGGGGACCACTGCCATGTTCATACCGGGGGCTGCCGCGTTTGGCGGGGCTGGTATTGCCTGAGGCACAGGGGCCTGGGCGGTAGCCGTGGCAGGAACCCCTTCCAACAAGACACCCTCGCCGATAACGGTGCCGGACCCCAGATCAACTTTGGCCGACGGCGTGGCGGGTGCAGGTGCCAGAGTTGCCAGTGTATCACCAATCGGGGCTGTTGGAGCCGCCTCGGCGGGTGCTGTTTCGGTTGCAGTTGTTGATGGAGTGAGAGGCTGAACAATCGCGGGGGGCGTTGCTTGGGTCTGCGCGGTCGCGGCATCGCCGGTCCCTGCCCCATCCGCAGAATTGATACCGGCGGCCATCATTGCGAGAAAGAAATCAATCATTTTACTTGCCCTTGTCTGCCGGCGTAAATTGCTGCCTTTTGCGCTACCGCATCTGGCCCTATAGTGATCGCAAAAGACCAAAGGGCACCAATCGAGTATGGCACGCAAACCTCGCGCTTCGCAAACATTCAACATCGTTGTTGTCGGTCAGCACGGGCGGCTCTCGTATGAGGCGTTGTTGTTTGCAGCATCGCTGCGCCACACAAACCCCGATTTCAAAGGCCGGCTGTTGATCGCGGAACCGCAGGCAGGGCCGCTTTGGAACAATGATCCCAGCATCAGGGACCCGGAAGTACGGGCCGCCTATGACTTCCTCGGTGCTGAGGTTATTCCCTTTGAAAACAAGTATTTCGGCAGCGCATACCCCTATGGCAACAAGATCGAAATGCTTCAGGCCCTGCCAAAGGGCGAACCTTTTGTCTTCTTTGATACAGACACCCTCATCACTGGTGATCTGGCTGAGTTACCTTTTGATTTCAATCGTCCGACCGCGTCGCTTCGGCGTGAAAACACCTGGCCGATACCGCAGCTCTATGGACCGGGCTACTCTGGGCTTTGGAAATCGCTATACGATAAATTTGGGCTGGACTTTGAAAGCAGCCTCGACCTGAGCCAGCCAGATGAATACTGGCGGCGCTATCTCTATTTCAATGCGGGGTTCTTCTTTTACCGCTGTCCGCATGAATTTGGTGAAAAGTTCCTCGAGTACGCGCTGGCTATCCAAGACACGCCACCGGTCGAGTTGTGTTGTCAGAGCTTTGATCCCTGGCTTGATCAGGTGGCTTTGCCGCTTGTGATCCATGCGCTTGGTGGCGGCCGCGATACCTTGCCAGACGGTCTGATTGATGGATCAATATCGTGCCACTACCGCTTTTTGCCGCTGCTTTACGCGCGTGAAAGTGATCTGGCCGTACAGGTGTTGGAGACAGTTGCAGCGCCCAACAAGTTGAAAAAAGTGCTTAAAGGCCATGAAGCTATCAAGCGCATGGTGTTTCAGGGGCGTGGTGCTAAAGTGCGCGCGCTCTTTGATCAAGACAACCTGCCCCGAAAGGAGCAGGCCATTCGCAACCGCATCAAATCCGAAGGATTCTGGATGCGCTAAGCGGCGTCCCGTTTAAGCGGCGGCACTTTCAAGTTCCGGCTTTTCCAGCAGCGTATAGGTTGTGATCAGGGCATCCTGAACCTGCGCGCGGGCGATCTTGCCCTTTTCGTTACGCTTGCTGCGTGCGCCTACTGCCTTTTTGATCAGACGACCCATCTGCTGATTGAGCGACACTCGGGCACGCACCGCAACACGGTTTTTTGAGATCGCCTTTTCGCCGATAGCAAGTGCATATTGGGCTGCAAATTCAGGGTCTTCTGCAGCTTCTTTTATCACATTCAAAATGAAATGCTCGTCAAACTTTCCCGCGGCATCCATTTCGCCGGCAATCGTGACGGCATGGCCAATCACATAGCGCTTTGCAGTCAGACGAAGCGCCAGCGGGTCATTTTTTGGCGCGGTGGAGATCACATGGTCCTCGACCAGTTTTTGCATGTAATGCGTCACATTCATGCCCGCCGCTTTGGCCTGGGCGTCGATAAACCGACGAACTGGCAATTCCAGCGTAAAGGTCACGTTGGTGGCTTTGGCCACATTTTCGATCCGTTTTGCACGGCGCTGCGCCTGTTCGCTGGTTGTAACTTTCTTGCCTACCTGAGTTTTTTCTTGTTTGCCCATTTTCGGGTCTCCTGCTGATAACATACATTGCATGTATGCTAATTCAGATCGTCGGTCAACATACATTATATGTATGCTATGACTTTTGTTTGGCCAAGACGCACCACCCACAAACTCTGTTGAGAGTGTAACGGTTTGCGCCTAAACCTCTTCGGGACAATCCTTGAGGAGGACACCAGATGACCAACGAAACCGACTATGGCTTTGACACGCTGCAAATTCACGCGGGCGCGCGGCCCGATCCGGCAACTGGCGCACGGCAAACACCAATTTACCAAACCACGGCTTATGTGTTTCGCGACGCCGATCACGCGGCTGCATTGTTTAATCTGCAAGAAGTTGGTTTCATCTATTCGCGTCTGACCAACCCCACCGTGGCCGTTTTGCAAGAACGCATCGCCACGCTCGAAGGGGGTGTCGGCGCGGTGTGTTGTTCTTCCGGCCATGCCGCCCAGATTATGGCGCTTTTCCCGTTGATGGGTCCGGGCAAGAACATCATCGCCTCAACCCGTCTTTATGGGGGCACGGTCACGCAGTTCAGCCATACGATCAAACGGTTCGGCTGGAGCTGCACGTTTGTCGACTTTGATGATCTTGATGCAGTGAAAGCGGCAATTAATGATGACACCCGCGCGATTTTTGGCGAAGCGATTGCCAACCCCGGCGGGTATATTATGGACGTGCGCGCCATCGCCGATATTGCGGACGAGGCTGGTATTCCCTTGATCGTTGACAACACAACAGCCACGCCATTCTTGTGCCGTCCCATTGATCTGGGGGCCACGCTGGTGGTGCATTCGACAACAAAATATCTGACTGGTAATGGGACCGTCACAGGTGGTTGTGTTGTGGATTCAGGCAAATTTGACTGGTCCGCGAATGACAAGTTCCCATCGCTCAGCCAACCCGAGCCTGCCTACCATGGCCTGAAGTTCCACGAGACCTTTGGCAATCTGGCCTATACCTTTCACGGCATCGCCATCGGCCTGCGTGATCTGGGCATGACCATGAACCCGCAAGCCGCGCATTATACGTTGATGGGCACAGAAACCCTGTCTTTGCGGATGGAACGCCATGTTGAGAATGCTGAAAAAATCGCTGCGTGGCTCGAAAAGGATGAGCGCGTCGATTTCGTGACCTATGCGGGGCTCAAATCATCCCCCTATTTTGAACGTGTCGCCAAAGTATGCCCGCGCGGTGCTGGCGGTCTGTTCACGTTTGCGGTCAAAGGCGGCTATGACGCCTGCGTGAAACTGGTCAATGCGCTTGAGATTTTCAGCCATGTGGCCAACTTGGGCGATACGCGGTCACTGATCATTCACTCGGCCTCAACCACGCACCGGCAATTGTCAGCCGAACAACAAGAGGCGGCAGGCGCAGGTCCGGGCGTTGTGCGGGTTTCCATCGGGACCGAAGATGCAGATGACCTGATTGCCGATCTTGATCAGGCGCTGAGCAAAGCCACAAGCTGATCCTGACGCCCTCCACCGCAGCGCGCGGTGGGGGGGGGCTGCATCTGCAATCAGTTACCGGGTGTGATGGCAAAAACCATCGTCACCTGCGCCTGAATATCAATCTCACCACTTGCAATCGCATCATTCATCCCGGATCGCATGGCCGCCATTTCCATGGCCATCGGCGGCGCGCCACGACTGTTTTCTGTCATCCGAAGGACGGTGCCGAGGGTCACCGATGCAGCCTCCGCCAATTGCCCCGCGCGCTCAACCGCATCAGCAACCGCGACTTTCCGGGCCACCGCCATTGCGGGTGCGGGGTTTTGCAGCCCAAAGCTTAAACCGTTGAAATCGTTCGCCCCAATGTCGATCACAGCATCCAGCATCTCGCCCAGCGCTTTCAGGTCGCGCACTGTCACTGTCACCGAATTACCTGCCTCATACCCGGTGACCCTTGGCGCTTCGTCAGTGTTCGAGGGGCGGTTATCGTAGACGGGGTTCAGATAAAAGCGGCTGGTCTGACGGTCTTTCTCGGCCACACCCAATGCGTCCAGTTCATCCAAAATCGCGCTCACGGATTCAGTGACTTTGCCCATGGCCTCTTTGGCGGTAATTGCATTTTCGCGCACGCCCAGTGTAATCGTGGCCATGTCGGGCACGACCGATATCGTACTCTCACCCGTTACTATGATTCCCTGTTCCGGCACCTGCGCCATCGCCAGGCCGGTGCATAAAATCCAAAGGCTGGCGGCCCATCTAAGTGTTTTCATGGCTGATCTCCTGATCTTTGCAGTTCCAGTGTGCCAAGCTTGCCCTGCGCATGGCCGCTCTACAAGGTGTGATGGGGCGGTTTACCTTTCCTTAAGCAAAGACCCGCGCTATTCTAAATTCCATCAGGGCCCATATTTTATAGCGTCCGCTACCGTGTTAAAGATCTAAGCGATGAAGCCAAATTTTGCACTTTCCCTGTCGTTTGAAGGCATCCGGCTTTTGCACCGCGCGGCGGGCGGATGGCGCGTGGTGGGTGCAGTGGCCCTGGACGCAGCAAACATGGCGGACGAACTGGCCGTGCTTCGACGCACCGCGTCGTCGTTGGAACCGGGTGGCGTACGTGCCAAACTTTTGGTGCCAAATGAGCAGATCAAATATCTGACAATTTCAACCCCGGACATGAACGACGCCGCGCGCCGTCAGGCAGCAAAAGACGCATTGGACGGTGCCACACCTTACGCTGTCGATGATCTGGCGTTTGATATCAGCCTTGATGGGGACCAGACCCACATCGCCGCAGTGGCGCGTGAAACACTGGATGAGGCCGAAGCATTTGCGGTTGAGCATCGGTTTCACCCGGTCAGTTTCGCCGCGATCCCCACCGATCAGCTTTATCTCGGAGAGCCGTTTTTTGGACCGACCGCTATAGCCGATGAGTTGCTTGAAGATGGCGAGACCGTAGAGCCGGATGGCATCGCGGTAGTGGTTATTGGCGATGTGAAAACAGCAAATGCGGCGGCACCTGAGAAGGGTGAACCGTCTGTACCGTCAGAGGCGATCGAGGCTGCGTCCGTGCCTGACCCTGAGGATGCTGAAAAGTCAGATCAATCAGATGTAAATGACACTTCCGCGCCGGAAGAGGACGAGCCAAAGAAGGTGAAACCAACCGAAAGGCCTGACCCTGGCCTCAAGAGCGAGGAAAAAGAAGCCGAGCCAGCGATTGCCAAACCAGCACGCCCATACGCCCCCGCCCTAGGATCTGCCACGCGCGGTGCGGCGGTGCCTTCATTTGTCCCACCAGGCGTGCAGGCTGCCCCCTCACCGACAGCGCCAAAACCTGCAAATGCGCCTGTGGCTGGATTTGCCAGCCGTCGCAGCGCGGAGATGCCGGGCATGTCAACTTTGTTACCGGGTGCGCGCCGTGAGCCGTCACTGGGCGAGCCCGTCAGCGGCAATGCGGCAGACGCTGACCGATCACCGGGCATGTCCATATCTGACCCATCCCTGCCCGTTATGGATGAGGCTATCAAACCCGACAGCTCATCGCTTGCACCGCAAATTCCCGATGCGGCCGCACCAGCCAAAGCAGGCTTTTTGAGCCGGCGAAAATCCAAAACACCGCAGCCTGTCAATGTCGCCCCTCAAAGTCAGCCTGAGCCGGGCGCGACCGTAGCCAAACCTCGGACCGAAGCCGAGCGGATGACCGTTTTCGGCGCGCGACGTGCGGATGTGGGGGGCAAACCGCGTTTCCTCGGTCTAATTTTGACCGCAGCGCTTTTGGTGATCCTTGCCGGAGTGGCGGCCTGGGCCTCGGTCTTTCGGGACGACGGCTTCAGCCTGTCGCGGCTCTTTGGCGACCGCAGCCCGCGCGCCACGGCATCCATTCCCGCCCCGCAGGAAGACACGGATGATGGGGTTGAGATCGCGTCACTTGAGCCGGGCCTGACGGGCGAAGACGCGGCCGTGCTGGACGCCCTGCGCGACCCGATTGTGCCGGTCCCAGTTCCGGAAATGACCGAAGCCGAGGTCGAGGCAAAATATGCCGCCACAGGCATATGGCCGCGCGCGCCAGAGGTCCCGCCGGAACCCGCTTCGCTGATCGACATCGAAGACCTTTATATGACCAGCATCGACCCGGTGAGCACATCAACGGATGCCGTGGCGCTGCCCGCTGCGGAAGGATATTTGACGGACGTCGTATTTGCGTCGGTTCCCTCCCCCGCAGCTGCAGGCACCCAGTTCGCCTATGATGCAAATGGGCTGTTGATCCCGACTGCCCAAGGGGCGCTGAGCCCAGACGGATTTACCGTGTTTGCGGGTCGCCCGCCTGTTGTCCCAACGGCATTTCCTGATCGGACTGTGGCCGCACCGGAAGCACAAACCATAACCGATCCTTTGGCCGAATTGCGCCCGCGTCCGCGCCCCGGCAATCTGGCCGAGACGACAGAGCGCGCACAGCTGGATGGGCTGACAAAGTCCGAATTGGCCGGATACCGCCCTCAACTGCGTCCCACATCCGTTCAGGAACAGGCCGCAGCCGCCGCGGCACCCCAAGTCGTTGACACGCAAACATTCGATACCTCCGAAGCGGTAGCAGCGGCCCTGGCTGGTGCACCAGTGCCTGCCCCAGCGATTGAAAATGCAACGAAATTTGCAGTTCAGGCATCGCTGCGCCCTGACACACGGCCACAGAATTTCGCACGCATCGTCAAACGGGCACAACGGGCGGCACCCCAACAACAACCGACGCAGGTAGCCAGTGCCACAGCCGTGGCACCAAAGGTCGTGACGCCCTCCATCCCGTCCAAGGCATCTGTCGCGCGGCAAGCCACGGTCAAGAATGCGATCAATCTGCGCAAGGTCAATTTGATAGGTGTCTACGGCAAACCATCAAGCCGCCGCGCCTTGGTACGGCTCAGCAATGGACGCTACAAAAAAGTGATTGTGGGCGACCGGATCGACGGGGGCCGCGTGTCCGCAATCGGGGACAGCGAGTTGCGCTATACCAAGAATGGACGGAACGTTGTGCTGAAAATGCCCAATGGCTGATAGGAGCAACGTCGCGTAAAACCGGAGGCACGCCCCCGGCACTACGTGGTTCGCCGCTTGATCAAGCCTTACTATCGGCCAGTTCGCCGCTGTCAATCTGTTCCTGTTCGATGCTTTCAAACAGCGCTTTGAAGTTGCCCTCACCAAACCCATCATCGCCTTTCCTTTCGATGAATTCGAAAAAGATCGGGCCAATGACGGTTTTTGAGAAGATTTGCAGCAGAATGCGGGTTTCGCCGCCATCGACTACCCCTTCACCATCAATCAGGATGCCGTGTTTTTTCATGCGGTCCAAGGGTTCAGAATGGCCTTTGACCCGGTCATGGCTCAGTTTGTAATAGGTTTCAGGGGGACCGGGCATGAATTTGACGCCCATTTCAGCAATCGCATCTGTTGCGTCATAAATATTGCGCGCGCCAACCGCGATATGCTGAATGCCTTCGCCCTTGTATTTCCTGAGGTAGGCGACGATCTGACCCTTTTCATCGCGATCCTCGTTGATCGGGATACGGATGCGACCACAGGGTGATGTCAATGCGCGGCTGGTCAGCCCGGTGAATTTCCCCTGAATGTCAAAGAAACGGATCTCGCGAAAGTTGAACAGATCGCCGTAGAACTTGAACCACACGTCCATATTGCCCTTGAACACGTTGTGCGTCAGGTGATCGAGATAGTAAAAACCGACCCCTTCGGGTTTGGACTGGGCGATCCAGTCGTATTCCCAGTTGTAGGGCGACGTGTTGTAATACTGATCCACGAAGTACAGGAGCGACCCGCCAATCCCCATGATTGCCGGCACATCCAGCACCTTGCCGTCGCCTGTGTATTCTTCCGCACCATTGGCCAGCGCGTGTGCCAGCGCTTTTTGCGCATCTACAACCCGCCACCCCATCGAAGGCGCACATGGCCCATGCTGTTCAACAAAGCGCGCGCCAAAGCTGCCCGGTTCGGCGTTCAGGACATAGGTGATGTCGCCCTGCTGCCAAAGCTCGATCTGTTTGGTCTTGTGGTTGGCCACATGGGTGTAGCCCATGCGTGCAAAGAGATCACGCAGGTCCTGTGGGGTGTCGCTTGCAAACTCCACGAACTCAAACCCATCGGTGCCAGCAGGGTTTTCTGGCGTGATCTTGGATTTCGGGGCGTCGTGCGGGAAAGGACCCATGAAAAGTCTCCATGTGATGAAAGTTTAATCAGTTCGCGCTAGAAATATCGTTGGAACCGTGCATATATCGCGCAAAGGTTGGCAGGATACTGGCATTCTCTGCTCAAATGCCGCATAATGGTGAAAAATCATGCGGGAAACACGCATCATGTTAGATGAAATCGACGCACGCCTCTTGTCATCCCTGCAAAAGGACGCCCACCTGACATCTCATGAGTTGGGCGAACGCTTGCACTTGTCGGCCTCGCAGGCCGGGCGGCGGCGTCAGCGGCTTGAAGAAAGCGGGATCATACAAGGGTATATAGCCCGGCTCGACCCGGTCAAACTGGGCCTGAATGTTCAGGGGTTTGTGCAGGTGCATCTGGGCACGCATGGCCCGGACCATTCGGCCAGTTTTGCGCGGCTTCTTGCCACAAGACAAGAGATCGTGAGCGCGTGGACGATGACCGGGGATGCGGACTATCTGTTGCGGGTCTACTGTGATGATCTTCCCAGCCTGAACCGGCTGATTCACGCGGTGTTGCTGCCGCACCCTGCCGTTTCAAAGGTGCATAGCCAGATTGTGATGGATCAACTCAAACGCGATGGGCCGCTGCCGACCTGACCGCGCTGATATCCGCAACACCCGTGACGGATTGCTCGCGTAACGATTAATTTGCTCCTTTGAAAGGACCGACATGGAAGGTTTCCTGTTTCAAGCCTCAATCTATCTCGCTGCTGCTGTGATCGCGGTGCCAATTGCCGCACGTTTGGGGCTGGGATCGGTGCTGGGGTATCTCGCAGCGGGCATCCTGATCGGTCCGGTGTTCCATCTGGTGGGGTCTGAAACCAAGGATTTGCAGCATTTCGCCGAGTTTGGCGTGGTGATGATGCTGTTCCTGATCGGGCTTGAGCTGGAACCCCGCGCGCTATGGGACATGCGACACAGGCTGCTGGGGCTGGGCGGATTGCAGGTTGTCCTTTCAACTGCGGCACTGATGGCCATTGCTATGGCATATGGACAGCCGTGGGGCGTGTCACTGGCCATTGGCCTGACGCTTTCGCTGTCTTCAACTGCGATTGTGCTGCAGACCCTTTCTGAAAAAGGGCTGATGCAAACCAGCGGCGGGCGATCGGTGTTTTCGGTACTGCTTACGCAGGATATCGCGGTCATTCCGATACTCGCGTTCCTTCCCTTGCTCGCCGTCACCCGTCCCACCGGCATGTTGCCCGACGGTTCCATCTCGCTTGATCCGGATCAGGTAGAAGCCGCCCATAAAGCAGAAGAAACGGGCCATGGATCAGAAGCAGCACATGCAGCGCTAAATCTGGTTGAAGGGTTGCCGGCATGGGGTGTCACCCTTGTCACGATTGGCGCAATTGCCTCCATCATCATCGTGGGCGTATTTTTCACGCGGCCCGTGTTTCGGTTTATTCATTCCGCCCACTTGCGCGAGATGTACACCGCCCTTGCGCTGCTGATTGTTGTCAGCATTTCATTTCTGATGATGATGGTCGGCCTCTCGCCGGCACTTGGGGCATTCCTTGCTGGCGTGGTTTTGGCCAGTTCTGAATTTCGCCATGAGCTTGAAACTGACCTTGAACCGTTCAAGGGCCTGCTTTTGGGGCTGTTTTTTATCACCGTGGGCGCAGGCATCAACTTTGAACTGTTGTTTGGAGATCCGCTTGTCATCTTGGGCATGGCGCTTTTGGTGATTATCGTCAAAGGGGTGATCCTGTTCGGCATCGGTCGTGTGTTCAAGTTGCGCGGACGGGATCAGTGGCTGTTCGCGCTGGGTCTGGCGCAGGCGGGTGAATTTGGTTTCGTGCTGGTCAGCTTTTCGGTCGCAACCGGGGTCATGCCGAACGGGGTCGCAGAGACCCTTTTGCTGGTGATTGCGCTGTCGATGTTGATCACGCCGCTGTTGTTCATCCTCTACGATGTGATCAGCAAGCGAATGGAAGAAGGCGGGACCATTACGCCGGATGAGATCGACGAAGAGGGCCCGGTAATCATCGCAGGTATTGGCCGATTTGGTCAGATCGTCAACCGTTTGGTTCAGGCGAGCGGGTTTCAGACCGTTGTGCTTGATCACAACCCTGACACCATTGCCGTGATGCGGCGTTTTGGGTTCAAGGCATTTCTCGGTGATCCCACGCGCCCCGACATCCTGCGCAAGGCGGGGATCAAGGACGCCAAGGTGTTGGTCGTCACTCTGGACGATCAAAAGGCCGCGCTGCAATTGATTGCTTATGCCCGCAAACTGCGTCCCGACATCCACATCGTTGCCCGTGCACATGACCGCACGGACGTTTATCGCCAGTATCAGGCCGGGGCCAATGACATCGTGCGCGAGATGTTTGACAGTTCATTGCGTGCAGGGCGGTATGTGCTGGAAAAGATGGGATTGTCTGAATATGAGGCCGCCGAAGCGCAGCGGATGTTCTATGCCCATGACCGCGCATCGGTCCGTGAATTGGCGGACCTCTGGCGGCCTGATGTGGCCCCCGGCGACAACAAAGCCTATGTGGAACGGGCCAAAGAACTGCAAAAGGACCTTGAAACGGCATTCCTCAATAGGATCGAAGAAGAGGAACGAAAGCAGGCCTGAAGGCGGGTGGGCGCACAGCTCACCACCACTGACAGTTTACGCGTCGCTGACACCTGCCTGAGCAAAGGTTGCCATGCCCGCGTGACATGCCAGCGCCGATTTGAGAATGCCAATGGCCAGCGCCGCCCCCGATCCCTCGCCCAGTCGCAGTCCCAGTTGCAGTAAAGGTTCCTTGCCCAGCGCTCTGAGCAATTCCACATGAGCGCTTTCGGCGCTTTGGTGTCCGGCGACGGTATGATCCAGCGCACCATCTTGGGTCTTGGCCAGACACAGGGCCGCCGCTGAGCAGATGAACCCGTCAAGGATGACAGGCATGCGCAGGTCTCGCGCACGTGCAATTGCGCCCGCCATGCCCGCCAGTTCACGACCGCCCAAGCGGCCCAGAATTTCCAATCCATCGCCTTGGCCTGCATGCCGCGCAACGCCTTCAGCGACAACTTGAGTTTTCACGCTGAGCCCTGCGTCATCGACGCCGGTGCCACGCCCGGTCCAATCCGCCGCATCCCCCCCCAGCAAAGCGCAGGCCAATGCCGCCGCAGAAGTCGTGTTGGCAATGCCCATTTCGCCAACCACCAACAGATCGGCCGACCGGTCAACCGCATTCCAGCCCGCCTGCAAGGCAAGGACCAGATCAGCCTCTGACATCGCCGGACCAATGGTGAAGTCATCTGTTGGTCTGTCCAGATCAAGGGCGACCACATCCAAGGTCGCGCCATTGGCCCGGGCAATCTGATTGATCGCCGCGCCACCATGCTGAAAATTCAACACCATCTGCGCGGTAACCTCTGCCGGAAACGCTGACACGCCGCGTGCCGCAACACCGTGGTTGCCAGCAAATACAATCACCTGAGGGGCACCGATTTCCGCCCGCTCTCCACCGCGCCAGCCGCGATACCACAACGCAAGATCCTCCAACCGGCCCAATGCGCCGGGTGGTTTGGTCAATTGAGCATTGTGATCTGCGGCGGCGGTCTGAGCGGTGGTATCAATCCCTTCTTGTGCGGCCAAAATCGCACGGAACTCAGAAAGATTGCTAAAGGCTTGCTTCATTGGATGCTCATACTTGCGGATTGCAGTTGGGTCTTGTCTAGCCTTAGCTTGGCACATGAGGAAGGTCTGAAAGGGCAATTTGATGAACGTAACCGACATGCGCAAAATACGCGCCACGATGCACCTGCGCGACTTGACCACAGCTTTCATGCTGTTGACCCGCCTGCCCTTGCCTGCGGCACCGCATGCCCCCGGTACAGGCCGCGCTGCAGCGCACGCCGCATGGGCCTATCCGCTGGTTGGTCTGAGCGTTGGACTGATCGCCGTTGCGATCGCCTGGATGATGCAGTCGCTGGGTGTCGTCAGCCCGATCACCGCGCTTTTTGTGGTTCTGTCGTCGATTGTCGTCACCGGTGCCATGCACGAGGACGGGCTGGCCGATTGTGCCGATGGGTTTTGGGGCGGCTGGGACATGGCCAAACGTCTGGGCATCATGAAAGACAGCCAAATAGGCACGTACGGCGTCATCGCTTTGGTGATGTCATTGTTGCTGCGCTGGTATGTGATCACGCAGATGATCGAAAAAGACGTGCTGATGGGTGCGGTTCTTACCGCCGCGGTCATGTCGCGGGGCGCAATGGTCTGGGTGATGTACCGCCTGCCCCATGCGCGCAAAGATGGGTTGGCCCAGCAAACCGGCAGACCAACGGGACAGACGACCATGATCGCAGTAGGGTTTGCAGCAGTGGCCGCAGTTCTTGCACCGGAAGTCTCAACGTTCTGGTTGATCGTAGTTGCGGTCCTGTCAACGCTCGGTGTTGCAACGCTCGCGCGTCGCAAGATCGGCGGACAGACCGGTGATGTGCTGGGGGCGACGCAGCAAATCGTTGAGTTGGGGATCCTCATTGCCTTTGACACAATGGTCTATGACTGGACCCCCGATTAAAACGCAAAACACCGCACCAAAGGGCGCGGTGTTCTGTTCAATTTTTATCAGCGCTTAGGCCGCGACACGGCTTTCCAGCACATCGCCAACCTGCTTGGCCGCAGCAAGCTCATCACCACCGCCAACTGCCGCCACTTCGCGGGTTAGACGCTCAAGTGCTGCTTCATAAAGCTGACGCTCAGAATAGCTTTGCTCGCGCTGATCGTCGGTCCGGTGCAGGTCGCGCACGACCTCGGCAATGGCAATCAGGTCGCCAGAATTGATCTTTTGCTCATATTCCTGCGCACGGCGTGACCACATTGCGCGCTTGACCTTGGCCTTGCCCTTTAGCGTCTTCATCGCGTGGTTGATCACATCTGGCGAACTGAGCGCGCGCATCCCGATCTCTGTCGCCTTGTGGGTGGGCACCCGCAGAGTCATCTTGTCTTTTTCAAATGAGACCACGAACAGCTCAAGCGTGATGCCTGCGACTTCCTGCTCTTCAACAGAAACGATCTGGCCCACACCATGTGCAGGATAGACAACGAATTCGTTGGGACGGAAATCAAGCTTTTTCGATTTAGACATATTAGGTCGCTCCTTTGGGGCACTGGGTCGGCCCGCCGTAAATTGGGTGCTGTTACAGGCACAAAAACCACCAACGGGCCCGGGCCAAAGCGGCCCATGTCCGGGGTGTGTGGTTATCTGGATTTATGGTTCAACCAATGCAGTCAGGTTGATGCGTTTTACGTCAGTTGGTTGATCCGATTGTTTCAGCTTCCAAGCAATATACCACAGAATCACCCGTTCCGAAAGCTGCCCCAGGGTCAGAGACCGCAAAAATCTAAAAATTCATAGGTTTAGCGGCTGTTCTTCGACCATACGTCCATGTATGGACGCGAATCATTGGCAATTATCCGCCTTCGCCCGGTGCCTCCGAGAAAAGCTCCATCTTGCCAGGCTTGCCATCCATCTCTTCGGCATTTGGCAATTGATCTTTTTTGGTGATGATCACCGGCCAAAGTTCAGAATACTTGCGGTTAAATTCGACCCATTTTTCCATGTCCGGCTCGGTATCTGGGCGGATCGCATCGGCGGGACATTCGGGTTCGCACACCCCACAGTCGATGCATTCGTCGGGATGAATGACGAGCATGTTTTCGCCTTCGTAAAAGCAATCCACCGGACATACCTCGACGCAGTCGGTGTATTTGCAGGCGATACAGGCGTCATTCACGATATAGGTCATGCGGTCATCTTTGTCTGGTCAATGTGCGGTCTAGCTAATTCAGGGGGCAGGATCATTCAAGGTGGCGCGCCTTAGAAAGATCAAGTCGCCGTCGGTCGCGCTTGGTTGGACGTCCCTTTCCCTCAAATGCGGGATTTTCGGACGGCTTGTCCTCCGGTTGG
This sequence comes from Sulfitobacter sediminivivens, assembly GCF_042611115.2. NCBI lineage: Bacteria > Pseudomonadati > Pseudomonadota > Alphaproteobacteria > Rhodobacterales > Roseobacteraceae > Sulfitobacter > Sulfitobacter sediminivivens. Next base: position 60,405 of record NZ_JBHGAR020000014.1, read on the forward strand.
GGTTTTGGCGGGGATAAATCGGTGTAAAGCGCTTGCGCCTCAGGTGCGGGGCCGCGCCGCTGGCCCACCGCGTCGATCTGGATCACGCGAATATGATCACCGATGGCAAAGGTAAGGACATCCCCCACCGCAACGGTGCTGGCCCGTTTCGTGGTCCTTTCGCTGTTAATCCGAATGTCGCCCGCCTGAACCCGCGCGGCGGCCAGCGACCGCGTCTTGAAAAACCGCGCGTGCCACAACCATTTGTCGACGCGCAGTTTTGTCGTGTTTTCCGCCAATTACTTGTTGTCCTTCAGCCCCATCAGCGCTGCGGCAAAGGGGTTATCGGGGTCAATCGGCTTTTCGTGGCGCTTTGGTTTGGCGCTAAAGGTCTTGGCGTTATCGCCTTTATCGCCGCGTGCGGCACCCTTGCGGCCTTTTCCTTGAGGCTTGCCTTTGCCCTGCGGACGATCCCCGCCACGGCGCTGATTTTGGTTGGCACGCGGCGCGCGGCCCCATGTGAAGGTGTAGAATACCTCCATCTCTGCGCCCGCAATCTCGGCGTCAGGCGCTGTTCCTTGCGGGTTCTCGTTTTCAGCCACATCGGGAATGTTATCGTCCACTTCCGGTGTCCGGGCCGGTTCCTCAATGATGGGTGCGTTGCCTTCGTCGATGATGGCGGCCACCTCTGCTGGTGTATCGGCAGGCTCAGGGGGCTTGGGAGCATCAGTGATTGCGCCCTCGGCAGCCTCAGCCGCAACATCCATCACCGGCGTGTCCGCGGGCACATCTTTGGCGGCTTGCGGCATCACTTCGGTCACCGTCTTGACCTTGGCGCGTTCGCCTTTTTCGGCCTTATAGCCCAAACCGGTCATCAGTTCGGAAAACTGTTCCAATGTCATGCCGGTGATCGACAACATATCCGGCTTTGCCTCAAACCCGCCGCGCGAATCCTCGGCGCGCAGCATGTCTGCAAGACGTTCCAGCATGTCGATGCGGATCGCACGTGACCCGGCGTTTCGGTAGCCGGACATCGTATCGGCACCTTCGGGTGCGCCCGCATCCACGGGAATGGTCACCAAACCGGGCGGCGGCGATTCAGGAAACTCAGACAGGCCTTTGGTCAGCGACCACAGCACCAGCCGCAGACGTGTCGGGGCCGGTTTGAGCAGCAGCGGCATAAAGATCGTAAACTGACCAAAACGCACGCCATTCTTGCGCAATGCGCCACGTGCATCCTGATCAAGCGCTTTCACCTCATCCGCGACCTTAGCCCGCGGCAGCAATCCAAAATTCTCAACCAACTGAAAGGCGAAACCACGCGCCAGACCGTTCAGGGTTTCATCGTTTCTCAGGGCCAGCAGTGGTTCAAACTGGGCGACCACCTTGCGGTCAATGAAGTGCTGCAGGCGACGCTGCACCTTTTGGGCAACCTCTGGTCCCGCGACATCGTCGACAAATACCTCAACGGACGGCTTTAACGGGTCAGACCCTGCAACGAGTTTGCCAACGGCTGAGGCACCCCACATCAATCCACCCTGTTCGGTGAAATCAATCTCGGTATCCGGGGCGTTATAGAACCGGTCGGCGCGCAAGTGGAACTGCGGAGCCAACGCTTGCAGTGCGGCAGACTTGATCGTCTTTTCCTCAGCGCCGCCTGCACCTTTGTCGGCGCGGAAACGGAAACCGTCCAGCTTGCCTACAAATTCGCCTTCAACAGTTACTTCACCGGTCTCATTAACTTCGGCCACCATGGCTTCCTTCTGTCCTAGCCGGCGCAAAAGCACGGACGTGCGCCGATCTACAAATCTTTGGGTCAGACGTTCGTGCAATGCGTCTGACAAGCGGTCTTCTACGACACGACTGGCCTCGCGCCAATGGCTTTCGTCGCGAGTCCAGCCTTTGCGCTGTGCGACATAGGTCCATGTGCGGATAAACGCCAATCGTTTAGACAACGCATCAATGTCGCCATCGGTTCGATCAATTCTTTTTATTTGTCGTGCCAGCCAGTTTTCGGATATCTCGCCGCGCTGGTGCAGATCAGTGAAAATCGTCTCAAGCAGACCTGCATGTTCTGCGTGGCTGATCCCGCGAAAATCAGGAATACGGCACACATCCCAAAGCAGTCTGACAGATGGGCCGTCGGTGGCGCGGGCAAAGACCAAATCAATTTGGGCCAGTGTTTTCAGCGCCCGCAGGTCGTCTGCCTCGCGCGCGCGGATCAGGCGTTCGTTTTCGGACGGTGCCTCAAGCGTGGCAATCAGCCGTTCCACAGACCCGAATTGCAATGCGTGATTGCGCCAGTTGATTTTGTTTTGCGGGGTGAAATTGTGATCTGTGATCGCCTTTGCCACCTGATCGTCCAGGGGCCGCGCATCGCCGGTGACACCAAACGTGCCGGATTTGAAACCGCGCCCTGCCCGCCCTGCAATCTGGGCCAGTTCATTTGGAGCCAGGGGCCGCATCCGGCGGCCGTCAAACTTGCTGAGCGCCGAAAATGCCACGTGGTCCACATCAAGGTTCAGCCCCATCCCGATCGCATCTGTGGCCACCAGATAATCCACGTCGCCGTTTTGATACATCTCGACCTGCGCATTGCGGGTGCGCGGGGACAGCGCGCCCATCACAACCGCGGCCCCCCCCTTTTGGCGGCGGATAAGTTCGGCAATCGCATAGACGTTCTCGACCGAAAACCCCACGATGGCCGAGCGCGGTTTCATCCGGCTGGTCTTTTTCTGCCCAGTGTAGGTAAGCTCTGACATCCGTTCGCGGCGCATAAACTGTGCCTTAGGCACCAGCGAAGCAATGGTGCCACGCATCGTATCTGACCCCAAAAACAAGGTTTCATGCAACCCGCGTGCGCGCAGCAATCTGTCGGTGAACACATGACCCCGTTCGGGATCTGCGCAAAGCTGGATCTCGTCGATGGCCACAAGATCAGCGCCCATACCCTCTGGCATCGCCTCAACGGTGCACACCCAATATTGCGTGCGCGGCGGCACGATGCGTTCTTCGCCGGTGACCAATGCCACCACCGAAGGGCCACGCAAGGCAACAATCCTGTCATAGACTTCGCGCGCCAACAGGCGCAGCGGCAGGCCAATCACACCTGTGCGGTGGGCCAGCATGCGTTCAATCGCATAGGTGGTTTTGCCAGTGTTGGTCGGGCCTAAAACGGCCACGACCCGCGCATCATTCACCACTTACACTATCCTTGGATTTTATTACAGTTCGCGACCAATGCCGTCGCGTTTCAAACCACCCAGCGCCGATTTGGCGTTTTCATGGTTTGGATGAATGGCAAGGACCCTGCGATACAGATCAGCGGCGCGGCGCAGATCGCCAAATTCCTGCACCATGATCGCAAACCCAAAGATCGCGTTATAATTGTCAGGGTTCAGCGCCAATGTGGTTTCCAGATCGTCCAAGGCCGGACCATAAAGATTGGCCCGGAAATAGGCCTGCGCGCGCATGTGATAACCTTCGGCGAAATCCGGCGCGTGATCCGTGAGCGCGGTAAAATGATCTATCGCAAGCGCGACATCGCCCTTTTCCAGGGCGTCACGTCCGCGCTTGAGCAATAGATCCATCGCCGGTGACCCCGAGCGCGACCAGATCTTCTCGACCTCGTGCTCGACGCGGGGTGCATCAATCGCAGAAGCACTGCGCAGACGCTCAAGCAATTCCGGCGGTGCCGATTCAGCCCGTACGTTGGCCGGGGCCATGCCCAAAACAAGGCCAGACAGCAACAGAGATGATCCAATTGCCGTAAGGTGACGTTTGAGGTTGACGGTTTTGATGCGCATAACAACAGTGAATGTAACAGGCTGCCGCCGCATTTCCAGACGTGTAGCAGCCATTTTGCCAAAAAGGGCGTAAGATGAGCGATATTGTGAACGAAGCAGTTGTTGTGTTGAACGAAAAACTGGCTGGCGCGGACATTGGCGGCACCGCCAAATTTGACATCGAGGGCGAAGGAACCGTGATGATGGACGCGTCCGGTGCGCGCGCAGCAGACGAAGATGCGGACGTGACCCTGAGCGCGGATGCCGACACGTTCCAGTCTATCCTTGAAGGTCACACCAATCCAACATCCGCTTTCATGACAGGCAAGCTTAAGGTTGACGGTGACATGGGAATGGCAATGAAACTGGCTGCTGCCCTTTCCTGATGGCTTTGACGCCCGCCCCCTTCTTTACAGATGTACATCCCGGCCCTGCGGGCGGGATGGCCCACTGGGTTGACACATCTGACAACAAAAGGATCAGGGTGGGCCATTGGCCTCTTAAGGGCGCAAAGGGAACAGTGCTGCTGTTTCCCGGGCGCACGGAATATATTGAAAAATATGGGCTGGCGGCGACAGATCTGGCAGCGCGGGGGCTGGGCACCATCGCCATCGACTGGCGGGGTCAGGGTCTGGCCGACAGGCTGCTTGATGATCCTCGGATCGGACACGTAGACGCGTTTTCTGACTATCAAAAAGACGTGGCGGCGATGCTGCGTGCAGCGCGCGAGCTTGGCCTGCCCCGGCCGTTTTTCCTGCTGGCGCATTCCATGGGCGGCTGCATCGGGTTGCGGGCCGTGATGGAAGGGTTGCCGGTTCAGGCGGCGGCATTTACCGGACCGATGTGGGGCATCCGTATCGCGCCGCATCTGCGGCTGATGGCGGCTGTGTTGTCTCATACCCTGCCGCGGCTTGGTCGTGGGCATTTGATGCCGCCCGGCTCCAAGCCTGAACCCTATGTGCTGGCCGAACCGTTCGAAGACAATATGCTGACAACGGATGCAGAAATGTACGACATGATGCGCGATCAGCTTGCTGCGCACCCAGAATTGTCACTGGGCGGCCCCAGCTTTGTCTGGCTACGCGAGGCGCTGGCCGAAACCACCCATCTGGCCCAGCGTGCGGCACCCAACCTGCCTTGTGTGACATGGCTGGGCAGCAACGAACGCATCGTGGACGTGCCCCGCATACATGCCCGCATGGACAGCTGGAAAGGCGGGCGGCTGGAAATCGTCGAGGGCGGCGAACACGAAGTGCTGATGGAGACCGAGACCCTGCGCACGCCGGTCTTTGACGGCTTGGAAAAGCTCTTTTTCGGGACGGTTTCGGCCTAGTTGCCGGCCAGAGCCCCAGAGCACAGTTGCCCCCCTTAAAAAACGCTGTGCAATCCGCTTCGCCACCCTACATTAGCGTTCATGTCGCGCCCACCCGTTCTCACTTTTACTGACAAAGGCATCTATTGCCCGGCTGGTGATTTTTACATTGACCCTTGGCGGCCCGTTAATCGCGCGCTGATCACCCATGGGCATGCCGACCACGCCCGCCCCGGCATGGGATCGTATTTGGCCACACATCTGGCCCTGCCCGTGATCCGGTACCGTCTGGGCGACATCAACGCAGATGGCATCCGGTACGGCGAGAAACGCACCATTGGCAGCGCGCAGGTTTCGTTTCATCCCGCAGGTCATGTGCCGGGGTCGGCGCAGATCAGGGTTGAGGTCGCTGGTGAGGTTTGGGTCGCATCCGGTGATTACAAGGTTGTAGATGATGGGCTCTCTGACCCCTTTGAACCCGTCAAATGCCACCATTTTATTACCGAAAGCACCTTTGGCCTGCCGGTGTTTCGCTGGCCCGATCAGGCAGAGGTCGCAGCAGAGCTGAACGCATGGTGGCGCGGCTGCGCGGCAACGGGCAAAACTGCGTTTCTGGGGGCCTACTCACTGGGAAAGGCGCAAAGGTTGATGGCGCTGCTTGACCAGGATATCGGGCCGATCCTGACCCATACCGCGGTTGAGAACACAAATGCTGTGCTGCGCGGTCAGGACATTCCCTTGGCCGATACGGTGCATGTGACGCCGGACCTCAACCCCAAGGATTATCCCGGTGCCTTGGTGCTGTCGCCGCCCTCAGCGCAAGGAAGCGCATGGGCCCGGCGTTTTGGGGCGCAAGAGACCGCTTTTGCCTCAGGCTGGATGGCGCTGCGCGGGATAAGACGCAGGCGTGCGGGCGACCGAGGCTTTGTGATATCTGATCACGCCGATTGGGCAGGGTTGCTTTGGGCGATCAGCGAAACTGAGGCTGAAAATATATATGTTACACATGGTTACACTGATATCTTCATGCGATACTTGAACGAAAATGGCTGGAACGCCGAGGTTGTTCCGACCCAATTCAACAGCGACATGACAGAGACGGAGGATGGCGGATGAAGCACTTTGCCACCCTCTTTGCCGCCATCGACCAAAGCACTAAAACCACCGTCAAGGTGGCTGCTTTGGCGGAGTATTTCGCCAAAGCCGATGACATGGACCGGCTGTGGACGATTGCGCTGTTTTCCGGACGCAGACCCAAACGCGCCGTCACCACAACCCGCCTGCGTGAATGGGCCGCCGAGGCGTCGGGCATTCCGCTTTGGCTCTTTGAAGAAAGCTATGCCATCGTCGGGGATCTGGCCGAAACCATCGCGCTTGTTTTGCCGTCAAGCCCTTCTACCGAAGATCAAACATTAACACATTGGATCAATGCACTGCGCGATCTTGCTAACGTGGATGAACCCGCGCGAAAGGCCTTTGTACTGGAGGCATGGCAAAGCTTGGGCGGGGCCGAACGGTTCTTGTTTAACAAGCTGATTACCGGCGGGTTTCGCGTTGGCGTCAGTCAAAAGCTGATGACCCGTGCGCTCGCCCGTGCGACAGGCAAGCCTGAGGCCGAATTGGCACACCGGCTGATGGGCAACTGGCATCCGGATGACGTGACATGGCATGAATTGATCGAGGCTGACGACGCCAGCGCCGATGCATCGCGCCCCTATCCATTTTATCTGGCCTACGGGCTGGAAGACGGGCCAGAGGCGTTGGGTCTTCCGGCCGATTGGCGTGCCGAATGGAAATGGGATGGCATTCGCGGCCAGTTGATCCTGCGTGATAGTGAATATTTCGTCTGGTCACGGGGTGAGGAATTGATGACCGACCGCTTCCCCGAACTTGCCCGTGCTATCGACCATCTGCCCCCCGGCACGGTGTTGGACGGCGAATTGCTGGTTTGGCACCCAGAAGCGGATAAACCGTCTTCTTTCAATGCATTGCAATCCCGAATTGGTCGAAAAAATGTTCCCAAGAAGTTGCTTGTGGACGCCCCTGTGGTGCTGCACGCCTACGACCTGCTGGAATGGGAAGGCCGCGATATTCGCGACCTGCCATTTGCCGAACGCCGCGCTTTGCTTGAGGTCGCCTGCGCCGATTTGCCCCGTGACACGCCCATCAGACTGTCCCCTCAGCACAGTTTTGCGCAGTGGTCCGAGCTTGCCGATCTGCGCGACACTGCCCGCGATGCACATGCCGAGGGTCTGATGCTAAAACGGGCCGAAAGCCCCTATCTAGCGGGTCGCAAAAAGGGTGATTGGTGGAAATGGAAGTTGGATCCGCTCACCATCGACGCGGTGATGATCTATGCGCAGTCAGGCTCTGGCCGGCGGGCGAACCTTTTTACGGATTTCACCTTTGCGGTCTGGAGTGGCAACGACCTGGTGCCCTTTACCAAGGCCTATTCCGGGCTGACCGATGCTGAATTTCGACAAATCACTGCCTGGGTTCGCAAGAACACGCTTGAACGGTTTGGCCCGGTACGCAAAGTAACGCCGCATCATGTGTTTGAAATTGCCTTCGAAGGCATTCAGGCCAGCCCGCGCCACAAATCCGGCATTGCATTAAGATTCCCGCGTATGTTGCGCTGGCGGCAGGATAAACCGCTGCAAGAGGCAAATACGTTGGATGATCTGAACGAAATGCTGCGCATCTATGGATGAGTGCCGCTTGTCCCCGCCTGCACCCGCGCTTAGGTTGGGCAAAACACTGCTATGAGGTCATCGATGTTTCAACTTCCCTTCCCCGTTCGTGATGCAAATGCCAATGGTGGCGACAAATCCCTCGGCAACCTGCCGGAATGGGACCTGAGCGATCTCTACTCTGGCGAAGACGCAACCGAATTGAAGCGTGATCTTGATTGGCTGGAACAGGCCTGTGCCAGCTTTGCCAGCGACTTTGAGGGCAATTTGGCGGGTCTGGATGCCGCTGGGCTGCTCGATTGTGTGCTGCGCAACGAAAAGATCAATCAAATCGCCGGGCGCATCATGTCATTTGCCGGGCTGCGGTATTATCAGCTGACCACCGATGCGTGTCGGGCCAAGTTCATGTCTGATATGCAGGAGAAGATCACCAATTTCACCACGCCTCTGGTGTTTTTCACGTTGGAATTGAACCGCCTTGAGGATGATCATCTGGACGGCCTGTTCGATCAATGCGCAGAACTTGCCCGCTATAAACCCGTTTTTGACCGCATCCGTGCGATGAAACCCTATCAATTGTCAGATGAGTTGGAAAAATTCCTGCATGATCTGGGTGTCGTCGGCGATGCCTGGGAGCGTATGTTCGATGAAACCATCGCGGGCCTCGAATTTGAGGTGAACGGCGATCAATTGGGCATCGAGGGCACACTGAACCTCTTGACCGATCCGAAACGGGATAACCGCGAGGCTGCGGCGCGCGAATTGGCCGAGGTTTTTGGCAGCAATATCAAGACCTTTGCCCGCGTTCATAACACGCAAGCCAAGGAAAAAGAGATCCTGGATCGCTGGCGCGGCATGGAAACGGCCCAAACTGGCCGCCACCTGAGCAATCAGGTCGAGCCGGAAGTCGTCGAAGCGCTGCGCAATGCGGTGGTCAACGCCTACCCCAAGCTGAGCCATCGGTATTACGAGCTAAAGCGCAAGTGGCTGGGCCTTGATGTGATGCAGGTCTGGGACCGCAATGCGCCTCTGCCGATGGAAGACCCAACGATTGTTGACTGGGACCGCGCAGAGAAGACTGTGATGGATGCCTACACCGCGTTTGACCCGCGCATGGGGGAACTGGCCGAGCCGTTTTTCCGTAAAGGCTGGATTGATGCGGCCGTGAAACCGGGCAAGGCGCCGGGGGCCTTTGCGCATCCCACAGTCACCAATGTACACCCGTATGTTATGCTGAACTATCTGGGAAAACCCCGTGATGTCATGACCTTGGCCCACGAACTTGGCCACGGCGTGCATCAGGTGCTGGCCGCTGGGCAAGGTGAAATGTTGTCGTCGACCCCGCTGACATTGGCTGAGACGGCATCTGTATTCGGTGAAATGCTCACCTTCCGCAAGATGCTGGATGGTGCCAAATCACTGGCCGAGCGCAAGGTGATGCTGGCGGGCAAGGTTGAGGACATGATCAACACCGTCGTGCGTCAGATCGCGTTTTATGATTTCGAATGCAAACTGCACGACGCGCGCCGTGGGGGCGAGTTGACCCCCGATGACATCAACGCGCTATGGATGTCGGTGCAGGCGGAATCGCTGGGACCCGCCTTTGAATTCATGGACGGCTACGAGACCTTCTGGGCTTACATCCCGCATTTCGTGCATTCGCCGTTCTACGTCTATGCCTATGCGTTTGGCGATGGCCTCGTGAACGCGCTCTATGCGGTTTACGCAGAAGGCGAGCCGGGTTTCGAGGACAAATATTTCGAGATGCTCAAGGCGGGTGGTTCAAAGCACCACAAGGAATTGCTGGCACCGTTTGGGCTGGATGCCAGCGATCCGGCGTTCTGGGACAAGGGATTAAGCATGATTTCAGGTTTCATTGATGAATTGGAAGCGATGGAGGAATAAGCGGGCAGTGCCTGCTATGCGGGTAATTTATCGCAACTTTTGCAAGCTTTTGTTCCGGTCGGTTCCTGAGCACTTCATCAGTTGATTGCAAATAGCCATTTTTTTAGGAGGTCACTGGCCTCGCACAGAAAAATCAGCTGTTTCTGGGTTCAAAATAGAGCAGGTAGTTTCATCACCATCCCATTGCTCTTCAACGTTTATTAAGATCACTGGTTTGGTCGCTTTCCTGTCGCAAATATTGATGAACAGGGTTGCCCCCGCAACTACGTTTCCAACTTCTAGGTGAGAATAGTCTGCCAGATACAATGATCCATCCGGGCTGTTAATTTTCCCTATATGATTAAGCTTTGTTGAGCGTCCACTTCCGAAGTTATGTCGAGATAATACGTCAAAAACCAACGCTTTTGGAAAACCGTAGTATTTGTATCGCTTGCGGTACTCTTGCAGAATTGCATGCTCTAAATCACTTGGTCGTTTCATAGTTTGTTCCCAAACTTCACTGCCATGTAAGATGAGAGGCTAGTCTGCATTGGAACCAGACATCGCCCGCTCACTTCAACTGACTGTCCTTGCTACCCCGCCGATTAACCCCGCTTCTCACCTGAAACTTCCCATCGCGTTCACGCACGCAATCGATACACAGCTTCACCCCCGGCAATGCCTCGCGCCTGGCCTCAGGGATTGGCTCTTCGCATTCTGCGCAATGGGTCAGGCTGTCGCCCACCGGTGCCCGGCGCGCCTTCATCCGCGCCAGCTCATCGCTGATTGATGCCTCTATCTGCTCGGATACGGCACCATCTTTTGCCCAGCCACCTGCCATAATGCCCCTCCAACGGAAAAACCCTGCCCAATGTTGGGCAGGGTTCGGTTTTCGTCAAGTCACAATGGGATCAGGCGTTTGCCATCAGCCCTTTTTCTTTTGCCAGTTCCCGCATCCTGTTCTGCAGTTTTTCAAATGCGCGCACCTCGATCTGGCGGATCCTCTCGCGGCTGACGTTATATTGGCCGCTCAGGTCTTCCAAAGTGATCGTCTCATCCGACAAACGACGCTGAGTGAGAACGTCTTTTTCGCGCTCATTCAGCACATCCAGTGCTTCGGCCAGCATCTCGCGGCGCGTTTCCAATTCATCACGCGCCTCGTAATCGCCTGCCTGATCGGCATCTTCGTCCTCAAGCCAATCCTGCCACTGCATCGTGCCTTCGCCTTCAGAGCCGACAGTGGCATTCAGCGACGCGTCCCCACCCGACATCCGCCGGTTCATGGAAATCACTTCATCCTCAGTCACGCCCAGTTGGGTCGCGATGGTGGTCACGTTTTCAGGTCGCAGGTCGCCTTCTTCCAGCGCACCGATCTTGTTTTTGGCTTTGCGCAGATTGAAAAAGAGTTTTTTCTGCCCCGACGTGGTACCCATTTTCACCAACGACCACGACCGCAGGATGAACTCCTGAATGGATGCTCTGATCCACCACATCGCATAGGTCGAAAGACGAAATCCCTTTTCAGGGTCAAACCGCTTCACCGCTTGCATCAGTCCGACGTTGGCTTCTGAAATCACTTCGGCCTGCGGCAAACCATAACCACGATAGCCCATGGCGATCTTGGCCGCCAAACGCAGGTGCGATGTGACCAAACGATGCGCCGCCTGGGTGTCTTCCTTTTCAACCCATGCTTTCGCCAGCATGTATTCTTCTTCCGGCTCCAAAAGCGGGAATTTGCGGATTTCCTGCATATAGCGGTTCAGACCGCCTTCCGGCGTTGGTGCCGGCAAATTTGCATAATTTCCCATTTTGTCCCTTTCCCCAATGTTAGGGGCCCATGTTTATGGGCTTAACATCAATATGGTCGGCGCTCACATCGGTTTCAAGTGCTAAACCGTTTAGTTCAGATTAATAATGACACAACCTGTGTTAATGAAAAGTAACTCTACCGTGCAGTCACGCGCATGTGCTTTTCATGACAGGCTGAAATCCATGCCTGTCAGGCCGCAAATCGCAGCAAATCCAACAATTTGGCCATATCCTGCGGCAGGGGGGCTTCAAACCGCACATTTTCGCCTGTGACCGGATGCTCAAACCCCAGAACCGCGGCATGTAACGCCTGCCTTGAAAAGGTTCTGACGGCTTCTGCAGCGATGTAGGGCAGCGCTGCTTTGGGCAGTTTGCGTTTGCCACCATAGGTCGGATCACCGACCAATCCATGCCCGGCATGTGCCATATGCACCCTGATCTGGTGGGTACGCCCGGTTTCCAGCCAACATTCCATCAGCGCCAGTACGGGCGGCGTGCCAAACCGTTCCACCGTGCGGGCACGGGTCACCGCATGTCGCCCTCCATTGAACAGAACAGCCTGGCGTTGCCGGTCAGTCTTGTGCCGGGCCAGTTGTGTTGTCAGTTTCAGAATGTTGCCCGGTTCAAAAGACGCGCCCTTGATCCCCCGCAACCGTGGATCATTTGCGTCAGGAACCCCATAGACAACGGCCTGATAATACCGTTCCACGGTATGCTTCTCGAATTGCCCGGCCAACCCATGATGGGCCGCATCTGATTTAGCAACGACAAGCAACCCACTGGTTTCCTTGTCAATCCGGTGCACAATGCCAGGGCGTTTCATACCCCCGACACCAGACAGGTCATCTCCGCAATGCGCCAAAAGCGCGTTTACCAAAGTCCCTGACGGCGTGCCCGGTGCCGGATGAACGACCATGCCCGCAGATTTGTTGATCACCACCAGATCAGCGTCCTCAAACACCACCTCAAGCGGGATATCTTCGGGCAGAATATGACTGTCTTGCGCCTCTTCGATATCAATATCGACCTGATCGCCCACAGCCACCCGCGCGCGGGGATCACGCATGACTTGCCCTGCCACCATCACTGCACCGTTTTCGATCAGCCGCCCCAACCGCGTGCGCGACAGGTTCGCATCCTCTGGCACATCACGCGCCAGCGCCTTATCAAGGCGGGGCGGGGGTGTGTCCGCGATGATGAATGTGATACGGCGGTGCGACATGGTTGACCCAACAGATGTGAAAGAGCCCGCAAACCTGCGGTTTTTGCGGCGGATGGTGACGGTACTGACCGCCGTGATGATTTGCGGCGTTCTAGTGGTTACTGCCCTGCTTGTCACGCGCCTCTCAGGTAAGGGGCCTGATTTACCTCAAACGGTCAACCTGCCGGACGGCACAACAGCCTCCGCATTCACCCAAGGCGACACCTGGTACGCCATCGTCACCACCGACAATCAAATCCTGATCTATGACCGCCTCAGTGGCAAACTTCGCCAGACCCTGACAATTGACTGACCCCAGCTTCTTTTCGCCCGAAATACTCATCCACAACAGATGCGGCAAACCCTGAATACAATTTGGAATAAGGGAGGGTGGTACCGCCTCCCCGGCTTGAACGGGGGACCCCTGGTTCCACAAACCAGTGCTCTAACCAACTGAGCTAAGGCGGCATTGGTCAGGGATTTAGCGCCCGTGCACACAGATTGCAAGACCCTAAGACCCGCTTTGGTTTGCCTGTTGAGCCACCCCGATGCGGTTCATCACAGCGTGATTGTCCATGTTTGTTCGACATTTTGCTGGCCAAAGGACACAACCGGCTTTTCCCCCACCAGCGTCCAGCCCGTTTTGGCATAGAGCGCGCCCGCAGCACGGTGGGATTCGTGGGTCCAAAGTTGCATGTTGCTGTATCCACAGTCGCGTGCAAACCCCATGCAGGTCGCCAGCATGCGCTTGCCAAGGCCCTGCCCGCGCGCCTCGGGCGTCAACAGGAACAGACGTAGCTTGGCGGTCCGTTCATCCAATCTGACACAGAAAATACTGCCCAACCGCTGGCCCGACTGCCAAGCGATCCACCCGGCCTCGCAGGACGCATCGTGATCCGCCAGAAACGCATCGACGATCTGGGTGACAAGAACCCCGAATGTCGCATCGAATCCTTCGGCAGCGGCATAATGCACCTTGTGCTGCTCAATCAGCCAGTCCCGGTCTTCGGCGTCGAATCTGCGTATCTCAATCGGATCCATAGGTGCATCATGACGCCAAGCACGCTTGCCTTTCAAGTCTTGCCGCGCTAGCGATATCCCCCATCACTCTGGAGACCCGCCATGGGCATCAACACCGAACGCGACATCGAAGCAAACCTGCAAATCGGCCCCACCGATGCGGGCATGGTCCGCCTTTTCATCGAAGGGAATGGCGTGGAAATTCCAATGGATTTCACGCCTGAAGAGGCCCTTGAGATCGCAGAAGAAATCATGGCAGCGGCGCACCGCGTTGGTGGCCCTAAGGGCAAGCGCTAAGCTGCCCTACCCCCAGTCAGGTAGAACGCCTGGATCGCGCAGCAGATGCAATCGCCGGGCCGCGTGAAATGCAAATTTCTGCACCATGACTTTGCGGCGTGCCGGGGCAAGCTTGGTCTCTGGCCCCATACGGATAATCTCAGCGCCATAAGCATCGCCGATGATCAATCCGGTCTCTTCGGGCAGCATATCGGTCGGAAAACTCTCATCCACCGCCCAAAAGAACCGGTCCGCCCATTCCAGATAGCCCTGCCATTTGCTGTCTGAGGCAAAGTCAGCGCGCGAGGACTTGCATTCCACCACCCAAATCTCGCCTTTTGGGCCCAGCGCCATCACATCGACCCGCAGCCCGCGTGTTGGCACCAATTCTTCGACACTCACAAACCCATAGCTCGACAAATGCCGCGCAACCCCACGCGCCAAAAGCTGTCCGGGTAGCATGTTCGCTTGAAGGGTCTGACCGTCGGTGTGTGACATGACTAAATTTACGAACATTTCATGAACATTGGCAAGTCTTTTGCCAAGGCGTTGGTATTTGCCGCGGCCCCTCCTATCTTGGTGCTTGGGCCATGAGGGGTGATAATACATGAGCGATCGTAAACCGATGACGCAATCCGAAGCACGCGGCGTGCGGTATGCGCGTGAACTTGAGGGGCATCTGGGCTGGCTTGACACCTTTTCGGGCACCGCCCTTGGAGTGCTGGCCGTAGCCTCTGGGATCTATACTTATCTGGGTGTGTCCTCCTTGCTGGACGACAACGGTGCGATGTCTGCGTTTGCCGCCATTGCCTATTCCGTTGCCGTGTCCGTCGGCATTTTTGTCTTTTGGTCCTATATGTTGCGCCTCTTTCCTGCGGTCAGGTCCACGCGGTCGCGGATGGGGTTGCTTGGCGCAATGGGGCTTGGGTCCCTCGCGATTGTCGCCATGTCATCCTGGCTCAATGCTGCCGCTCTGGCCGGTTCCGCAGCGGTAGAACAGCACCTTGCCAACACAGTCCAAGAATACCAGGGATCGCTCGAACGCGCCCATGAGATTGCGCTGTCGGCCCAGGGCCTTGAACGGGACGTTGCCCGCGTGCGGCAAAGTTTCGAGGATCTGAGCGAACAGGAAGCAACCGGTAATCTGTCTGGCCTCGCCGGACGCGGCGCGGTTTTCCGCGTATTGCGCCAAAAGTCGTCTGAACTCAGCGGGTTGGAGGCGCAGATTGCCACGCAGACCCCCTTGGTCAATGCCGCCTTTGTCGAGGGCAATCAAATTCTTAGCCGAATGCGTGCTCTGACGGTTGAACCGGGCCCGGTTGAAGCGCGCTCTGTCGAATTTTCCGAACAGGCGGTGCATCTGGCAGGGCTGATCACCCAACTGCGACAGCTTTCCGTTGCGTCGCTGGTTGAGCGGGCGGCGCAGGATCTGTCCGCTTCTGTGGTGTTGCCAGAACTCGATGGCAACAGCGCAGAAAACCGCACCGCCCAAGGGGCGACAATCACTTCGGTGCTGGAGGTGCTCGCACAACGCGCCACCACGCTTGAGCGCGCCGCGCAATCCGTGCTGGCCATGCCGCCACCCACTGAAACCACCTACACGCCCATCTCAAGCGCTGATGCAGTTATCCTTTATGCGCGCAATTTCGTGCCGTCCTGGGCCGGTGCGATTGCGATTGATCTCTTGCCTGCTGTTTTGGTGTTTATCCTCGCAATCACCCAAACTGCGATCCGTTCAGGCCGCGAAGGGGCTGCGGTGGAGGACACAATGACACTCGCCGAACTGCGCGCCGCCCTTGCTGCGGTGCGGGACGTCGAAGAGGCAATGCACGGTGGGGCGCAAAACGCGCCCTCCCCGCCCGATATCCAGCAAGACAAGAAGCCGGACACCGCCGCCCACGTCACACCGATCAAATCCACATGAGTGATGCTGCCGACCCCAACCGCCGCAACCCGGTCGGGCGCGTCCTGATGGGCGTCCTGCTCTTTCAGCTCGGGCTGGCCGTGATGCTGTTCTGGGGCGATTTGAGCCACGGGTTAAGCATGCCGGGGTTTGGTCCGAAGGCTCCCTCCCTGACCGAACCGATCCGACCGGGCGATCAGACCCGGCGCTACAGACAAGACCGCGCACCGGCACCGGGCCGCCCTATGCCGACAACACCCCTGCCCGATCGTCTGGTGCTGACCGTGGTCGAGGCAGGCGCTGCGGCCTTGCTCGAAGGGGCCATCACTGCTGGAGATGCACCCCGCATCGCCAAACAGATTGACGCGCTGGACCCCGCCCCTGCACGGGTGATCCTGAATTCGCCCGGTGGGTCCGTGCGCGATGCGCTAGAACTGGGGCGGCATTTGCGGGCTGCGGGTCTGAACACAACCCTGCGCGATGGCGATGTGTGCTATTCCGCCTGTCCCTATCTTTTGGCGGCTGGGGTGAAGCGCACCATTCCCGATGGGGCATCCGTCGGTGTGCATCAACATTATTTTGGTGAAAGCACCATCCTGCCCGCCTTTGTCGCGGTCGAGGACATCCAGCGCGGTCAGGGCGAGGTCATGACCTATCTTGACGAGATGGGCATCGACCCGCTGGTCATGCGTCACGCGCTGGTGACCCCGCCAGATGAAATTTACGTGCTGCTGCCCGAAGAACTGCGCGCCTATAACTTCGTCTCCCCCGCTGAGTGATGTAACGGCCACGCAAGGCCGATCCGAAAAAACCACTTGACATGATACCTTTTGGTATCTAATTATTGAGATACCAAAAGGTATCATGATAAGGAGCCCTACCCCTCATGTCCGCACCCGATCAACTCACGTTTCGCGCCCTTGCCGATCCGACGCGGCGTGACATTCTTAAAATGCTTGCCACGCAAGACATGACCATCGCCGATGTGTCGGGCCATTTCGACATGACCCGCGCGGCGGTCAAAAAGCACCTTACCGTGCTGAGTGACGGTGGTTTGATCACCGTCAGACCGCGTGGCCGCGAACGGATCAACAGCATCAACACCCAAGGGTTTGCGCCTGTCCTGAACTGGTTCGAATACTTCGACAGCTTCTGGGATGATCGCCTGAGCGCCCTCAAATCAGCCATTGAAAAGGAAAAGAAATGACCGATACGACAATTCACAAATCAATCTACCTGCAAGCCAGCCGCGAGGTGGTTTGGGATTATCTTACGCAGCCTGACAAGCTGGCAACTTGGTTTCATGCCCCCAAGACGTCCCTGGCCGAGGGCAAGGCGCTTGAGATGTTTGGCACCGAAAGCGGTGACAAGCTGATCTGGGGGGACGTGAAGGTGGCGCGCGCGCCGGAATATCTGGAATATTCCTTTACGGTCAAACCGATGGGTGATGCGGTCAGTACGGTCAAATGGACGCTGGAAACCGTGGCGGGCGGCACCAGATTGTCGCTTGAGCATGTTGGCCTGCCGCAAGGTGCCGATGCCTTTGGCCTGACGCTTGCGCTTGATAAGGGCTGGGACGATCACATTTCACGGATGCGTGCGCACATCCACGAAAACACAAACTAGCCCTTGCCGTACACCCGTCACGCGCCTATCTGAGAGGGTGTGACGGGTTCTGCCCTGTTTGTATTACGTTACATTCCAGTGGCCTTAAGCAAATCCGAGGGAGCTGGCTCTGTCTGAGCCTTGGTTCATTTATCTGGCGCCCACCTGTACATACAGGTCCTCGGGAATAAAAAACAGGACGGCAGGTGCGGTCCCGTCACACCTAACCCCTTCAGATTTCAGCGCTTATTGGCATAGGCGAAAGCTGGCACGCGAACACCTTTGCCGCCGCGCGGGCCTTTGTCTTCAGGCTTTGTCATCAGCAGAACCGCGACGGCGGTCTGCGCCCCGGCAAAGACGATCCCATTGAGCACCCAGAAAACGGTCAGCGCCATCAGCCCGATGTCAGACGTGCTGATCAGATGCCACAGGTTCGCAACATTGAAGTACATCAACAGCGCGGTGAAGATGCCCGATATGGCAAATCCGATCAGGCAATGGCGGATGTAAAAGCGGAAAATCTTTGGCAATGGAAAGCCCTCCCGTTCGGTGATTATAGCGCCGCGAGGGGTAAATATCAATTCAGATCAAAATGCGTCGGGCCGCGCCTCGTGGGCCATGTGGTCCAACACTGCATTCACGAAACTTGGCTCTTTGCCGTCCGGAAAAAACGCGCGCGCAACATCCACGTATTCGCTGATCACGACCTTCGGTGGCGTTCCGGTATCGCGAAATTCAGCACCTGCCGCGCGAAAGAGCGCCCGCAATGTCGGGTCAATCCGCGCAATGGGCCATTTGGCGACCAGCGCGCGGTCTGTCATCTGGTCAATCAAGGCCTGATAGTTAACCGCATCGTCAAGCACGCGGGCAAACAGATTGATGTCACCATCAAGCATCTCCGCACCCTCATAGACCGCACCAAAGCGGTGTTCCAGGAATTCGTTGCGCACCCGCTCAACGGTCTGCGATGAATGTTCCATCTGAAACAAGGCCTGCACCGCGTAAAGCCGTGCGGCTGATTTCATCTTGCGTTTCTGGTTGCCGGAAATCCCGGCTGAAGAAGTTGTCATGCGATGCCTGATCCATCCGAGCCGTCCGCCATCAGGGTGTCTTGCCCCAAGGACTTGAACCCGACGCCTTTGCTTGTGTTCGCCCACTTACGAGCGAGGGCAATCAGATGCAAGGCCGCCGCGGCGGCACCGCCCCCTTTGTTTTGTCCTTTGGGGTCTGCTCGCACCTCGGCTTGGCCGCGGTTTTCGACCGTGAGGATACCATTGCCAATGCACAGCCCCTGCAGCCCCATCAATTGCAAGGCGCGGCTGCTGTCATTGCACACCGTTTCGTAATGCGTGGTCTCGCCGCGGATCACACAGCCCAGCGCCACATAGCCGTCAAAATTGCTACGCCGGTCCGAAATGCCAATCGCGGTCGGGATTTCCAGTGCGCCGGGCATTTCGACCACATCCCAGGTCACGCCCGCAGCGTCGAGTTCGGCCTTGGCCCCGGTCAACAGCCCCTCTGCGATATCGGAATAGTAGGGCGACACCACGATCAGCACCTTTACGGGCTTGTCGAAACTGGGGCGTGGCAAAACGGTATGTTTGTCGTGCGCGGCCATCTGATTACTCCGTCATGATTGGGCGGGTGCCCACAATTTCCAGGTGATAGGCATCAAGGCCAAGATAGCGTGTTTCGGGATTGTCGGTCAGCAAAATCAGTTGATGCAGCCCCATGGATGACAAAATCTGTGCGCCCAACCCTGTGCGTTTGACCGTGCGGGGGCCGTCTTCTTCATCCTCGTCTAACCGCAGCCGCGGGAATGGGTCGCGAAAAAGAACCACGGCACCGCGCCCTTCGTCTGCGATGATCTGCATCGCGCGGGGAAGCTCATCAGCCGGGCTTGGCCCCAGACCAAGGATGTCTTCAAGCGCGTTGATCGCGTGGGTGCGCACCAAAACCGGGTCGGTGGTCGACAGATCGCCCTTGGTCAGCACAACGTGATCGGTCCCGGTGATCTGGTCGCTGAAAATCCGCATCTGCCAATCGCCACCATAGGCGGATGTGACCTGCCTGCTTTGGCGTTCGACCAGCAGATTATCGTGTTTGTGGCGATAGCTGATCAGATCACTGATCGTCCCGATCTTGAGGTCATGCGCCTTTGCAAACGCCACCAGATCAGGCAAGCGCGCCATGGTGCCGTCGTCCTTCATGATCTCACAGATCACGCCGGAAGGGTGCAGGCCCGCCAGACGGCTGATGTCGACTGCGGCTTCGGTATGGCCGGCCCGCACCAGCACGCCACCATCGCGCGCGCGCAGGGGGAACACGTGGCCGGGGGTGGCAATGTCCGCTGACCCTGCCTGTTCACTGATCGCCACGGCAACGGTCAACGCACGATCCGCCGCCGAAATCCCGGTGCTGACGCCTTCGCGGGCCTCGATGCTGACAGTAAAGGCCGTCTCATGGCGCGAGGAATTGTTGACCGCCATCATGGGTAATCCCAGATGATCGACCCGCTCGGATGTCATCGGCAGACAGATCAAACCGCGCCCGTGGGTTGCCATGAAGTTGATCGCTGTGGCATCGGCAAACTGCGCCGGGATCACCAGATCGCCCTCATTTTCACGGTCCTCATGGTCGACCAGAATGAACATCCGGCCCGCAGCTGCGTCCTTGATGATCTCTTCAATCGGGGAAATGGCAGCCGAAAGTCCCTCTTCGACCGGTCCCGGCTTTTCAAAACTCATGGCATTTCCCCATACTTATTCTCGCTGGCACATAGCTTAGCGACAACCGCTTGGCCAGAGGTGAGGCAGAACTTCCCGCCTGTTTTGCCCCCCTCAGGGCATCTCAGCCAGCCGCGCCACATAGCGCGCCAACGTATCAATCTCCAGATTGATCTGATCGCCCACTGCGACATCACCCCAAGTGGTAACATCCTTGGTGTGGGGAATGAAGTTGATGCCAAAATCACAGCCCTCCACTTCGTTCACGGTGAGCGATGTGCCATTGAGCGCCACCGAGCCTTTCGGCGCTATAAACCGCGCCAATGCCCGTGGTGCACGCAGCGTCACGCGGGTGCTGTCGCCTTCATCTGCCATGCCGACCACCTCGGCGACGCCATCAACATGACCTGACACAATGTGACCACCCAATTCATCACCCACTTTCAGCGCACGCTCAAGGTTCAGGCGCTTGCCCACATGCCAGCCATCGTGGCCGATGTTGGTTTTCTCAAGCGTTTCGGCACTAATCTGCACATCGTACCAATCATCTCCAATCGCCACGACCGTCAAACAGACGCCATCACTTGCAATGGACGCCCCGATGTCGATTGTCGCGGTGTCATAGCGGGTCTGAATGCGCGCACGCAGATCACCCGCTTGCTCAAGCCCCACAACGGTGCCAACGTCCGTGATTATCCCCGTGAACATGGATTGCTCCTTTGGTAGTGTTAATTGTGACGTAACGCTGCAAGGTTACACTGACAAGGGGTGCGGGCGCAGGGCTGCGGCACATATTGCGCCGATTTATGGCGTTATTGACCAAAAGGCATCGCCAAAAGGACCAACATGACGATAACGGCCCCAGACCAGCGGGTTTTTCTGTTTCTGCAAGGGCCACATGGGCCCTTCTTTAACCGCTTGGGCAAAATGCTCAGGTTGGCGGGCGCGACCGTGTGGCGGGTGGGTTTCAATGCAGGGGACCGGGCCTTCTGGTCGCGCAAAGACAGCTATATCGCTTTTCGCGCGAAACCTGCCGACTGGCCCGCGACATTTGTGGATCTGCTGACAACCAAAGGCGTGACCGATGTGGTGCTTTACGGCGACACGCGGCCCATCCATGCCATAGCTGTCGCCGAAGCAAAAGCGCGCGGCATTACTGTGCACGTGTTCGAAGAGGGGTACATGCGCCCCTATTGGGTGACCTACGAACGGGACGGGTCCAACGGCAATTCCCGCCTGATGAATATGACAATTGCACAAATGCAGACCGCCCTCGCGCATTCTGATACCGAAGCCCCACTGCCGCCCGGACATTGGGGCGACATGCGCCAGCATATTTTTTACGGGGCGCTGTATCATTGGTTCGTGATGTTTCGAAATCGCGATTACCGTGATTTTCAGCCGCATCGCAGTCTGACTGTGACCAAAGAATTTCAGCTTTATGTGAAGCGGCTGTTGCTGATGCCTGCCGTTGCAGCGGACCGGCTGATTGCAACGCGGCGCATCCGGTTGGGTGGCTTTTCCTATCATCTGGCCCTCTTGCAACTGGAACATGACAGCTCTTTTCAGATGCATTCGCCGTTCAAGACCATGTCGGACTTTCTGGAATTGGTAATCGACGGTTTTGCAAAGGGTGCGCCCCAACATCATCATCTGGTGGTCAAAGCGCACCCGCTGGAAGACGGCCGTGTGCCGTTGCGCCGGGACCTGAAGCGTCTGGCGCGTCAATTCGGCGTGGCAGACCGCGTGCATTATGTGCGGGGCGGCAAACTTGCGCAGCTTCTCAATGATGCGCGCAGCGCGGTCACCGTGAATTCAACCGCAGGTCAGCAGGTACTATGGCGCGGAATTCCGCTCATGGTGTTTGGCCGCGCGGTCTATGCACAGCCGGAATTTGTATCAAACCAGCCGTTGTCTGAGTTTTTTGCAGGGCCCAGCCGCCCTGATAGCCGCGCCTATAAGGACTATCGGCGCTATCTGCTTGAAACTTCACAAATTGCGGGTGGGTTTTATTCAGCGAGGGGTCGTCGGCAACTCTTGCGGCAAGTGGTTGATATGATGCTTGCGCCCGAAGACCCTTATCAGGCGCTTGAGACGAGGACCGCGGCCCCAAGGCAACAGTTGCGAGCTGTCACCTGACCTAAGCCCCTCTTTTAGGTCGCTTTTACGAATTTTCTAAGGTAGCTTGCCAGCAATTATGTCGAACAAATCGGCAAATTCTGAGGCAGAGTTGAATAGGTCGAGGAGACCGAGCAGTGAAATCCGTATCTTTCCGGTGGGCACGTCCCATCGCAGTTCTTGCGGCGTTGGCCGTTGTTTCGTCTTGTGGATTGCCACAGGTCGGTCCCAATAAGCGCCAGATCTTCGCGGGTTCTGTTCAGAAGCAAGGCGATGCCTTTGTGATTGAGGTGAACGACCGCGTCACACGCGCCACTGCCGTGACACCTGCGCTTGGTTTTACAAATGAATTCAAGAATGCGTCACTGTTGGGCTCTGATACCATCCGTCCGGGCGATGTATTGGGCATCACAGTTTACGAGAATGTCGACGACCCTTTGCTGGGCGTCGGAGAAGCCCCCGCCACCGTGCTCGAAGAAGTGCAGGTTGATGGTGCGGGATTTATTTTTATCCCCTATGCGGGCCGCATCAAGGCCGCAGGCAATTCGCCCGACGCCATCCGCCGCATCATCACCAATAAACTGGGCGAACAGACCCCCGACCCGCAGGTCGAAGTCCGCCGCGCGTCGGGTGACGGATCAACGGTGTCGCTGATCGGATCGATCGGCTCGCAGGGTGTCTATGCGATTGAACGGCCCACGCGGACGCTTTCAACGATGATGGCGCGGGCTGGCGGCGTGACGATCGAGCCTGAAATAGCCCAGATCACCGTGATCCGTGGCAAGATGCGTGGCAAAATCTGGTTTCAGGATCTTTATGATCATCCGGAACTCGACATTGCCCTGCGCGGTGGCGACCGGATTCTGGTCGAAGAAGATACACGGTCTTTCACCGCCCTTGGGGCCACGGGCGGTCAGGCACAAGTGCCGTTTGAATCGCAAAACCTTTCGGCACTCGAAGGCATCGCGCAAGTGGGCGGCCTGAACTCGGCCACGGCGGACCCAACCGGGGTTTTTGTGTTCCGCAATGAACCTCAGGAAGTGGCAGCACAGGTGCTGGGCCGAAATGATCTGCAAGGCACGCAACGGATGGTGTATGTGCTCGACCTGACCAAGCCCAACGGCATGTTCATGGCTCGCGATTTTGTGATCCGTGATGGCGACACGCTTTATGTGACCGAAGCGCCGTTCACACAATGGAGCAAGGTCATCTCGGCCATCACCGGCACTGCCGGATCCGCGGCTGGCCTCACGTCTGTCGCAGGCGATTGATGAACAGATGGCTTTAGGGCCAGAAATATATGATATTCCCAACGCCGGGCCTGAAAAGGTCCGGCGACTTTTTGTCTATAACGGCGGCTTTGTGACGCAATCCCGGGTGCGTCGTATATTGCAGCTGTCAGGATATTCGCTTCACCTTGGCCTGCCACGCGCTAAGGACGCCATTGCCGTTTGGGGCCACTCGCCGACCGCGCACCGTGGCCTGAGCGTAGCCGCAAAACGGGGTGTGCCAGTGGTGCGCGTTGAAGATGCGCTGCTGCGGTCCGTGCATCCCGGCCGCGCCGGTGGGCCGCCGTTGGGGTTGGTCATTGACCACCGGGGCATGCATTTTGATCCTGCACAACCGTCTGATCTTGAAGTGTTGCTGGCGACCCATCCGTTGGACGATACCGCTCTTCTGAACCGGGCGCGGGGCTCCATTGCACGCATGCAAGAGGCACATTTAAGCAAATACTCCGGCTTTGACGCAGATGCCCCTGCCCCACCCCCCGGCTATGTGCTGGTGATCGACCAAACCCTTGGTGATGCTTCCGTCACCGCCTCTGGTGCAGATCGCGCGCGGTTTCTGGAAATGCTGGTGTTCGCACAGGAGGAACACCCCGGTAGGCCTGTCATCATCAAGTCTCATTCGGAAACCATCCAAGGGTTCCGTGCCGGTTATTTTCGCCCAGAGGACGAGAATGACCGCATCACCTTGCTGCGCGACGCGGTCAGTCCCTGGGCGCTTTTTGAGGGGGCGGTGGGTGTTTACACAGTGTCCTCGCAAATGGGGTTTGAGGCGATTTACGCAGGTCACAAACCGCGTGTTTTCGGACAACCCTTTTTTGCGGGCTGGGGTCTGACCACAGACGAATTTCCGGTGCAGCGCCGCCAGCGGACCCTGAGCCGCGCACAGCTGTTTGCCGGTGCGATGCTCATCTATCCGAATTGGTATGATCCCTACCGCGATTGCCTGTGTGATCTGGAAACAGCCATCGACGGCTTCGCCGCACAAACCCGCGCGTGGCGCGAGGATCATCGCGGGTGGGTCGCGTCGGGCATGCGCTTGTGGAAACGCAAACCACTGCAGCGGTTTTTCGGCGCGACAAGACCCGTTATCTTTCAGGATGATCCAGCCAAGGCACGGGCCACGGGTCGTCCCTGGATGGTTTGGGCAGGCAAGGCGCAGGTCGGGTCTGATGACGCCATGCGGATCGAAGATGGGTTTTTGCGCTCAAAGGGCTTGGGTGCGGAACTGGTGCCGCCGCTCTCGCTCGTTTGTGACGATTTGGGGGTCTATTACGATCCGTCTCGTCCCAGTCGGTTGGAAAAATGGATCGAGATGCGGGCAACCTTGCGACCCGATCAGCAGGCCCGCGCCCGCGCATTGATCAAGGCGCTGACGCAGGGGGGGCTGAGCAAATACAACCTGAAAGGGGTCGCGCCCGATT
The DNA here is from genome assembly GCF_042611115.2 of Sulfitobacter sediminivivens. Lineage (NCBI taxonomy): Bacteria > Pseudomonadati > Pseudomonadota > Alphaproteobacteria > Rhodobacterales > Roseobacteraceae > Sulfitobacter > Sulfitobacter sediminivivens. The sequence goes on from NZ_JBHGAR020000014.1 coordinate 85,423, forward strand.
TGACGGGCCTAGCCACAAGCAAACGCATCCTGGTGCCCGGACAGGTCGCCGATGATGCCTCAATCGTGACCGGCACAGATGCTGTCTGCAGCAATGATGCGCTTCTTAGAATGGCGCGGGATGCAAACCCTGACGCGGTGATCCTGTATAAACCCCACCCCGACGTCGAAGCAGGGCTGCGGCCCGGCGGAACGGATGCCACCGCTTTGGCGGACCGGGTGTTCGAGCGCACGGACCCGGTGGCGTTGCTGGATATGGTCGATGAAGTCTGGACCATGACGTCGCTTCTGGGCTTTGAGGCGCTGTTGCGCGGGGTGCAGGTCGTGACGTTCGGCGCGCCGTTTTATGCGGGATGGGGTCTGACCGATGATCGCGGCGACGTGCCACCACGCCGGCGCGCTGATGTCTCGCTTGAGGGGTTGGTGCATGCTACATTGATTGATTATCCGCGCTACTTTGATCCTAAGACGGGTCTTGCCTGCCCGGTTGAAGTCGTGGTGGACAGATTGGCAAACGGGGACGTCCCGCATCCCGGTGCCATGAATCACATGTTATCCAAATTGCAGGGCCTGTTGGCGAGCCAAAGTCACCTTTGGCGCGGGCGCTGAGGTCGCGTTTATTTTCTATTTCAGAGGCTTAGTGGCGGTTCCAGATGTGCAGGACATCCGGACCGAGGGCCTGTGTTGACTGCAGACGAAAGCGGGGTGCGTCGGCAAGATGTGACAGACCCAATGCGCCGATACCGGGCACCCCTTCCGCCCCGATCACAACACCAGCGGTAAAGCCCACGAGGGTGTCAACGAGGTCATCCTCCAGCAAAGACGCCGCAAGCGCCCCGCCCCCTTCGCAAAAGACCCGTGTCAGCCCGTAGGTGCCCAACTGGTGCAGGATGCTCGCGGGGTCCAATTGCCCGCCGCGCACAGTGCACGCCAGCAAGGTTGCCCCAAGTTCGCGCCAGGTGCGGACCAAAGTCGGATCGGCATCTTTTCCGCAGCACAGGATCAGGGGAGTGTCGGCCGCGCTCCGGGCAAGCTTGCCCATCAGCGGCAGATCAAGACGGCGCGAGACCACGACGCGGACCGGCTGGTGTGCGACACCCAGATCGCGGACATTCAGGCTGGGATCATCCTTGCGCGCTGTGCCGCCGCCCACCATCACCGCGTCATGGCGACTGCGCATCGCGTGGACAACACGGCGTGCCGGCGCATCGGTGATCCACTGGCTTTCGCCGGTGCCGGTGGCGATGCGCCCGTCAAAGGATTGTGCTAGTTTCAGCGTCAGCATCGGGCGGCCCTGCGTCACTCGGATCAGAAAACCGGCATGGTCGGCGCGCGCCTGTGCTTCACCCACCCCGGTCACGACATCAATGCCAGCGGCGCGCAGCGTATCAAGGCCGCGGCCATCGACCCGCGCGTCACTGTCGGTGGTGGCCACGACCACCCGTGCGACACCTGCATCAATCAGGGCCTGCGCACAGGGGGGTGTCTGACCATGATGCGCGCAGGGTTCCAAGGTCACATAGGCGGTGGCACCAGAGGCCGCCGCGCCTGCTTGCGCCAGTGCTTCGGTTTCGGCGTGGGGACGCCCTGTTAGTTGGGTCCAGCCGCGCCCGACAATGCGGCCTGCGTTCACGATGACACAGCCCACCGCCGGATTGGGCCAGACATGCCCTTGCCCACGTCGGCCCAACGACAGGGCCAACGCCATAAAGCGCGCGTCCATTGCCGCCGCTTGCGTCACTCTTCCGAAGCGGCGTCGGGGCGCAATTCCTGCACAAACTTGTCGAAATCATCTGCCGCCTGAAAGTTCTTGTACACGCTGGCAAAGCGCACATAGGCCACGGTATCAATCCGGGCCAGTGCTTCCATCACAATCTCGCCAATCTGCTTTGACCCAATATCAGTTTCACCCATGCTTTCGAGACGCCGCACAATGCCACTGATCATCTGATCAATGCGTTCGGGATCAATCGGGCGTTTTTGCATCGATATGCGGATTGAGCGTTCAAGCTTGTCGCGGTCAAAATCTTCGCGTTTGCCGGAACTTTTAATCACCACCAGATCGCGCAGTTGCACACGTTCATAGGTTGTAAACCGTCCGCCACAAGCAGGGCAAAAACGTCTGCGACGGATAGAGACGTGATCTTCCGCTGGTCGGCTGTCTTTGACCTGAGTGTCGATATTTCCGCAAAACGGGCAGCGCATGACCGTCCCCCTTTTTATTAATCTGCCTCACTTGTGGGGCGTTCCGCCCACTTGCCCAGACTTATAGGGCACTGGCAAGGTTTTGGGTAGTGGCGAAATTAGGCGCTACATCTTGGGTCTGCGCCTGTGACATGTTCTCAACGCAACAGGCACAATTACGCCGGAAACCGCCGTGCGCCCCTAAGGTTACGCACAGGCGGAACTTCGATCGCTTTTCATTAGTTAAGGAATAACGCTCCTATGCGGCGTTAACCAACAAAGGAGAACACCATGAGTGTCGCACGTGTCACTGAAATTTCCGCAACCTCTGAGAAAAGCTTTGATGACGCCGTCGAAAACGGTATCGAACGCGCTGGCAAAACCCTGCGCAACGTCGTGAGCGCTTGGGTCAAAGAGCAATCGGTCAAGGTCGAAAACGGCAAAATTTCACATTATCAGGTGAACCTGATGGTCACGTTCTTGCTGGACGACTGATCAATCTGCCGCGAAATGCGCCGCCACCGTCCGCGTGTGCGGCGCATCGCGATGTTCAAAAAGATAAATCCCCTGCCAGGTGCCAAGACGCATAGCACCCATTTGAACCGGAATGCTCAACGTGACCGGCATCATCGTGGCTTTGATATGGGCAGGCATGTCGTCCGGCCCTTCCATCGTGTGCCGCAGATACCCCATTGAAGGATTGCTGCTCGGCGGAACAAGCTTGGCAAAGTAAGCGTATAGATCGTGTTGCACATCTGGGTCCGCGTTTTCCTGAATAAGCAACGAAGCCGATGTATGGCGCACCATCAACGTCAGCAGACCATTGCCACGGCCCGCAAGCCATTGCGCCACCTGGCCTGTGAACTCTGTCAGACCCTGACCATGGGTCTTGAGGGTGAATGTGGTTTGCATCTGCCGACTGTGCAGGTCCTTTCACGCCGATGCAATGCGGCGAAAGACCTTGCGCAGGCACATGATGGGAAGTTTCGGGATGGATCAGGGATACGTTCAGCGGGCCGGAAAGAATTCTTCCCAGTAATCCGTACAAAACGAATAGGCATGACCAACGGGCAGGTTATAGCCCACCTTGCTCAAACTTACCGAATAGCCTCTGCTCGGCTCGACACCAAGCCGGGCGGGATCCAGGGTGAACACCACACCCTTGCGACCAGCAGCGCTTATTGACGGCCCGCGTCCGGTCTTAATATAGAGCCGATCGCCCCCCCCTGCGCCCAGCCGTGATCTGGCAAAGTCAGCAGCGGCACACCAGATGCCCCGCGGCCCTTCACCCCGATCCTCAATGACCTCAAAATCCTTGGCGTTCAGCGGAACGACAATGAGCCGGCTTTCGGCGCGGAATGCCTGGGCTGAGGCGGTCATTGGGAAGATGGCACAAAGGGCGGCGAGAATAAGGGGGCGCATAACTGTATCTCACTTTTGTTGTTGCCTTTAAGATAGGGGTCTCTGCTAAAAGGTCAAAATCAAAGCTTCGGCATCAATTTACCGTGGTAGCGAATGAGCCTCGCACCTCCGGGCAGGTGCGCCCCGATGTCAAAACAGAACGCGCCTGTTTCGTCCTGCCATTCCCGAGAATTGCTGTGCGGGACAAGAAATGTGGGGATGGGCACGCCCAATATCCAAAGACGAGCGACATCGACTTCAAGATTGTTGGTTTCAATACGAAGCGAAAGCGCGCAGGTCACCCGGCCCAGCCGTTCGATGATCTGTTGGTGTGCCGGATCATAGCGCAGCGTTGATCCGGTCATGTGACCGTTGAAATCGCGGCTCCAGCTTTCGCCGTGCGTGGTCTGTGAAATGGTGATTGCAAAGGGGACGTCCCGCCCTTGCGGAGGGAAACCGCCCAGCCTGATGCCGATCTTTGCAGCAACACTGTGTCCATGTTCGATGGTGGCGCGACCGGTGAAATAACGCGGCATCCCGCCTGCGTGAAAATGTTGCAGGGCTGGCGGTAGCTGGCTGAATGCGGTGCCCAGGGCCTGGGCAAAAACAGACATCAAAATCCACCCGTTGCAAATCTGGCGCGCATGGCGGCGTCAGGAACCATGCAGGTGTCATAGCGCCCAAAGACGCGATAGCGGTTGCGCGCGATCACACGGTAGACCGGCATCTTGATCCCTTCCGGCAGCCACCGCAAAGCGACCAGCATGCGCCACGGCCAGCTGAGCCTGGTCATCGCAGCCGCGAATGCGTCGAGGTGCCCAAAAACCTCACCATCCACAATGACGAGGTTGGTCTCAAAATCGTCCAATGGCAGATCAAGGGCGGCATAAAGCCTCTGCCCAAGAGGAGATTGTGCAGTCGCGAACTGGAAAACATGCGCATGGTCGTGGTGCAGCATAAAGCGAAAGAAAGCAGAGCACAGGACACATTCGCCGTCAAAAACGATGAGGTTATCGGCGACATTGTCAGCGATAGCGTCTTTGCGGAAATCTTGAACACGGCCAATCATTTCAGGCGCAACCGCAATTTCTAGAAATTTTCGACGCGTTTTCTTTTACCGAAATCGCGCCGAAACATTGCTTTACTGATCCAGGAATGAGCGCAGCTTGCGTGAGCGGCTTGGATGTTTCAGCTTACGCAGCGCTTTGGCCTCAATCTGACGGATACGTTCGCGCGTCACGCTGAACTGCTGGCCCACTTCTTCCAAAGTGTGGTCCGTGTTCATGCCGATGCCAAACCGCATCCGCAACACGCGTTCTTCGCGTGGGGTCAGCGATGCCAGCACCCGGGTTGTGGTTTCCTTGAGGTTTTCCTGAATGGCGCTGTCGAGCGGCAGCACGGCATTCTTGTCCTCGATGAAATCGCCCAGTTGGCTGTCTTCTTCGTCGCCGATCGGCGTTTCCAGTGAAATCGGTTCCTTGGCGATTTTCATCACCTTGCGAACCTTTTCCAATGGCATCTGCAGCTTTTCTGCCAGTTCCTCTGGTGTCGGTTCGCGGCCGATCTCGTGCAGCATCTGACGGCCTGTGCGGACTAGTTTGTTGATCGTTTCGATCATATGCACCGGAATACGGATGGTGCGCGCCTGATCCGCGATCGACCGGGTGATCGCCTGACGGATCCACCATGTCGCATAGGTCGAGAATTTATAGCCTCGGCGGTATTCGAATTTATCAACAGCTTTCATCAGGCCGATGTTACCTTCCTGAATCAAATCAAGGAATTGCAGGCCGCGGTTGGTGTACTTTTTGGCAATCGAAATAACCAGACGCAGGTTTGCCTCGACCATTTCTTTCTTGGCCTGACGGGCCTCTTTTTCACCCTTCTGAACCTGCTGCACAATGCGGCGGAATTCAGAGATATCAAGACCCACATACTGACCGACCTGCGCCATATCCGCGCGCAATTCTTCGACCTTGTCAGAAGAGCGTTCGATGAACATCTGCCAGCCACGCCCGGCCTTTTCGGCCATCCGCTCCATCCAGTTGGGGTCAAGTTCATAGCCACGGTATTCGTCGACAAATTCTTTGCGGTTGATGCGGGCCTGATCGGCCAGTTTCACCATCGCGCTGTCGATCTGCATGATGCGGCGGTTGATGCCGTAAAGCTGGTCAATCAACGCTTCAATACGGTTGTTGTGCAGGTGCAGTTCGTTCACCAGCAACACGATCTCGGCACGGAGTTTCTGATAGGTCGCTTCGTTCTTGGTCGAAAACGATCCGTCTTCGTTCAGGGTCGCCGATATCCGGCTGTCCTGCATCTCGCTGAGCTTGACGTAATCGTCGGCAATGATGTCGAGCGCTTCGAGAACCTGCGGCTTGAGTGCCGCTTCCATCGCGGCCAGCGACATGTTGGCCTGTTCGTCCTCGTCATCGTCGTCATCATCGTTTGTGATTGGGTTGCCATCGGCATCCACTTCGGTCTTTTCTTCGCCGGTCTTCGCTTCGGTGACGGCCGCACCGGGGACAACGACGGGTGCCGTATCTTCCTCGCCCATTGTGTTGCCGAATGTCGCCTCAAGGTCGATCACATCACGCAGAAGGATGTCTTCTGACAGCAATTCGTCGCGCCAGATGGTGATCGCCTGAAAGGTCAGCGGGCTTTCGCAAAGGCCGGCGATCATCGTGTTGCGGCCAGCCTCGATGCGCTTTGCAATCGCAATCTCGCCTTCACGGCTCAACAGTTCGACACTGCCCATTTCGCGCAGATACATGCGCACCGGGTCATCGGTGCGGTCCAGTTTCTCTGCCGTGCCAGACGACAGCGTGATATCACGCGCTGAATCTGTGGTCGCAACCTCGGTGCTACCCTTGGCGTCTTCTTCTTCGGCGTCTTCGTCTTCGATGATGTTGATGCCCATTTCTGACAGCATCGACATCACATCTTCGATTTGCTCGGAGCTGACCTGCTCGGGCGGCAACACGGTATTAAGCTGATCGTAGGTGATATAGCCCCTTTCGCGGGCCTCACCGATCATCTTTTTGACCGCAGCCTGGCTCATATCAAGCGAATGGCCGCTGTCGTTCTCGTCTCGCTTGCCGTCGTCGTTCGTGTCTTTGGCGGCCATGTCGTGCTCCTTCAGCGCGTCAGCGCGAATCACTTCGCGGTGATTCGGTTTTGCGAATCATGCGGGGTTTTGGGTGATTCTTAAACCCGATACCCTGTTTTTTCCTAAAGTTCCTGCGAAAAGGTCACGCTGACCTTACCCGCGCCCTTTGGGCTTTTCATATTTAATGCCGTCCAGCAATGCGTCCAGTGCGCTGCGCTCATCTCTTTTCATCCGCGCACCGTTCTCACCCAGCTCGTATTCTGCCTTGTCCTCTTGCCCGGTCCGCACCGCGCGATCTGCAGCGCGCGCCGCCTCGCTTAGCCGCCATGTCACCCCTTCGTCGGCAACTCCGGTCAAATCCTCAACCGCTTCGGCAATCTCTGCATTCAATCCCCTCGCCGCCTCCAATTTCGCCAGTTCTTCGGCCACGGTCATTGTTGCCATTTCAACATTCCCGGGATTGCGGATGCAGGGTGTGATGGCAACGTGGCGTTGCGAGATGAGGTTTTCAAGGGCATCAGGGCCAAGAACGCTGGAAATCTGATCGCGCAACACTTTTTCACCGGCATGCCCGTGACGCAGCAACAGGTCGCGCAATGTCGCATGGGTGCGGTCGGAAAAGGTCATGTTTTCCAGCCCGCTTTCAAAATCCTCGATGATCTGTGGGCAATTGACCAAAGCCGCCAAAATCACCGTCTCGCGCAGATGTTCTGATGTTTGCGCATCCGTGGCCGCCGCCAATGCAGAAGCTTTGGTGCTGGCCATCGGCGGCTGCGGTGCCGGTTGCCATTTGCCCGCGTTTTGACCACGTGCTGCGGGTCCTTTGGCCGCTTTTGGCCGGAACAACTGCCAGCGTAAGTCTTTGATTTCCTGCCCATAGTGGCTGCGGATCGACGGATCCTTGATCAACTTGATCTTTTCGCGCAGCGCTTTGTCGAGCGCCGCTTTACGTTCCGGGCTGTCAAAAACGCGACCCTCGGTTTCGCGCTGCCACAGCAGGCGGACCATCGGGATCGCCTCATCCAGCAGCTTTTGCAACGCGGTACTGCCTTGTGCCTTGAGCAGGTCGTCAGGGTCCTGCCCTTCCGGCATCACGGCAAATCGCAAGCTCTGCCCGGCTTCCAACAACGGCAGCGCCAGATCAATCAACCGCATCGCCGCACGTTGTCCGGCCGTGTCCCCGTCCAGCGTTATGATCGGCTCAGGGGCGATGCGCCACAGCATCTGTAGCTGGCTTTCCGTGATCGCAGTGCCCAGAGGGGCCACGGATGCCTCGAACCCAGCGCCGTGCAGGGCAATGACATCCATATACCCTTCGGCCACAATCAGCGGCATCCCCTTGCCCGCCGCCACCCGCGCCTCTTTCACGTTATAAAGACTGCGGCCCTTGTCGAACAATTCTGTCTCGGGCGAATTGAGGTATTTGGCATTGTCGTTTGGGTCCATCGCACGGCCACCAAAGCCAATTGCACGGCCCCGCGCGTCACGGATGGGGTACATGATCCGATCCCGAAACGTGTCATAAGGCTTGCCACCCTTGGTCGATGGTTTGGCCAGACCCGCACCAAGGATCAACGCGTCATCCACCCCTTTGGCCTTCAGCGCATCCCAAAGCCCCTGCCACGCACCCGGCGCGAACCCGATCTCCCAATGCGCCAACGCTGCTGCGTCTAATCCGCGCCGGTCCAGATAGGCGCGCGCATCTGCTGCCTGGCCGGTTTGCAACTGCAGGCGAAACCACTGCACAGCCTGTTCCATCACCTGCGCAAGTTCCGTGCGCTTGTCGGCTTTTTCCTGCGCGCGGGGGTCCTGTTTTGGCACCGGCATACCGGCCTCGCGGGCCAGAATCTCAACCGCTTCCATAAAGCCTACATTCTCGGTTTCGCGGACAAAGGAAATGGCATCACCCTTGGCATGGCAGCCAAAGCAATAATAAAATCCTTTGCGATCATCGACATGAAAGCTGGCAGATTTTTCCTGATGGAACGGGCATGGTGCCCACATGTCACCTTTGCCCTGATTGGACTTGCGCGCATCCCACACAACTTTGCGTCCCACCACCTGTGACAGGCTGGAACGGGTGCGCAATTCGTCCAAAAATCCGGGTGGCAGGCTCATAGGTTCTTATATTGGACCCGCACCACCGAAGTCCAGCAGCGGCTAGTTCGTGACCGTCTTTTTCATCGCCTGAATTTGATCCCAGTTCTCAAGACATTGTGCCTTGGTGGCGGCACCAAGGTCGACGTCCTTAAGATCTTTCCGCTTGATGCTGTAGACATGGTCTGCAATCGCCGGGACGGCCGCCAAGACGCTCTCAGACAGGTCAGGATTTGAAGCCTTGATTACATCCGTAAGCTTGTCCTTGGACACGCCGTTCAATCGCGCTTTCTGAACTGTCGACAGCAAGTTCGCTTGAAACTGGCAATCCGCCTCTTTCTCGGACACCGCACGTGCTGGGCCCGAAGTCATCACCAGGGCGGCTGTCAATGCCACAGCAATTGGTTTCATTATCATCAGTACACTCCACTCAGATCTACATAAGACAGGGATTCGGGCCCCTTGGTGCAGATTAACCGCGCGATGCGACCGCTGCCATAGCCTGTTTGAGATCGTGAACCAATGTGGCCGCCATCGAACGGAACACCAATATCTGAAGCCTGTCCACACCAACACGTGTGATCGAAGCTGACATGTGCAAAACCTGCGTGCGCACGCTGTGACCGCGTTTGAATACCTTGTCGCGCAGATCAACAGGCACCAGCCGTGCCATAACATCGACTGCGGCGGCACCGCTGAGTTCAACACAGGCCCACCCGTCAGACAGATCAACAACCGCGCCATGTTTACCCAGAGATTTGTGCGGTGCAGGACCCATAAGCAAAACCTCGCCCCTGCCAAACCAGATACATCGGCCCCCTTCCTTACCAGTGGCGCGGTTGGGTTTGGGAAGCGCCATACCATGGGCTTTTTCCAACGCGTCTGACAGGGCCTTGCCGTCGCCGAAGGGTGACAGCGAGGTCATCCGACCTGCATCGAATTCTTCGAGTGTTGCGGCCCCAAGCGTCAGCGGCAACAGGCCCGCGCAGGCTGTGATAGCTTTCAATTCACCCACGGACACGCCCTCCTGTCTGATCCACAAAGACCGGGGAACACACCTCAACCTCGGCCTCCAGCCCGCGCAGGTGATCGACCATGCGCATCACCTCGCCGTGCCGTTCCGGGCCGCGCTGGATGAACCCCAGTCCGATGTAGGTGCCCACGTCCGGTGAAAACGCAACCGAGGTGATATAGCCCTGATCATTGACCCGTACCGCCTCGGCGTCTTTTTCAAACAGATGCGCGCCGCCGCTCAGTTGTTTGACCGCTCCCACAGGTTTGAACCCCACCAGTTGTTCGCGGTCCTCATCCAACAGACCGGGCCGCTCTGACATTGTCTTGCCGATGCAGTCTTTCTTGGCCGATACCATGCGTCCCATGCCCACATCAAATGCTGTAGTGCGCCCGTGGATTTCAGCATGGGTGATATGCCCCTTTTCGATTCGCAACACGTTCAGCGCTTCCATCCCGTAGGCCCCTCCGCCCATCTCTTCGGCGCGTTTGACCAGCACATCAAACAGGCTCGCACCATACCGCGCAGGCACGGCAACTTCATAGGCGTGCTCCCCCGAGAATGAGATCCGGAAAAGCCGCCCCTCAACGCTCATCACCGACGCCGCACCACAGGCCATGAATGGCCAGCTGTCATTGTCGATTTGCTTGTCCAGCACACCGTTCAACAATTCCCGTGATTTTGGCCCGGCGACTGCAAACTGCGCCCACTGCTCTGTTACCGACGTGAAACAGACCTGCCATTCGGGGTGCAGACACTGCGTCACAAATTCGAGATGCCGCATCACCAGGCCTGCAGCCGCTGTTGTGGTGGTCATCACAAAATGCTGGTCTCCCAATCGTGCACATGTGCCATCGTCCAGCACATGCCCGTCTTCGCGCAGCATCAGACCATAACGCACACGGCCCACGCTGAGCGAACTGAACATGTTGGTATAAACGAAATCGAGCAAGGCCGCCGCATCCGGGCCCTGAATGTCAATCTTGCCCAAGGTTGACACATCACAGACGCCAACAGCATTGCGCACAAAGCCCACTTCGCGGTCACACGATTGCCGCCAGGTCGTTTCCCCCGCGCGCGGGAAATAGCTGGGTCTGTACCACAGCCCCGCCGCGATCATCGGTGCGCCCATTTTGACGCTGGCATTGTGGCTGGTGGTGAACCGCTCCGGCGCAAATCCTTTGCCCTGTGCCCCCGCCCCCATCGCAGCGATGGCAACCGGCGTATAGGGCGGACGGAATGTCGTGGTCCCGGTCTCAGGTATGCCGCGTCCGGTTGCATCGGCCAGCACCGCCAAGGCACCCACATTCGAATTCTTGCCCTGATCCGTCGCCATGCCCTGCGTGGTGTAGCGTTTCATATGCTCAACGGATTTGAAGTTCTCGACCGCTGCCTGTTTCACATCCTTGACCGACACATCGTTCTGAAAATCGAGCCATGCACGGCCCTTGCCCGCAACAGCCCAAAGTGGGCTCATGTTATAGGGCGCATCCTCGGCCTTTGGCATCTCGACATCTGCGGCCTTCTTGCCCAACGCAGACAGCGCCGCCCGCGCCGCATCGACACCCGCAGTCAGACACCCCTGCGTCGAAAACACCCCGTTACAGGCCCCCGCCGCCGTCATGTTCGGGACCGAGCCATCGGTCGGCACAAAGGCCTGAATATCGGGCCGCCATGTGGGACGCGCATTCATGTGACACGTCAAATGCACCGTGGGGTTCCAGCCGCCCGACATGGCCAGACAATCGGTCTGGATCGCCTGTTCGCCGCTGCTGGTGCGGATGGTGATGCTCTCCAGCTCCTTGCGTCCACCAGCATTACAGACCTGTGCGCCTTTGTAGATTGGAAAATCCGCACTTTCGATGTTCACATCATGCCGGCTGTCGACAAGGGCCGCGACATGGACGCCCGCGGCATGCATGTCTCGGGCGGTCTGATGCGCATTATCATTGTTGCCAAAAATCGTGACATGTTTGCCGGGGGTCACACCCCAACGGTTCAGATAGGACCGCACAGCACCGGCCGTCATGATCCCTGGCCGGTCATTGTTCTGAAATGCCACCGGCCGCTCCAGCGCACCTGCAGTTAGAACCGACTGTTTTGCCGCAATCCGCCAGAATGTTTCAAGCGGTGCATCACCGCGCCTGCCGGTGTGCTGATTGACCCGCTCCAGCGCGCCAAACATGCCGCCGTCATAAGCCCCTGTGACGGTGGTGCGTGTCATCAGCCGGACATTGTCCATGTCTGCCAGTTCGGCCACGATCTTTGCCGCCCATACGGAACCGGGCTTGCCATCAACCTCACCGGTTTCAGCGTTCAAACGACCGCCCATCAACGCATCTTCGTCCGCCAGAATGACGTCCGCGCCCGCGCGTGCCGCCGTAAGCGCCGCCATCAACCCCGCAGGCCCCGCCCCAATCACCAGCAGATCGCAAAAGGCATAGGCGCGTTCATAAGTATCGGGGTTATGCGCGCCGCTCAGCCCGCCAAGGCCCGCCGCCTTGCGGATGATCGGTTCATAGACGGCCTCCCAGAACTTTTTCGGCCACATGAAAGTCTTGTAGTAAAATCCAGCACCCAGAAACGGTGCCGCCAGATCATTGATGCCCATCACGTCAAAGCCAAGCGACGGCCATGCATTCTGGCTCTGTGTCACCAACCCGTCATAAACCTCCTGAACTGTCGCGCGCACGTTGGGTTCTCGCCCCGCGCCAGTGCCCGTGGTGATCAACGCGTTTGGCTCTTCGCTGCCCGCCGTCAATGCCCCGCGCGGGCGGTGGTATTTGAACGAGCGGCCCATCAGGCGCACTTCATTCGCCAAGAGCGCAGAGGCAACCGTATCGCCCTGAAACCCGCCAAAGGTATGGCCATCAAACGAGAATGAAACCGGTTTGCTGCGGTCGATCAGACCTTTATCTGCAACCCTCATTTTGCCACCTTTTTCATCTGGGCGCTTTTTATGTCCGCAGCCAGTTCAACTTTGGAAATCTCATGCGTCGTGGTGTTGCGCGTCACAACCAGCCAGGCCCCGCAGCCCCCATCGTGATGCCATAAATCACGCCGTGCGCCGGTGGGGTTCTCACGCAGATGCACATAGTTTTCCCAAGCATCGTCACCCGCATCAGGCGCGGGGCGATCCAGCGCCACTGCATCCCCCTGATAGTAATATTCGCGCCGATCCCGGTTTCCGCATATCGGACATTCAATACGCATCAGACACCCCCAAGAGGCCTTGCTGCCCCCGTTTCATTGTTCCTAAAATACACAAATTCCAACATCGCCGCCCTCAATGCAGATTGTGTTGAGAGCCGGTGCTCTCTTCATCCATCAATCCGACCCCCGTTCGAAACCGGTCCAACCGATATTTTGCCGCCGGTCCATGATGATTTCCGGTGGCCATCAGATGCGCAAAGCTGAACCCTGATCCGGGCACGGCCTTGAAACCGCCGTAGCACCAACCACAGTCGATGAACAAACCATCCGTATCGGTCTTGTCGATGATCGGTGAGCCGTCGGGCGTCATGTCCATGATCCCGCCCCATGACCGCAGCACCTTGGCCTTGCCGATCATCGGCATCAGCGTCATGCCCGCCTCCATCACATGCTCCATCATCGGCATGTTGCCGCGCTGCGCATATGACGCATAAAAATCCAGATCACCTCCAAACACCAAACCGCCTTTGTCAGACTGGCTCATGTAAAAGTGCCCCATGCCAAAGCTGACCACATGGTCGATGACGGGTTTAAGTCCTTCGGTCACAAAGGCCTGTAGGATATGGCTCTCGATCGGCAACCGCATCCCCGCCATCGCCGCCACCTGACCAGAGCGGCCTGCCACCACAATCCCGACTTTGCTGGCCTTGATCGCCCCGCGCGTGGTTTGAACACCGCGCACCTGACCGTTCTCAATATCAATGCCCGTGACCTCGCATTGCTGGATCAGATCGACGCCGCGCTGATCGGCACCCCGCGCATAACCCCAGGCCACCGCATCATGGCGCGCTGTGCCGCCGCGTCGGTGTAGCAATCCCCCAAACACCGGAAAACGAATGTTGTCGAAATCCAGATAGGGCAACAACCGTCGAACGCCCTCGCGATCCAGCAATTCCGCATCGTCGCCCTGATTGATCATTGTATTGCCGCGCCGTGCAAAAGCGTCGCGCTGGCCGTCGGAATGGCAAAGGTTAATGAGTCCGCGCTGCGAATGCATCACGTTGTAATTCAGGTCCTGTTCCAGACCTTCCCACAATTTCAGCGAATGCGAATAGAATTCAGAGTTGCCCGGCATGCCATAGTTGGCCCGCACAATCGTCGTATTCCGCCCAATGTTACCGCCACCGAGATAGCCTTTTTCAAGAACCGCAATGTTGGTCATCCCATGGTTCTTGGCCAGATAATAGGCAGTGCTCAGACCGTGACCGCCGCCGCCGATGATGATGGCGTCGTATTCCGCTTTCGGTTCCGGATCACGCCAGTGAGGTGCCCAGCCTTTGTTACCGGTCAACCCTTCGCGCAGAACGCGTAAACCCGAAAACCGCATGATCATCCCCTTCTTGCAGACCGGGCCACCCTGCCAAGTCAGCTTAGAAGTATCAATCTCTCAGACTTCCTTTATTGCATTTAGCGTCACAGTCCGTTCCGGCAGCGACCAAACGTCAAGTCATTCACCGACTGGCCCTTTACCACCTGCACCGTGGCCTGCCCAAACGCGTCATTCATAACGCGACCACGCAGCGCATCCTTCGAGTACAGCCTCGCAAAGGCCTGCGCGTCTAGATGGCAAAGGATCATGATAACGCCGATTTTTCATGCCTCGCAAATCCGCGCTCCAATTCGATCAACGCCTGTTTGCGCCAAAGCCCGCCGCCGTACCCCGTCAGCGCACCATCCGACCCTAAGACCCGGTGACACGGGATCACAGTTGCGATCGGATTGGCCCCGTTCGCCCCCGCCACAGCGCGGCTGGCATCCGGTCTTCCGATGGCACGGGCCACATCCGAATAGCTGCGGGTTTCGCCCGCCGGGATTTTGCGCAACGCGCGCCAGACTTCTTGAGTGAACGCGGTGCCGTGAGGGGCCAGCCGGGTTTCGAACTGATCATTGCGCAAATCAAAAAACGCGTCCAATTCCGCTTCGATCCGGTCGGTCGGGGCAAATCGGCCAAATCCAAGGCTGCCCTTGGCAAAAGCGTAAAGTCGTTTCAATTCGCGGGGCAGCGCCTTGCGTTCGGTAAATTCGAGCAAGTGCAGCGCATGCGCATCGCTTATCGCGATCATCACGCCGAGCCTGGTATCAAGCCAGTCCGCCCGCAGCATCGCGTCCTTGGCAAAGCGTGCCGGTGGCAGGCCCAGCCAACGCGAAAAGGCACTGCGAAAGGCTGCCGGACTTTCGTATCCCGCCTCAAACTGTGCGTCGATCACGCGGGCACCTTTGGGCAGCTTTTCCGCCCCGGTCCGCAGCCGCGACAGACGCGCCATTTCCAGAAAGGTCATGCCAAATTGCCGTTTGAACGCACGGCGCATGGTCGATGGGTCCAGCCCCAGCGCCATGATATCGCGCTTGCCCCAGCGCCGGGCCGGGTCATCCGACAGCGCGCTTAGCAGACGGGCAATGTCTGGATCGTTTTCGACGGCCGGGGACATGGGGTGGCACCGTTTACAAGGCCGATACCCCGCCTCAATACACGCCCCGATCCGGTCGAAGAACTGACAGTTTTCGCGTTTGGGTTTGCGCGCAGGACAGGTGAGCCGGCAAAACACGCCGGTTGACGTCACACCAACATAAACGCGTCCATCATAGGCCGGGTTGCGCGCCAAGAGTGCGGCAAAGAGGGTATCGTCATCGGGCAAATCAAACATCATGCGGCGATCTTACGCCCTGCGCACAGGTCTGTCCGCCCAAGAACAGGCGTCTATTCAGTTTTCCCTAAATCCATTGATGCCCATCCCAATGAATGCTGCCGTGCACACAGCCCGGAAGCAGCAGTTGTTTGAGAATTCGCAATCCACCTACTTTGGTTACAGTGCTGAATGCCCCCAGCCTCTTCATGCAAAAGACTTCTACGTCGCTATAAAATACCTCTTCGGCAGCAACAGGGCGGCCGTAACCGCCCTGCATGAACTTGTGTTCACTATCAAAGGCCCTTGGCGCGATAACTCGCTGCGACTTTCTCGATCGACACCAGATACGCGGCTGTGCGCAGATCATCGACGTCATCGCGACTATGCCAGACATTTGCCATCGACTGATAGGCTGTGCTCATTGTGTCATCGAGGCCGGAGCGCACCAGTTCCAATTCACCTGCACCACGCAGATATTTTTCCTTGAAATCCGGGCTCAGTGTCCAGCCAAGTTGTTTGTCCGAGCTCAGACGCTCCAATTCATCAACAACCAGCTGGTGCCGCGATTCTTCCTGACGGCGCTGCATGCGGCCAAAGCGGATGTGGCTCAGGTTTTTCACCCATTCGAAATAGGACACCGTCACACCGCCGGCATTGGCATACATGTCTGGAATGATCACACAGCCCTTTTTGCGCAACACTTCATCCGCGCCAGCGGTCACCGGGCCATTGGCGGCCTCAATGATCAGTGGCGCTTTGACGCGTTCCGCGTTGCTCATGTTGATCACACCTTCCAGGGCTGCCGGGATCAGAATGTCACATTCCGCTTCCAGCAGCTTTGCCCCATCAGATTCAAAATGACTGTCAGGATACCCTTTGATCGAGCCATGTTTGGCGATCCACTGATAGATGGCCTCGACTTCAAGACCAGCTTCGTTGTGCAGCGCCCCATCCCGTTCGATGATTGCTGTGACGATGCAGCCATCCTCTTCGCTGAGGAACTTGGCGGCATGATACCCCACATTGCCAAGGCCCTGCACCACGACACGTTTGCCTTTCAGCTCGCCGGTAAGCCCCGCCTTTTCCAACCCTTGCGAATCACGAAAAAACGCATGCAGCGCATATTGCACCCCGCGTCCGGTGGCTTCTGTGCGGCCCTGAATACCACCCGCATTGATCGGTTTGCCGGTCACACATGCCACACCGTTAAGTTCGGTGGTGTTCATGCGTTTGTACTGGTCCGCAATCCAGGCCATTTCCCGTTCACCCGTTCCCATGTCCGGCGCAGGTACGTTTTGTGCGGGATTGATCAGGTCGCGTTTGATCAGCTCATAGGCGAAACGACGGGTGATCAGTTCAAGCTCATGTTCGTCGTATTCACGCGGATCGATGCACAACCCGCCCTTTGAGCCACCGAACGGAGCCTCAACCAGCGCACATTTGTAGGTCATCAAGGCGGCAAGCGCTTCGACCTCGTCCTGGTTCACGCCAAGCGAATAGCGGATCCCCCCCTTGACGGGCTCCATATGTTCAGAATGCACTGACCGATACCCGGTGAACGTCTGGATTTTGCCGCGCAGCCGCACACCAAAGCGCACGGTATAGGTCGCGTTACAAACCCTGATCTTTTCCTCCAGCCCCGGTGGCAAGTCCATCAGTGCCACGGCGCGGTTGAACATGATGTCTACACTTTCACGGAAACTCGGTTCGGTGGTGGGGCTCATCGGATTCTCCTGTTGGGTCTCAGGGCGCGCCGCATGTGTTGCGACTCACCCATTTGACAAATCATCACGCGCCACCCTAAAGCCGAAGTTAAAAAGGTGCGACTTTTTTCACCTCTTCGCTCGCTTTTCGCGCGCTTTAACAAAATTGGTCTTAATTGGGTATGATCGTGTCCGAACTGGAAACAACAGTCTGCTTAACAAAAGATTAATGCTAAAAAAGCCCTTAAAATCAGTGATTTTGCCCATTCTACGCCCTAATTCGGACACGATTATCCGTCACAAGATCATGAAGGATTAGTCCTACGAACAGGTTGTGCCCTATTTCGGGTTACAGACATGAAAGGTTATTAGCGATGAAACGTAATGTCTGCGAGACCCCCATCGTTGCTGCGTTAAAATCAAGCACTGCCGCTCTGACCTACCGCCGTTTTGTAAAAAACGATGACGGGGTCATGACGATCTTTGCGTGCTTCATGATTGTGATTATGATTTTGGTTGGCGGCATCGGCGTCGATCTTATGCGCCACGAAATGGAGCGCACACGACTGCAAGCTGTCGCAGACCGCGCGGTACTTGCCGCCGCTGACCTTGATCAACCCCTCGATCCAGAGGCAGTTGTACGGGACTACTTCGTCAAATCCGGCATGGGCGAGTATGTCTCGAATGTCTATGTCAACGAAGGTCTGAACTTTCGCACAGTAAAAGTGGACGCGACAACGACCATGAACACACAGTTCATGAGGTCGATGGGTGTCAAAACACTGACAATCCCGGCGACCTCAACCGCCGAAGAAAAAGTAAACAAGGTCGAGATTTCGATGGTTCTGGATATTTCCGGCTCCATGAACGACGGCACCAAAATGCAGAACCTCCGGGATGCGGCAGGCGTGTTCATCGACACCGTGCTCAAGCCTGAGAATGCGGATCTCATCTCAGTTTCATTGGTGCCCTACTCACAACACGTGAATGTTGGGCCCATGATCATGGACCAATTGAACGTGTACAAAACACATAACTATTCACACTGCCTGGAAATCCCCGATTCAGAATATAATTCGGTCGCGCTGGATACGTCACGTACCTACGATCAAATGCAGCATTTCCAGTGGAACACCTATTCCAACCAAAGCGGGACCCAACGAAACACCCGTTATGACACTGTTTGCCCACGTTACTCATACGAGCGCATTGTCCCAATCAGCCAAAACGCGGCTTACCTTAAGGGCCAAATCAATCAGTACAAGCCTCGGGCCGGTACACAGATCTTTTTGGGTATGAAATGGGCCACTGCGATGCTGGACCCGTCTTTCCGGCCCCTGACGACCAACTTAGTTGCCAACAACAATGTGGACGCGGTGTTCGCCGACCGGCCAGCGGCGCATTCCGACGCCGAGACGTTAAAAACCATCGTTTTGATGACCGATGGTCAGAACAGCAGCAGCAATCGCATCGCGAGCTATTACTACGACTCTGACAGTGAGCGCGTGCACTGGAACAATTATAACCTGAATTACTATCTGAGTAACTACGTGAGCTATTATTACCGATCCCGCTTTTATTGGCAGAAGTACACCGCGTCACAAGGCGACACCTTGCTGAAGTCAATCTGTGATGCCGCCAAAGATGCGAGGATCGTGATCTGGTCCATTGGCTTTGAAGTCACTGACCATGGGGCATCCGTCATGAACGATTGCGCCTCCTCACCCAGCCACTTCTTCCGGGTGGAAGGTGTTGAGATCAGTGAAGCATTTGCAGCCGTTGCACGCCAGATCAATCAGCTGAGGTTGACACAATGATTTCATCCCTCAAGAACAGGCTTTGCCGTTTTCGCAGGGATGAAAACGGCGCAGCGATCATGTTGGAATTCGTGATTTTTGTGCCGCTAATCTTTAGCTGCTTTTTGATGTCCGTGGAAATGGGCCTTTACGCAATGCGGCATATGTTTCTGGACCGTGGCCTGGATATGACCGTGCGTTATGTGCGGTTGAACACGAACACGGACATGACCCATGGCCAGCTCAAAGACATGATCTGTGATTATTCCGGCTTCCTTGAGGATTGCGACAGCACCTTGCGCCTGGAAATGGCACCGCTCGACCCCCGGCAGTTTGCCGCGTTTAACCGGAGTGCGGATTGTGTTGATGTTTCCCAACCTGTGCAGGATCCGCGCGGATTTGACCTGGGCCGTGAACACCAACTGATGATCTTGCGCGCCTGCGTCAAATTCAAACCGGTCTTTCCAACGTCCGGTCTTGGCTATGCCTTTACCAAAGATGGGTCAGGCCGCGCGCGGATGGTTTCAACTTCCGCCTTTGTACAGGAGCCAAACTGATGTTGATGATCCAAATCAAGTCAACTCTCAGATCAGTTCTGCGCTGTGATTTCCTGCGTCGGGAGGATGGGGTAATCGCCATCGAAGCCTTGGTCGTCTTGCCGCTGCTGTTCTGGACGTATCTATCTATGTTTTCGATCTTTGATGCCTTCCGGATGAACAGCATCAACCAAAAGGCGGCTTTCACAATCGGCGACGCGATCTCGCGGGAGACTGTGCCGATTGACAACCAATACCTTGAAGGTGTGCGGGATCTGTTTGAATATTTGGCCCGCGCCAAGGACAAATCATCAATCCGGGTTTCGTCGCTTTGGTATGACGCTGTTGCCGACGAGTACAAAGCTGACTGGTCGCAGAAACTTGGGTCGATCGAACCTCTGACAAACACTGATGTCAAGAACTGGCACCAACTACTGCCCGTTATGCCTGATAAAGAACGCCTTATCCTGGTCGAAACCTGGAGCGACTATGACCCGCCCTTCAAAACCGGGCTGGAAGAACGCCAAATTCGCAATTTTGTCTTCACGCGACCGCGATACGCACCAAGGGTGTGCTGGGAAACCTGTAACTGATCACAATGCAACGAGAAAACGATTAACGCGATCCGCAGCTAGTCTTGCGGGTCGCGTTCTGCCATCATAGCGGCCAACATTTCAGACATTAATTTGGTTTGGTGACCGGGCGTCATGCCCCCGATACCGATCCGCCGCCCGATGCGCCACCACAACCCCGGCCGCCATACGCGCCGGTTTGCGGTTTTGGTCTTTATCAAAAACCCATTCGACGGCTTAAAGGCAAAGAATCCGCGGTCCATGCTTTCAATATCCGCGACCCGCGCGATCAACGTACCGTCAGCATCGCGCAGTTCGGTTTCTGTTAACTCAACCGCGCTGGCTGTGCCCCGCCGCATGGCATCTGCAGACCAAAGTGCAGCGACAGCGACTGCGATCAAAAACACCTGCCAGATGAACTCTGGCGAACGTGCAATCGCAATATAAATCAGCAAAAAGCCCAACAGACTAAGCGAAGCCAGACCCAGAAAGCGCCTGCCAGCCGACGCCTGGACGACAGCGAGAACCTTTTGATTTTTCTGAGACGTCATGGCGCACCCTTCAGCTAAGCTGCGCGTGCCTACCCCGCCGCGCGGCATAGGGCAACCGCGCGTGCATCTCAAAGCAAGATTGCCGGTTCTTCTGAGACCTGAAAACCGCGCTCACCCCTGACGCGACCAACCGAACCGATAACCCTGCTTAACGATCGCTTTTGTTGGTCCTGTCGCGACGCCGTGGTCCGCGCGCGAGGACTTTTTCCAGGCCGTCCGCGTATGTTGCTCGTTCTTCTGGCGTCATCTCGGTGACTTCTTCCAGCCAAATCAATTGCGCTGCCGAATGGACACCCAAAACAGCGTCCCGTTGGGCACCAAGCACCTGTTCGGCTGCTGCTGGATCAAAAGGGGTTGCCCGCAAGACCGAAACCATCTGTTGATAAAGCGCCCGGCGCGCATCTCTTGAAAGAGGTGCCGCACCGTCTCGGTTATCATGCAAAGCTTGAAACAGCGCCCTGCGTTTTTCACGCGGCAGCGCCTGAACGTAGGGTGCCGCATAGCCGCGCAGACCAGTTCCTTCGCCGTTACGCGGACCGGGTCCACCCGCGCCGCGATACGCAGCACCTGCAAAAGCGCCCACAAACAACAGGTTCAGGCCCAATGATACCGCGAGAGCCAAACGCATGATCCACTTGCGGCGCTGTGGTTTGTCATCAACCATCAGCAATTCCTTCCTCAATGTCCCAACCGAACCCTGTCAGATCCGTCGCGATTTCCAGTTCTATGTCGTCTTGCTGGCCGAGGACTTGCCCTGCCAGATCAGGCATCCCATCAGGCGGTGCAAAGCCCAGCCAAAACCCAACGCATGTCGCCGTGACCAGCCCGCTTAAGGCAGGCAGTCCGCCAATGGCACGCACCCACCCCCGCCATCCGACGGTTTCACCGTCTGGCTGCAAAACACGCGCATCTTCAAAAACACGGGCCATCAACTCCGGGGGCAATGCGGGCGGAGCGGCACGTGCCTGTTCAAACAGGCTTTCCAATGTCTGGTCATCCATATCGTTATCCGTTCTTTTCATCTGCGTACCCCAATGCTTCTCGTTGTCCAGCCAATGCGACAGCAAGGGCGCGTTTGCCGCGTGCTGTCAGGCTTTCCACTGCCTCAACCCCGACCTCAAGAATGTCGGCGATTTCAGGATTGGCCAAGCCGTCGATATGGCGCAGCACGATCGCCTGACGTTGCCGGTCTGGCAGTGTGTTCAAAGCCAATTGTAGCGCATCCATACGTGCGGCATTCTGCAATCTATCCTCAACAGATGCGGCTGGATCGGCAGGTTCCGCCACGTCTTCGAGCGGCAGTGTCACCCGCTTGCGCAATCTGTCTGTGCACAGGTTTGCCACCACACGGTATAGCCACGTTGTCACTTTTGCCTCACCCCTGCGCCATTCAGGCGCGATGCGCCACAGCCGCAACAGCGCTTCCTGGGTGACATCCTCGGCCTCGGCACTGTCACCCAACACCCGCATCGCATGTCCATAGATGCGCGGCGTCAGGTGCAGGGCCAGCAGGCGCGCTGCCGCAGGATCACCCTGCGCATACCCCTGCAAAACCGCTGCATCTTTGTCGCCGTCCACATCAGTGCCTGTGCCGTGTTGAATGTCATCCATTGCAATGCTGGCTAGAGAAACCGGACGCGCAACACAAGCGCGCCCGGCAACAGGATCATTCAGATGCAGGCTTGCCATGCTGGCGTTTGCCGTGCTGACGGGCCATTGCAAATTCCTCGGCGCTCAACGTGCCATTTCCATCTGCATCAAGCCTTTCGAAGATCTTGGCGGGGTCACGGCCCGCGGCCATTTCAGCCATAGACAGCTTGCCATCCTTGTCGGTGTCCAGACGGCCCATCATACGCTGACCGCGCATGCCTTGTCGCCGTTCAGAAGCGGCTTCAAGTTCTGCTGCATCCAATGCGCCGTTGCCGTCCTTGTCAAACCGCTTAAGCATCCGCTCGGCACGATTGCCACCGCGCGCGGCACGGGCAGCTTGCATTTCATCAGCGCTTAAAAACCCATCGCTGTCTGTGTCGTTCATTGCAAAGCGCGCCGCGGCATGTGCACTCATTTCCTCTCGCGTAATCTGTCCATTTGCATCGCTGTCGATCTTTGAAAACGCCTGGAAACGGTCACCCGATTTTGCAAGGGCCGCCCCTGCGCCCACGGCGATCAAGGCTGTCAAAGCCGCTAATTGCAAATTTGCCCGATATGTCATTTTGGTACTCCTGGTTATCTATCCTTTGCGCCCATTTGGCCGCTTCGTACTGGTTCAAACGCAGGCGCCGGAAATTTCCGTCGAAAAATCTGCAGGGAAATTCATCGCTGCTTTGCGACATGGCGACGCAAGTTTGCCGCAAGCCCTTCCTTTTTGATCGCGTCCGCTTCATTTAGAAGACAACCAAGGAAGCACGCATGGCCCAGAATCAACTCCGATCCGATATTGTCACCGACACAACCGGCGTGCGAGAGCGTTTGCCCGCCATGCGGCGTGGATGGCGTGGCAAATGCCCCAGCTGCGGGTCAGGTCCGTTGCTGAAAAGCTATCTGAAGGTCAACCATGACTGTCCCGTTTGCCGCGAGGAATTTTATCACCATCGCGCGGATGATGGCCCAGCGTATCTGACCATCCTGATCGTCGGGCACCTAATGGCACCCCTGTTGCACGTCGTCTTTGTCACATGGCGGCCTGAACCGCTGACCTTGTTTACGCTTTTTGCGGTTGGATGTGTCGGCCTCTCGCTTTACCTTCTGCCCAGACTGAAGGGGGCCTTGATCGGCTTTCAATGGGCCAAGGAAATGGGCGGCTTTGGCCGAAGACCCTGATCCTGTCCGGCGGTCAGCACATGCCGGGAGACAACAACGATGACCATCGACAAGAGCCAGATCCGCAATGCCGCCACGGTGATTGTACTGCGTGACCGCCACACATCCCCGCGCATTTTAATGGGTCAGCGCGGAGCCAAAGCGGTGTTTATGCCGAACAAATTTGTGTTTCCGGGCGGTGCGGTTGATACGGATGACGCAGACATCCCACTTATCGCCCCCCTACCCGACACCTGTGCCACGCGTCTGGCCGAGGACGCAGGGCGAAACCTTGCGCATGCACTCGCTGTGGCCGCCATCCGCGAGCTTTGGGAAGAAACCGGGTTGATTTTGGGCCAGCAAGGTCAGTGGGCTGAACCGGTGCCGCAGGACTGGTCGACCTTCGCCGCGACGGGTCACCTGCCCGATGCTGCTGCATTGCAGTTTGTGTTCCGCGCCATCACGCCTCCGGGCCGCCCCCGCCGGTTTGACGCGCGGTTCTTTTTGGTCGATGCAGACGCAATTGCCAGCGATCTTGACGATTTCGACGCCGCCTGTGATGAGCTATCGCATCTGCAATGGGTGTCACTGGCACAGGCGCGCGCATTCGATATGCCCTTCATCACCGAAGTTGTCCTGGCCGAAGTTGAGGCGCGCGCGCACGACCCGAACCCGCCGACATCTGTACCATTTTTTAAGAACACCGACGAAGAAAGCCTGTTTCTCAGGCTGCGCGGTGAACATAACGCACTGCTCAATACGGCAAAGGATGCGCGCGATTAACGGTGTCCAACTCTGCCGTGACCTCGTCGCTTAGGGTGATATCAGCGGCACCCAATGCCACGTTCAACTGATCCATCGACGTGGCCCCAAAAATCACTGACCCCATGAAGGGCCGCGCAACACACCACGACAATGCCATGTGTACAGGGTCCAAACCGTGGTTTTTTGCGACCTGCAAATAGGCGGAAACAGCTTCAAACGCGCGATCGGTCCTGCGGCCGCCCAAATCACCGTTCAGCGACATGCGTGACCCGTCAGGCACTGCCCCATCTTGATATTTCCCAGTCAATAGCCCGGCGGCCAAAGGCGAAAACGACAGCATATCAATGTCTTCGTTCACGCAGGTTTCCGCCACGTCCGTATCTGCCATCCTGCACATCAGCGAATATTCGTTCTGCACCGAAATGGGGCGCGGCCCACCCACACGCGCGGCAACCGTCGCCCATTGCGTCAAGCCCCAGGCGCTTTCGTTGCTCAGCCCGAAGGCGCGGATGGTGCCCCGTTCAACCTCGCGCTGCAAAGCGCCCATCGCGTCTTCCATCTGTGCGATGGTGTCAGCACGAACCTGACCCGACGGATCATACGTCCAGTTCTTGCGGAACATATAGCTCCCCCGGTTTGGCCAGTGAAACTGATAGAGGTCGATGTAATCTGACTGCAGCCGCTTTAGCGATCCCTCAATTGTCTGGGCGATTGTGGCTGATGAAATCGGTGCGCCGTCACGCACATGACCCAGACCTTCACCGGAATGTTTGGTGGCCAAAACCAGGTCAGCGCGCCGCCCGGATTTGGCAACCCACTGGCCGATAATCTCCTCAGTACGCCCTGTGGTTTCAGCGCTGACCGGGTTGACCGGATACATTTCGGCCGTATCGACAAAGTTGATGCCTGCGTCCAACGCTCGATCAATCTGGGCATGGCCCTCGGCGGCGGTATTCTGCGTGCCCCACGTCATTGAGCCAAGGCAATACGCCGAGACCTTGATCCCGCTCTGTCCCAGATCGTTCATTTTCATCATGCGTTCCCCTGCAATTCAGCCCAATCTAGTCCCAGACCGCCGCGCTGCAAGGCGATACCCGCACCCTCGACCCAATACTTTGGATCAATCCACACGGTGCGGCAAAAACGACTGACCGCAGTCGCGAATGGCATTGGGATTCGCGAGCAAAGCGGTCAAGCTTGCAGTATGCGTTTGCTTATTTCCTTTGCCGCCCTGTTCCTGTCTGTCATTCTGCTGCAATTGTCGTCGGGCGGTGTAGGACCTTTGGATGTTTTGTCCGGGTTGCAACTGGGCTTTTCGCGTCAAGAGATTGGTTTTCTCGGCTCGGCACATTTCTTTGGTTTCTTCATCGGATGCTGGTGGGCACCGCGTCTGATGGGCAGCGTTGGTCACAGCCGCGCCTTTGCCGCCTTCACCGCTGCGGGGGCCATTGGGCTGATGGCCCATATGATGGTGGTGAACCCCTATGCCTGGGCGTTGATGCGGGTCGCATCGGGGCTTTGCGTGGCGGGGTGCTACACTGTGGTCGAGGCGTGGTTGCAAGCCAAAGTAACCAACGAAACACGTGGCCGCACCATGGGCGTTTACCGGGTTGTCGACATGGGTGGATCGCTGGCGGCGCAGATGGTCGTGGGCGTCCTTGGGCCTGCATCTTATGTCTCGTACAACCTGCTGGCCATTGGGTGTTGTGCGGCCCTGTTGCCCTTGACCCTGACCACGATGAAGCAACCGGAAACGCCGACCTCGCCCCGCCTGCGGCCCCGATTGGCGGTTGACCGCTCGCCATTGGCCGCTGCGGGTGTGGTTGTCGCTGCGGTCTCAAGTGCATCCTTTCGCATGGTCGGTCCGATTTATGGCCAGGAGGTTGGGCTGACGGCTGGCCAGATCGCCTGGTTCTTGTCGGCATTTGTACTGGGAGGCGCGCTGGCGCAGGTGCCCGTCGGCTGGCTTGCGGACAAATATGACCGGCGGTGGGTGCTGATCTGGCTTTCCGTGGCTGCCATCGTAAGTGCGATGGTCACGGTTGCTGCTGCCGGGTTGGGCACCATTGGTATTATGCTTTGTGCCGGGCTATTTGGCCTGACGACATTTCCGATCTATTCCGTTGCTGCGGCCCATGCGCATGATTTTGCAAGCAATGCAGAACGGGTCGAACTGTCGGCAGCGTTGATGTTTTTCTTTGCCCTGGGTGCCATATTCGCCCCCTATCTAGCGTCGGTACTCATTGAAAACTATGGCCCCCGCGCCTTGTTCTTGATGATCTCAGCGGCCCATGCGGTGTTGGTGATCTTTGGTCTGAGCCGCATGCGCGCCCGCGCCACACCCAAAGACCGGACGCGATTCGTAAGCACACCGCGCACCACGTTTGTGGTTGGTCGATTGTTTGGCCGCAGTCGAAATGCCAAAAATCACACCGACTGACAGGCTGGTCGCCACCTGCGCAGCCTGCTAAAGCGTCTTTTGAACAACGACCAAAGGCCTCTTGCGTGACCAGACATCTCATCACCTCCGCCATCCCCTATATCAACGGGATCAAACATTTGGGCAATCTGGTGGGCAGCCAGCTGCCTGCCGATCTTTATGCCCGCTACCTGCGCGCCCGAGGGCACGAGGTGCTGTTTTTGTGCGCCACTGATGAGCACGGAACGCCGGCTGAACTGGCTGCCGCAAAAGCAGGTCAACCCGTTGCCGAATACTGCGCCGAAATGCATGATGTTCAGGCCAAGATCGCTTCCGGGTTTGGCCTGTCGTTTGACCACTTTGGCCGCTCGTCCAGTGCACAGAACCAGAGACTGACTCAACATTTTGCGGGGGCACTGGCGGATCAGGGTTTGATCGAAGAGGTGGTCGAGGAACAGGTTTACTCGAACGCCGATGGGCGGTTTCTGCCCGATAGATACATCGAAGGCACCTGCCCCAACTGCGGGTTTGACAGCGCGCGCGGCGATCAATGTGACAATTGCACCAAGCAGTTAGATCCCGTTGAGCTGATCAATCCGCGCAGCACGATCTCGGGGTCTACAGATCTTGAGATGCGCAAAACCAAACATCTGTTTTTGCGACAAAGTCTGATGAAGGATCGTCTGGACGCCTGGATCAATGAAAAGACCGACTGGCCAGTCCTGACCACGTCCATCGCACGCAAATGGCTGCACGATGGCGATGGATTGCGAGATCGTGGGATCACCCGCGATTTGGATTGGGGCGTGCCTGTCAAGCGCGGGACAGAAGATTGGCCGGGTATGGAAGGCAAAGTCTTTTATGTGTGGTTCGATGCCCCGATTGAATACATTGCCTGCGCGCAGGAATGGGTTGATGCGGGAAAGGGCACGGATTGGGAACGCTGGTGGCGCACGGACAAAGGTGCGGATGACGTCCGCTATACCCAGTTTATGGGCAAGGATAACGTCCCGTTTCACACGCTGAGCTTTCCCGCGACCATCATGGGCTCGGCAGAGCCATGGAAATTGGTCGACTACATCAAATCGTTCAATTTTCTGACCTATGACGGCGGACAATTTTCAACGTCGCGGGGCCGCGGCGTGTTCATGGATCAGGCGCTTGAAATTTTACCGGCTGATTATTGGCGTTGGTGGCTCCTGAGCCACGCGCCGGAAACATCGGATGCTGAATTTACGTGGGAAAACTTTCAGTCGTCGACCAACAAAGATCTGGCTGATGTCCTGGGCAATTTTATCAGCAGGATCACCAAGTTCTGCCGGTCGAAATTCGGCGAAATGGTGCCAGAGGCCGGACAGTACGGCCCGGCCGAAGAGGCGTTGATCGCCGATCTGACCGCACGGGTGGCGCGGTATCAGGATCATATGGATACGATGGAAGTGCGGAAATCTGCGCAGGAATTGCGCGCGATCTGGGCTGCGGGAAACGAATATCTTCAGGCCGAGGCGCCTTGGTCAACCTTCAAAACCGATCCTGATAAAGCCGCTGCACAGGTGCGGCTGGCCCTGAACCTGATCCCTCTCTATGCGGTCCTTTCGGCACCTTTCATCCCAACCGCGTCCGCCTCCATGCTTGCGGCGATGCGGGTCCAGGACCCGGGCTGGCCAGACGATGTTCGTGCTGCTTTGGCGGGTTTGGCCCCCGGTCATGCCTTTGACGTGCCAGAAGTGTTGTTTGCAAAAATCAGCGATGAAGAGCGCGACGCATGGTCAGAAAGATTTGCCGGGATCCGCGACTAGGTATTGATCGGCCGATTGCCGCTTTGAAAACACCGCGAAGTTTATGCGTCACAGAACAGGCGATTTATGAAATCATTGGTCGCTTTTTGGGCAGAATCTAGAATTCTTCCCAGCCATCGATCTCTGCCTCCAGCGTCGTGTCATGGGCAAGGGTTCCCTGCCTTGCAGCGGTCGAGGCCGCGGCTGGGGACGTTCGGGTTGCGCGCAATTTGACAACCGATGTTTCGGGTCCGCCCGACCCCGCATTCAATCGAAATCTTGCGACGGCCAACGCAAGTGCGTCGGCCTCTGCCGTCAGGGCGTGACTTGCGGCAGTTGTTTCTTCAAACATCGCCGCGTTTTGTTGGGTCACATGATCAAGCTCATTAATCGCCGAGTTGATTTCCGCCAGCCCGCTTGATTGCTCGCGCGCAGATGTGGCGATATTGGCAACCCGGTTCGATATTTCCGAAACTGATGTCACGATTGACGCAAGGGCGGCACCAGTTTTGTCGACCAGCTCCACTCCTTGACGGACCTGATCACCACTGGACGAAATGAGCGCGTTAATCTCGCGCGCCGCGTCAGATGAACGCTGCGCCAAGGCCCGCACTTCGGTGGCGACAACGGCAAATCCACGCCCGGCTTCCCCAGCGCGGGCGGCTTCGACGCCTGCGTTGAGGGCAAGCAGGTTGGTTTGAAACGCGATATCGTCGATGACAGTGGTGATTTTCGAAATCTCCTGTGACGAGGTCTTGATCCCGTCCATCGCATCGACTGCCTGCCGAGCAATGATGCCGCCTTGCTCTGCATTCTTTTGCGCGTCCGCTGACATCTTTCTAGCGTCATCTGCACCCTCAGCAGCTGATTTTACAGACACTGTCAGCTCGTCCAAGGCAGCTGCGGTTTCTTCCAATGTTGCCGCCTGTCTTTCGGTGCGGCGCGACAGATCGTCAGCGGATGATGTAATTTCCGTTGTCTCGTTACGAATGGAATCTGCGTTTTGGATCACAGATGAAATGGCATTACGCAAGGAGTCCACAGTTGCATTAAAGTCCGCGCGCAATTTCACATAAGGTTCTGGGACCTGCTCGGTGATGTCCGCCTGCAAATCACCGTCTGCCAGATTGTTCAATGCAATCCCAAGCAGGTCGACAACATGACCCTGTTCCTGAGACGCCTGCGCCTGCTCTGTTTCGGAACGGCGCATCGCTTCATCATGGGCGGAGACGTCGGACGCGAGGAATATGATCCGCTCGGGGGTTCCTTCGGCGCTGTCAATCACGGCAAAGCTTCCCTCAAGAACAAACGATTTGTCCGCGTGGGTGCTATAGGCCGAAAACCGCCCTTGGGTGAGATCACGCGTCAGCACGCGGTTATGGAAAATCGCGCCCTTTGGATCATCTTTCAGGTTTTTTGCAAACATCCTCGGCAAACTGCATACGGCGGTGTCTTCGCGCTTGCCGTCAATCATGGTCAGGAAATTAGCGTTGGCGTCACGTACTTTGCCACCGGCGTCAAATTCGATGGACAGCTGGCTGGCATTGATGGCGTCAATGAATGCGGCGTTTCGTTGTGCTTCTGTGCGGTCGCTCCATTCAATGACACAGCCAAAGAAAGTGCCATTCTCGTCGAGGGCCTTATTCATTCTTATCTGGATGGCGCGATCACCCAGGCGCAACATGACCGGAACTGATTTTGCGCCGACTTCATTTGCTCCTCGGGCGTTTTGTAACGCGGAGATAGCATCCTGCAACAAGGGCATTTTGGTCAGGTCGGCCCCTAAAACCTTTGAACCGGTGATCTCGGGCAACGTGTCTGAAAGAACTGGCAACAGTTCTGTCATCAAGGCCTCACAAGCCGGATTCGCAAAAATCACCTTAAAGGTTTCGTCAACAATCATCAGCCGAGTCGATGACGCCACGAAAGCAGCGCTTTTGAATGCGGTCTCGCGCGCGGCATCTTTGGCGGATTCAAGCGCCAGCCGAAACTCATCCAAACGATCCGCCATCTGCCCAATCTCATCGCGGCGCGCGGTATGTGGAATGACAATATCATATTGACCCGACACCACGTCGTTCATCGCGCTTTCAAGCTCAACCAGAGGGCGCGACATCTTTGCATGCAGGAAATAAGCACAGGCAAACAAGGCACCGATCAAGACAGAAAGACCGACCAGAATGATACTCAATTGCTCGCGGGCCAATGTGGCGCGCATGAATTCGTCGGTCCAAGTGGTCACCACAAACCCGATGGCGGCCCCTTCGACCCCAAATCGAACTGGCGCTGCAACTGTCTTGCCATCTTCGCTGATCGAAGCAGTCAACGTTTCGCGTGCCACCGCAATCATATCTCTTGTGACACGCGCATCGATTTCCATTTCGGGTGTGGCAAAGAGAATTTCACCTTGCAGATCAAATACAACCGCACCGGTTGCATCCTGACCAGCGGTTTCCACCACGCCGGTGACGATCTTATCCAGTTTTGCCATCTCGCCGAATGTGATTGATCCTGCCAATTGCAATGCCATCAATCCGGTGACCTCGGTTGCGCGCGCCGTCAGATCTCTGGCCATTTTCTGAGAAATCTGCCGATAGTAGGAAAGCTCTATTGTTGCCACAACCAACAGCACGCAAACAGCAACCATTGCGGTGCACTTAAAAAACAGGGTGTTTAAAGGATTTGCACGCTTTATGGGGCGGACCTTGGATGCCATCGCTATTCCTCTTGCCTCAAAATGCCCCCAGACCGGGACATCGAGGCACCATAGGCGCGCAGGTCTTACGACGGGCTTAACAATGATAGAAACAACAAGGGGATCAAATGACCACCATGATCGGCGGGTGGTGCAGAAATAATAGGGGCGGCGTTTCACCCGCGTGAAACGCCGCCC